>JAYVXB010000788.1:0-28298 GCA_043785585.1 Deltaproteobacteria bacterium | reverse complement strand
TGTTCGTGGACGCGCGGCCTCGTCCGCATCGCGGTTCCGCTCTTTGTCGGAGGGGTCGCGGTCGCGGCTTGCTCGGGCTCGAGTCATTCCTCGAACTTCGACGACACCGACGCATCGACGAGCGACGGCGGCGACGACGGCACGGGAGGCGACGACGGAAGCACCGACGACGTCGTCCTCATCGGCGACTCGGGCGCGCAGGACAGCGGCCCGAACGACGGCAACCTGTTCAACGACGGCGCGCCCGACGTGAACACCGACGGCCAGTGCCGCCCCGGCGACGCAGGCGCGCCGCGACTCCCGCAAAAGTGCGCGCCGCGCACGGCGAACGAGTGCGACGGCGCGACCGACACGTGGCTCGTCTCGCAAGGCGTCGTGGCAGCGCTGAAGAACAACGCGGCCGGCAACGGATTCGACGACGACTGCGACGGCCTCGTCGACGAAGGCTGCGCGTGCCCTGGCAACGGGCAGACGAAAGACTGCTACCTCACGCCGGCGACGCAGGCGGATCCCGGGACGCACGTGCCTGTCGGATGGTGCACGCTGTACTCGAAGGGATCGCTCGACTGCGCGGGGACGGAGTTCCCGAAGTGGTCGGGCACCTGCCGCGGCGCGCAGCCGCCGTACGCGCACGACATCTGCGCGCCGGGCGATTACAACTGCGACGGCGTCGATCAGAACAGCGACGTGCAGGACTGCCAGTGCATGGGAGCAGAGGTCACCTGCCCCACGATGCCGATCGTCGAGGCGCCCTACCCGGACCCGGCGGCGATCAAGATCATCGACGGCTCGCTGTGGGTGAGCCCCGGTGGGCGCGCGCAGGCGACGAACTGGACGTGGACCGTCATCGGCGGCGACTGCGACAACGTCCTGCCGCACCCAACGTATGCAATCTACAACAACACGGTGTCGACGACGGCGAACGCGCGCAAGGGGGTGTGTACGCCGGTGAAGTTCGATCCGAACGCGAACCCGGCGCGCTACGTCTCGGCGCCGGCCGAGAAGCTCATTTCGGTGCAGGCTGCGAACTACGGAAATGGCGTCGCGGGCGGGCAGATCTATCCGGCGTTCGGGCTCAGCGGCGACTACATCGTGCAGGGCGAATTCGACGTGTTCGGCAAGCACTACGTCTGCACGCAGAAGGTGCAAGTGCGCGCGCCCGGCATCCGCGCCGAGCTCTGCTGGGACACGCAGGGCGGGCAGAACGGCGGCGGCAACGACATCGATCTGCACGTGGCGCGTCTGCAAGGCGTGTCGGGATGCGCGGCCAAAGGCTGGGAGACGACGTGCGCCGGCACGGGCGGCAAGTACCAGGACTGCTGGTACTCGGGCTCGTCGGGCTGCCGTGACTTCGGCGTTCCGGCGTGGGGATACAGCGACTCGCCGCAGTCGTCGTGCATCGGGTGGTCGTCGAAGCGGACGGCGGGTGCGCCGTGCACCAACCCGCGCCTCGACAAAGACAACATCAGCTGCACGCAGTCGATCGACGATCCGACGGACTTGAGCTTCTGCGGACCCGAGAACATCAACATCGACAACCCTGCGGACGGCGACGCGTTCGTCGTCGGCGTAAACCACTACGGAAACGGCATGGGATCTTCGAGCGCGAAGAGCCACGTCAACCTCTACTGCAACGGGCAACGCGTCATCTCGGTCGGGTACGATCCGGTCGGCGGGACGAACTTCCCGGTGCTCACCGCGCCGGGCAACGACATCAGCGGCGACGAGTGGACGGTCGGAACGATCGTCGCGCACGTGAGCGGCGGGCAGATCACGTCGTGCGACGTCGCGACGATCCCGTCGCACAACGCCGATCCGGGGCGCGACGGATCGCTGTCGCTCTGCGTCGACTCGAAGACGAGCGCCGCGGTGCCGCCGTGGAACTACACGAACCATCAGTTCGTCGATCACACGGCGCTGCAAGGCGTCGCGAACGGTACCCAGCCGACGTTGCCGGCGCAGTGGTGCAAGCACTGAGCGATCGCATGCACGTCTTCGGACTCACAGGGGGGATCGCTTCGGGAAAGAGCACCGTCGCCTCGCGCCTTCGAAAGCGCGGGGTGCCGGTGATCGACGCGGATCTGCTTGCGCGCGAGGTGGTCACGCCGGGCAGCGCGGGGCTCGGGGCGGTCGTCGCGGAGTTCGGCGACGCGATCCTCGGCGCGGACGGCGGCCTCGATCGCAAGGCGCTCGCGTCGATCGTGTTCGCGGATCCCGTGAAGCGCCGCAGCCTCAACGCGATCTTGCATCCGCTCATCGGCGCGCTCGGGATGGAGCGCGCGGCGGAGCACGGCGCGCGCGGCGAGCCGCTCGTCTGCTACGAGGCGGCGCTCATCGTCGAGAACGGGATGGCCGATGCGTTTCGGCCGCTCGTCGTCGTGGTGGCGCCGGTCGAGGTGCAGATGGCGCGCCTCAGCACACGTGACGCGGCGTCGCGCGAGGACGCCATCGCGCGCATCCGATCGCAGATGCCCGGGATCGACAAGACACGCGTCGCCGACTTCGTCATCGAGACGATCGGCACGCTCGAAGAGAACGCGCGGCGGACCGACGAGGTCCTCGCGGCGATCTGCGCGCAATTCGGCGTCGATCCCGCGCGCTACCCCTAGGAAGCGCTCCGCTCTTCTTGCAGTAAGACGCGCCGCGCCGAGTGGTACGATGGCCACGGATGACCAAGCACCGGACGGGGACCTCGTCGTCGTACGGCGGGGCGGAGAGCGAGCCGGCCGCAGGGCCGAGCGGCAGCCCGGAGGGGACGACCAAGCCCGGGCTGGTGCTCCTCTATGCGCCGAACCTGGAGCAGTTTCAGGCGGCGTACGTCTTCGACGCGGCGGCGCTCATCATCGGTCGTGACGCGAGCAACCCGGTGTGCGTGCCGGAGCAGGCGGTGAGCCGCCAGCACGCGCGCATCTCGTACCGAGGCACGCGATGGATCCTGACGGACCTTGGCAGCCGCAACGGGACGATGGTCGACGGTGCGTTCGTCAACGGCGAGCTCGAGCTCGAGCACCTCCACGAGATCCGCGTCGGCGACGCGATCTTCAAGTTCGTCGAGAGTGGCTCGGAGCGCTACGTGCCGTACCGCCTCGACGGCGTGACCGCGGGCGGCCGTCGCGCGCGAATCATTCGCGAGCTCGTCGGCGGTTGCCAGATGGACACGATCGCGGCCGACCTCGAGCGAATCGCGTCGACGGAGCTGTCGTGCGTGATCCTCGGCGAGACCGGCACCGGCAAAGAGGTCGCGGCGCGCGAGCTGCACCGCGCATCGGGGCGTCGCGGATCGTTTCAAGCGATCAACTGCGCGGCCATCCCGCACAACCTCCTCGAGAGCGAGCTCTTCGGCTACCGCCGCGGCGCGTTCTCCGGCGCGGATCGCGACAAGCCCGGCCTCATCAAGATGGCCGACGGCGGCACGCTCTTCCTCGACGAGATCGGCGACATGCCGCTCGAAGCGCAGTCCAAGCTCCTCCGCGTGCTCCAATCGCGCGAGGTCTTCCCTCTCGGCGGCACGACGCCCGAGCACGTGAACATCCGCGTCGTCTGCGCGACGCACCGCGATCTCTTCACGTACGTGCGCGAGCAGAAGTTCCGCGGCGATCTCTTCGCGCGATTGAACGAGCACGCGGTGAAGCTCCCGCCTCTCCGCGAGCGCAAAGAGGACATCTACCAGCTCGCGCGCTTGTTCACCGCGCGCTACGGCAAGCCGAACCTCGCCTTCAGCTTTTCGTTCTTCGTCGCGCTGCTCCATCACGACTGGCCGTTCAACGTGCGCGAGCTCGAGAGCTGCATCAAGCGCGCGGTCGCGCTCACCGAGCGCGACGTGCTCGACACGCCGCAGCTCCCGGACGCGATCGGCGATCTCATGAAGACGTACGGCGTTCGCCCGCGCTCCGACGTCCCGAGCATGCTGCCGCCGCCGGTCTCGTCGGGATCGCCGGGATCGCTCGGACCGGTGCCGATCTCGTCGAGCCGCAGGCCGCCGCCGACGGAGGCGGAGCTACGCGAGCTCCTCGTTCGTCATCGCGGAAACGTCGCGGCCGTGGGACGCGAGCTCGGCAAAGAGCGAATGCAGGTCCATCGCTGGATGAAAAGGTACGCGATCAGCGTCGAGGAATACCGGGACTGAGCTAACGCCCGTCGGCCTCGCCGTACGCCGCGATCTTGAATCGCCCCTCGACGCGGCGGAGCACCAACAAGATCGTCTCGCCGAAGAACTTGTCCGGGCCGATGCGCGGCACTTCGACGGGGACGCGCGCGAAGACGTCGTCGGGCTTCATCTCGGCGGGGCGCGAGAGCTCGTCTTGGCCGCCGAGCTCGTCGTACTCGAAGCGTTGAATTTTCTCCGGACGTACGATCTCCATCCCCGCGAGGCGCCCGTACTCGAGCTGCTGCATGCGCGCGCGCCACTGGCTCAAGAGGAGCGCGCGCGAGCCTCGGCCTTCGATCCCCGTCGCATCGGTCGTGAGCAGCGACTCGAGCGTCGCGTAGTCCTCGCGCTCGAAGGCGTGGATGAGCGCCATCACGACCTCGCGCACCGCCTCGGAACCGGGTGGCTCGCGAAGCGCCACGACGCCGTTGCGCGCGTTGGCGCGAACCGTCGTGGTCGGCATCGCGGCGGGCGGATCGATCATCACGCCGTCGGGGCGGCGCGACGCGTCCGGAAGCTCCGCGACGGTCGGGACGACGGGCGGCGTCTCGGTACACGCAACGAACGCCGCGAACGCGATCGACGCGACGATCGCGAACGCGCGCCCTTTAGAGCTTTTCGATTTGCGGATCTTGGCCACGCGTCATCGTGACGATCGCATGTTGCGCGACCGGCTTCCAGCGCGGCGGAGGCGGATCGTCGAAGTCGCTCGCGATGATCCCGAAGTGCATCCCTGCGAGCTCGGGCGTCTTGCGACGAAGCTGCGGATCGTCTCCGATGAGGAGCTCGGCGTCGCTCTTTCCACTGAAGATGCGGTAGCGCATCTCGCCGGTCGGTTCGGCCGCGCGGTGGACGGCAACGAGGAAGTCGCCGTTCGTCGCGAGGAGATTCAGGCTCGCCGGCGGCGCGCCGACCTCGGCCGTCATCCCGTCGACGACCGCGATGCTCGAGCGCAGCGCTTCGCGCACGGGCCCGGCGTCGGCGAGCCCGTTGTCGAGGCGACCGGCGTCGTGGAGAAACGAGAGGAAGACGTGGAAGACGAGCTCGGCGTCGGTCTCGCCGCGGATGCCTCCGCGCAAGAATTCGGGGACGCTGCCGAGCAGCCGCTCGCGCACTTGGTCGAACTCGCCGACCGTCCCCGTCTGCACGAAGAGCCACTGGCGGTAACGGAACGGGTGCGTGTTCTCCGTGCGAAGGCCGCCGACGGTCGCGCTGCGAACGTGGCCGACCACGAGATCCGCGCGCACGTCGGTCGCGAGCTTCGCCACGTCGATGTCCGGACGATCGTCGATCGGACGGCGGCGCATGAGCACCTCGCCGCCTTGGTAGAAACCGAGACCCCAGCCCAGCGGCTGCCCCTTCGCACGAGCGCGTAGCGGCTCTGCTTCGAACGCGAGCGCGCGCGGACCGAGATCCGGGCGATTTCCGATCATTCCGAACAGCCGTGCCATCGTGTTTTACCTCGCCTTCGTCTCCCGATTCACCATACGAAGGGGCGATGGGGAGACGCTACTTTTGCGATGCGAAAGGTGCGAGCGCAGCGCCTGCGCACGCGAACGAGCGCTTCGAAAAAGAGAGTTGCACTCCCCATACCAGTAAGGCTTCACGCGAAAGGATCAACCCTCCCGTCCTTCGACACGTTCGACGTCGCTCGTCGTGGATTGATGCTCTCGACTCTCGGAGAGCGCACGCGCGATCGTCGCGTCGGTCTCACGTCGGACGCGCCGCGCTATCGCACGCGCGAACAGTTGCACGCACCACGGAGCGAGCGCCGCCATGATGAGCGCGAAGAGCCAGACGTGCCAGACGCCGTTCTCAGGCCACTCCATTCTTCTGCCACATCGGACGCTCCTTCGCCTAGCTCTCTGCGTCGCGATCGTCTTCGCGCTCTTCGCTGGGGTGCGTGACGCGCGCGCGTCGGTCGCCGAAACGCCGCAAGTCGCGCGGATCGACTACGAGATCGGCGCTTCGATCGGGCGCGAGCGTGGCGATGTGCGCTTCGACGAGCGCGTCACACTCGACGCGTCCCTCATGACGCGCGACGACGCGGGGGTGCGGCGTGTGACGCTTTGGCTGTACGCCGATCGCGCGCATGAGCTCCCGCCGTCGTACGACGAAATCACCGTCGAGCGCCTCTTCCCTTCCGGCGTGTCGCGTGGCGGCTTCGGCGATCTCGAGGTGCGCGTAGAGGGGTGCGACGCGGAGATCGTGCGGCAGGTCGAGCACGCCGATCCCGTGCGTGGGCGCGACATCGCGATCACGGTGTGCGCATCGGCGCGCGAGCCGGTGTCGCTTCGCGTACGCGGAACGCTCGTCACGCCGAAGAGGTACGGGACGCTCGGTCACGCGGAGGGCGCGTTGATGCTCGGCGATCCGTGGTACCCGCTCGTCGTCGTGGGGCGCGACGCGACGCCCGCGGAAGGGACACATCGGCTGCGCGTCACCTGGGACGACGGGACGCTCGTGTCGGCAGCCGGAGCGCACGCTGGAACGACGGCGGAGCTCACGCAGCGCCGCGTGACGCACGCGCCGCTCTTCGTGATGCCGAACGCGGTGACGGTGCACGAGGTGATGCAAGGCGTGGACGTGAACGTGGTCACGGGCCGAACGCCGCGCGTGGGCGATGCACCGCCGACGCCCGAAGGATTCACGTCGAGCGATCCGTGGGACACCGACACGACGTCGCTCGTCACGCGCGCGGTGCGGCGATCGGTCGGGTTCTTGCGAAGGCTCGGCTTCGCGGCGGCGGAGGAGCCCGCGACGCGCGCGATGGCGACGTCGGTCGTCGTCGTCGAGATTCCCGAGCGGCAGCGGCTCGCGGTGAATCTTCCGGGCGTCGTCGCGGTCAGTGATCACGCGTTTCGAATTCTTCCAATCGATCGCGTGCTCCGCTTTCACGCGGACGGGATCGCGCGTCGCGTCTTTGCGTCGCTGCTCCTCCCGCACGTTCGCGCGAGCGCGGACGCGACGCTCGCGGCGTCGGTCTCTGCGGACATCGACGGCGCCCTCGTCGTCGATCTCGCGCGCCTCGCGGACTCGGATCGCCGCGAGTCGCCGAAGGATCTCCTCGGATTCGCGGGGTTTCATCCCTCGGTCGACCAGCTCCTCTACGCGCCGAAGATCGCGTTTCGCGCGGAGTACTTCCACGACATCGAAGAGGACGATCCGGATCGCGACGGCGCCGAGCGCGCGCGGACGACGATGCCGTTCGGGCGCTTCTTGCTCGAGAAGCTCCGCGATCGCATGGGGACCGACGCCTTCGCGCGCGCGGCACGCGAGCACATCGAGCGCGGCGTCGCGTGGCGTGCGGCGACGGAACGCGCGTACGGCGCGTCGCTCGATGCGTTCTTCCGCCAGTGGTCCGCGCACCGAACGCTCGCGTACGGAATCGTCTCGCGACGCGAGGAGCGCGTCGGCGGGCGCATTCGTCACGTGGTCGTGATCGAGCGACGCGGCGACACGTGGGTGCGCGAGCCGGTCGAGGTCGAGCTCGTCGACGACGCGGGGACGAGGGCGCGACGAACGTGGGATGCGCCGGGCGCGCGCGGCGAAGTGGCGTGGGAGTCGGACGCGCCGCTCGACGACGCGACGATCGATCCCGAGCGACGCCTGCAAGAGGACCTGGCGCTCGAGAGCAATCACCCGCGCTTCGACGACGAGGTCGATCACTCGTGGCGTCCGCCGATCTTCAACAGCTTCGCGCTGAGCGTCGCCGTGACCGAAGCGCGCCCCGACGCGAACCTCGATTTCGTCGTGAAGCGTCTCTACGACGTGCGCGAGGCGTACGGAATCAACGTGTCGACGACGGCGCGCGGCCTGAGCGGGCGCGTGCGGTACATCCACGGGATCGGCGCGCTTCGCGACGCGAACAGCACCTTCGGCTCGTGGTCGGTGAGCTTGTCGACGCTCCGGTCCGCGAACGGATTCGGCGGCAGCCGCGTGCCCGTGACGGAGATCGACGTCGGCGCCGGCGTGTCGTGGGACACGCGGCGGCAAACGGTCGATCCGAAGGGGGGCTTCGGCGTGAGCGCGGCGGTCGCGGCCGGCGTCGCGCGGCAGGACGACGCGCAACCGGGGAGCACGTTCGACGCGGGGCTCGTGAAGCGCGGGGGCGACGTGCAGCCGACGCTCGCGATGTCGGTGCGCGGAGAGAAGCTGTGGTGGCCGCATCCGCTGCACGTCGTCGCGCTCGTCGGCGGCGGCGGCGTCACGCGGTGCCCGGCGTTGCCGACGCAGCTCCAAGGCCTCAGCGGGCGGCAGCTGTTGCGCGGCTACGCGGCGGACGAGCTCCTCGGGTGCTCGGACACGTACGCGATCCTCGAAGAGCGATTCACGGTGCTCCGCGGCGAGTACGTGAGCGTCGCGCAGCTGACGTGGTTCAAGGCGCTCGAGCTCGTCCCGTTCGTCGCCGGAGGATTTCTGTCGTCGCGAACGACGGCGAGCGATCTGCTGGAGCATCCGTACGCCGAAGTCGGCGGCGGGCTGCGCGCGTTCTTCGAGTGGGCGGGCGTGCAGCCGTCGCTCTTGTCGGTCGACGTCGGCGTGCCGTTGTCGCGCGGGACGCGGCAGTACGTCGATGCGGACGGAGTCGCGCGGAGGCGGGCGGCGATTGGCTTGTACGTGTCGTTCGAGCAGACGCTGTAGAGCCGACGTCAGTGACCGTTCGGCACCTTCGGAACGCGCACGAGCGACGCCCCCGCACCGCGCTCGACCCAATACGCGCACACGTCGTCCACGCCGATGTCCGCGATCGGTCCGGTGTCGTCCGCGAGCGTCACCGGCGGTCCGCCGACCCTCGGCACGGCGCGCACGCTCCAGCGCACCCCGTTGGCCATGGTGATCCCTTCGGTGAAGTACACGCGGTCGGCGTCGACGACCAGGCGCTCGATGATGTCGCCGGACGACGTCACGACCGTCGTCGGGCGGCCACCGCTCGTCGGCTGCGAGCGGATCGTCGCGCGCGTTCCGTCGGTCGCCACCGAAAACATGGCGCCTCCATCGACCGCGAGCGCTCCCCCCGGTCCGCCCGTGTGCGTCCGTGGGGCGTTGCCCAGCTTGTCGACCGATCGCAACCCGAGGCTCGACGCGTCGAGGTAGTAGACGCGATCGTCATCGGTCGCGATCGCCGGCGTGCCCTGCACGGACGGAACGAGAACGATGTCTCGTCGCTCGACCGGCGACTTCGGGATCTTCCGGATCGGTCCGTTGGTGTTGCCCACGTAGAGGAAAGCGAGGTCGACGGCGAGCCCTTGCAGCGTCACGCCGAGCATGTCGTCGACGACACGCTGCGTTCCGAAGCTGCGCGCATAGGCGTGCAGCGCGCCTTCGCCCGCGTTCAACCAGAAGACGTTGTCGCGCTCCGCGACGATGTCGATGGGGCCATTTTGCCCGCGCGCGATCTCGTCCGCCGTCCCGTCCTTCGTAGCGACGCGCACCACGCGGCCGTCGCCGCTCCCCGCGAGCGTCACGAAGACCTCGCCGCCGTTCACTGCCATGCGCGCCGGCGACGCGAGCCCCGCGGTCAGCACGCGCCGCAGCCCATCGGGCGTGCACGTCTTCGGGACCAGCGGCGCGTCGACGCCCGCGTCCGGTATCGCGTCGACCGTGAGCCCCTCGAGCCCCGTTCGCGATCCGCACGCGCCGCTGACGAACGCGAGCACAAGAACACCGACGCGCGCGCGCGCCCCGGTGTCGACGAACCGGGGCGGAGCTATCGTTCTCACGGGTTGGGACAATAGCGCGCCTCGACTAAAGCATCGCGCCGCGCAGAATGACGCTCGCGACCGTGAAGTAGATGACGAGCCCCGTCACGTCGACGAGCGTCGCGACGAACGGCGCCGATGCGCTCGCGGGGTCGAAGCCGAGCCGGCGCAAGATGAACGGGAGCATCGATCCGGCGAGCGTTCCGAACGTGACCACGCCGACGAGGCTCGTCCCGACGGTGAGCGCGATGGCGAGCCAGTGCGCGCCGTACGTGTGGAAGGCGACCTCCCAAACCGCGATCCGCGCGACGCCGATCACGCCGAGCACCGTCCCGAGCGTCACGCCGGCGAGCACCTCGCGCCGCGCGACGCGCCACCAATCGCGCAGCCGCACCTCGCCAAGCGCCATCGCGCGGATGACGATCGTCGTCGCCTGCGAGCCCGAGTTGCCGCCGCTCGAGATGATGAGCGGCACGAAGAGCGCGAGGACGACGGCCTTGGCGATCTCGTCCTCGAAGTGGCCCATCGCCGTCGCGGTGAGCATCTCGCCGAGGAAGAGCGCGGAGAGCCAGCCCGCGCGCTTCTTCACCATCGCGCCGAACGCGGTCGCGAGGTACGGGCCGTCGAGCGCCTCGCCGCCGCCCATCTTCTGGATGTCCTCGGTCGCGGCCTCGCGAACGACGTCGATTAGATCGTCGACCGTGACCACACCGACCATGCGCCCACCGTCGTCGACGACGGGCATCGCGTGGAGATCGTGGTGCTCGAACGTGCGAGCGACGACCTCCTGATCGGTCTTCGCGTCGAGCCGAGCGACGTCGCGGTGCATGATGTCGCTCACCTTCGTCGCACCGCCGGCGGCAAAGAGCTCGCGGAACGAGACGGCGCCGAGCAGACGCTGCTCGGCATCGAGGACGTAGACGTAGTGCATCGTCGCGACACGCGCGCGCGCCTGCTTGCGCACGTACGCGATCGCCTCGTCCGCGGTCATGTCCGGTCTCGCACGGACGAAGCGCGGATTCATCAAGCCACCGGCGGCGTCTTCGGCGTACGCGAGGAGCGCGGTCACTTCTTTGCGCGTCGGCTCGTCGAGAAGCGCGAGGAGCCCATCGCGCTCCGTCGGGGCCGCGACCTGCACGAGATCGGCGGCATCGTCCGGCGGCAGCAGACGAATCCAGAGGCGGCGTTGCTCCGGCGGAAGGGCCAGAAGCAGCGCCGATTGGTCGCGCGCACTGAGCGACAGGAAGTACGCCTCGGCATCGACGGGCGAGAGCATACGAAACGCGTGCTGCCGCTCTTCGTTCGCGAGGATGGGCCACGCGTCGCGAATGTCTTCGAGCGAGAGCGAGTGCGGCGACGGTGCGGAGGAGGGCGAGTGCATACGAGGATCGCGTGAGCGTAGTCCGTCCTCGGGGGTCTCGTCGCGCGGCAGGTTCAAGCAAGAGCAGCTAGACTCTCGAGATGCGCGCGTCGCTCATGGTCGGCACTCTTCTCGCTCTCTCCACGGCGGCATGCTCATCCGAGAACGCGCCATCCTCGGCCCCAGACGCCGCTGCCGTTGGCGACGCAGCCGACGACGGCGTCGGCGCGCCGAACGATGCCTCGATGGCCGGTGACGTCGTCGTCTCGACCGACGTGTTGATCGATCCGTACGACGATCACACGAACTACAACGACTGCACGCCGTACGACTTCACGATGAACGATCACCGTGCCCCCGCCGACCCGCGCGTCATCACGTTCCCTTACGATCCGAACGCCGTGCAGTACTCGCCGCGATGCATAAAGATCTCGGTCGGCCAGACCATCACCTGGCGCGGCGACTTCCGTTACCACCCGCTCGAGCCAGCCGGCGGCGACGCGCCGAGCCCCATCCTCGTCGATCCGACGCCTGCCGGTACCGAACGCGCCGTCGTCTTCCCGAATGCGGGCTTCTTCGGCTTCGAATGCGCGACGCACAGTGCAGAGATGTATGGGGCGATCTTCGTCTTGCCGTGACGCGGCGTCATGGATGCGTGACGTGCTCACGGCGACGCGCAAGCGTCATCCCGGTCCGCCGTCCACGCCGCCATCGGGCGGCAGCGCAGTCGCCGTGCACGACTTCGCGTCGTAGCGGACGGCCGCGAAGTCGCCGGGAAAGATGCTCTGCGTGATGAAGTCGGCGTCGTCCTGCGACAGAGGCTTGCCGCCCGCGCAGTTGCCGACGAACGTCGCGTCGGAGACGTCGATACGCAACGTGTCGCCGCGGTTCACGCTCAGCTTGCCTGCAGAGCGCAGCGGAATCAGGACCGTCGGCGATGTGCTGCTCGTCGGGTCCCAGCCGGGAGCGAGGAGCGCGTACGCGTAGTCCGCCGCGGGCACTGTGCGCTGCGCGTCGGACTCCGCGCCGGGCGCGACCGGATCGAGGAACGACGTCGTCACCCACCAGACCTTGTAAACCGTCACCCGCGTCGACGGATCGCCACCGTCCGCAACCGCAGGGTAGCTGTCCGCAACGACCGCGTTCGTCGGCGTTTCTGTCTCGCAGCCCGTCGTCGCGAGGAGCGTCGTCACGACCAGCGCGAACATCGGAGCGAAGGCTTTCATGGTCATTCCCATCAGTCGATATAGACAGTGGCGGTGACGCGCGCCGTGATCGGATACGAGGGCGTGAAGTCGACCCCCTCGCAGCCGTAGAAGCGCCCGTTTGCGGCGCCGCCTCCCGGGCTCCCCGCGAGACGGCTGTTCGAGCCGCACGAGAAGCCGCCGGGTACGGCGTTGCCGATCGCCGGTTCGCCGCGCAGGCGCGACGTCGTGTTGAACTGCGCCGAGCGGTAGTTGCCATTGAAGAGGTTCTCGACGTCGAGCGCGATATCGAAGCGACGATGCCGGAACCCGGCATGAAGGTCGAAGAGGGTGAACCCCGGCGCGACGATGACGCCGTCATCCGACGCAGGTCGGTCGCCGATTCCGTAGAAGCGGAAGCCCGCGCGCGCGATTCCGGGCCCGACCTCGTGGCGGGCGGAGACTCCGCCGGACCATGTTTGCTTCGGAGCGAGCGCGAGGCCGCCGCCGTTCTCGCGATCGCTGCTGAACTTCGACTTCGTGAACGTGAGATCGAGGTCCGCCGCGAGCCACGGCGTGATCTCGTAACGAGTCTCGATCTCGACGCCTTCGCGGTGGGTCGCGCCGTTCACCCCGGTGGTCCC
Organism: Deltaproteobacteria bacterium; assembly: GCA_043785585.1. GTDB lineage: Bacteria > Myxococcota_A > Polyangia > Polyangiales > Polyangiaceae > JBBQXV01. Next base: position 15,261 of record JAYVXB010000788.1, on the reverse strand, counting down.
GTCGTCGCCGTTCCAGACGGTCTCGTTCGCGAGATCGAGCTGCCAGAGCGCCGCCGCGAGGTCCCAGCGATTCCAGAGCCGCGCACGCGAGCCTATCTCCGATCCGATCGCGCGCGTGATCGGCGTGACGGACGGAATCGCGAAGGCGCCGCGTACGTCGTTCGAGTGAAAGCCGTGCCCGTAGTTCACGTAGACGTCGAGCTGCGCCTGCTCGGCTTGAATCGGCGACACCACGAAGTTCGCCTTCGGGCTGAACTGGTGCGCTCCGCCGATGCCGCTTTTGGTGGCGGTAGGATCGGCGGAGGGGAGATTGTTGTCGACCGCGAGCGCCATCGAATCCGCGCGGCCACCGACGTTCATCCGCATCCACTTGAACGGGGTAATCTCTTCGTTCGCGTAGATGCCAATGAGCGTCTCGTGGACATTCGTATCGCGCACTTCGCCGATCTGCTTGCGGTGCACCGTATTCCAAAGCTGATTGTGGATGTCGTCGCTGCGCACGGAGGCGCCGATCGTCGTATCGAATCGCACGTTCGCGACCTCGTGGACGATGCGGTAGCTGACATTGCCGCCGTAGAACGACCGTCGATCGACCTGCTCGATCTCGTCGCCGTTGTTCGGATCGCGCAGGAACAGCGTGAAGTTCGAGAAGAGATTGAACTCGTACTTGCCAATGAACGCGAGCGCTTTCATCTCGCTGTTCTCGGTCGGTCGTATCTTGTACTGCACGAAGAGCTGATGGCGCGTCGTGTAGCCGCCCTCGTCGGGATCGATCGATCCGAATCGCGAGATGATTCCTCGCTCGACGGCGCGCGAGGGAATCTGACCCGATCCGTGCCAGCTCCCGCCGTAGCTCATCTGCCCGATCGTGAGCGACGACGTCGGGGTGATCGCGAAGGTGAGCTTGTTGAAGAGCTTGTACTTGTCCCAGTTCTCCGGGTTGTCGAACGGTCCGTTCGAGCGACCGATCTCGGCCGCGAACGTCGCCTTCATTCCTTCGAAGTGCGGGCTTGCGATGAGAAGCCCGCGGTACCCGAGGGCGCCGTGCCCAGGCGAGCCGCTCATGCCAAAGCCGATCGAGCTGTGCTCGAACGAGTCGCGCGACACCATGTTGACGGCGCCCGACGTCGCGAAGTCGCCCTGGTTCGCGAAGTACGGGCCCTTCGTGACCTCGACGCGCTCGACCACCTCGGGAATGATGAAGTTCGTGTCGGCGTACCCCTGGCCGTGCGCGTGCGACACCATGTTGATCGGAATGCCATCGATCGACAGCGCCAGATCCGTCCCGTGGTCGGCGTCGAAGCCGCGGAGGAAATACTGATTCGCTTTTCCGCCGCCCGAGTGTTGAACCATCACGAGGCCCGGAGTGACGCGCAGGATGTCTTGCACGCTACCGATCGGACGCAGTTGGAACTCGCGATCGCGTACCGCGAACGACGACGCGGCGCTGATGGGTCGCTGCGCGAGGACGAGCGTCGTCTGGTTGGCGCCGGTCTGCACCGGCGTGGTCGGCGCCGCCGGTGCGGGCGCTGGCGTCGGCGCGGTCGGCGCAGCGGGTGCGATGGGAGGAAGATGAAACTCGTACGCGATCTGCACCGTCGAGCGAATCGCCTTCCCGCCCTGCTTCGCCGGTTCAAACTTGAACTGACGCACCGCCGCGAGCGCCGCTTCGTCGAAGCCGCGGCCCGCGGGCGCGACGACGCGCGCGCCGACGACGTTGCCGTTCTCGTCGATGTCGACCTCGACGCCGACGGCCCCTTCCGCGCGATCTCGCAGAGCCTCCGGAGGGTACGGCGCTTCGACCCGCGACTTCAGCGTCGGAGGCGTGACATCGCCCCCAGGCGCGTCACCGCGCGGGACATTCGCGCCGGTGGGGTCGTTTTGAGCCGCGGCTCCCGGCGCGAAGAGCATTGCGGCGAGCGCGGTCGCACCGAAGACGAAGGCACTCGTATGCGACGCACGCATTTCTTCTCCCGAGGTCGTGTCGAACGGCGGAGGCTGCGGAGTGGACGAGGCTGAGTAACACGATTTGAAAACCTCGTGCTATCGATTCGCCGGCGCAGGCGGAAGCGCGCGGGCGACGCTTTCGCCGATGCCGCCACGACGGCCGTTCTTCGGGCACGCTACTTCCCCGGCGCCGCGCGACGGCCACGCCGTGGCCGTGCGCATGCGCTGGGCAGTTTCGTCTCGGTTGCGTCGAGATACTCAGCCCGGTCCCGCGTCCGCGTTGGGATCGACGATGTCGGTCTTGGTTCCGTTGAGCACGCCGCCGATCGTCGTGATGTCCGCGTCGGCAACGCCAGCGCTCTTCAGCACGCCCGCGGCGATCACGACGAACTTGTCGAACGTCGAGCCTGGGATGTGCAGGCCGACGTGCGACGAGTGCATGTCGCGGCACGTGAACCCGTTCGCCGTCGTCGGGTATTGCTCGGGGCCGCCGGCGGCCTTGCCGAGGAGATTCGTGAAGCACTCCTCGATCTGATCGGCGGTTGGATGTCCCTGCGTTCCGGTGGCGCCGAAGAACGCGGCGATCTCCGGGTCCATCAGCTCCTTCGCGACGACGGCGTTGATCGCGGTGCGGATCCCGGAGTGTCCACCGAGTCGTGAATAGAGTGTGTTCGCGCCTCCGTCGCCCCCGGCAGCCGGATCGACGATGTCGGTCTTGGTTCCGTTGAGCACGCCGCCGATGGTCGTGATGTCCGCGTCCGCGACGCCCGCGCCTTTGAGCACGCCGGCCGCGATCATGACGAACTTGTCGAACGACGAGCCCGGGATGTGCAGGCCGACGTGCGAGGAGTGCATGTCGCGGCACGTGAAACCGTTTGCGGTGGTCGGGTACTGCTCCGGACCGCCGGCCGCCTTGCCGAGAAGGTTCGTGAAGCACTCCTCGATCTGATCCGCGGTGGGGTGCCCCGGGGTGCCGGTGTTACCGAAGAACGCGGCGATCTCCGGATCCTTCAGCTCGGCTGCGACGATCGAGTTGATGGCGGAGCGGATCCCGGCGTGACCGCCGAGACGTGTGTACAGGGTGCTGGTGCCGCTACCGGCAGTCGACGAGCTGTCGCTGCAGCCTGCGCCGACGGACCCGAGTGCCGCGGTCAATCCAGCCAAACCTAGAAAGACACCTACTGCGATATTCTGACGCATCGTGGACCTCCATGACGTTTCTCCGACCTCTCCGTGAGCAGTACGCGCCGACTCCGCGTGTCGGATCGCGCGCGCGGCACGAATCTGAAAACTCGTGGCACCGCACGCGCGCTACGTGGCGTTCCGCCTCGAGCGATCCGAGCCGACGGGAGGCGCGTAGAGTCGACGAACGGAGGATCACGATGGCGTCGACCGCAACAGAGTCCCAATTCAGCGCGACCGTTCGTCCGGGACGATCGAGGCGCGCTTCGCGACTGAAACGATTGGGCATAGGGCTCGGCGCGTTCCTCGTCGTCGCGACGGCCTTCATCGGCTTCCTTCACACGAAGGCTGGCCACCCGCTCCTCATGCAGCTCGCCGGCGTCGCGGGTTGTCCGATGGGTCGCGCCGATGCCGCACAGGTCGACGCCGTGCGCCGTGCGGCCGTCGCGAAGGATCGCGGGACGGATCCGGCCCCGGCGCGACCGGCGCTCGGGTTTCTGCTCGACACGACGAGCCTCGCCGACGTTCGCGCATGGGAGAAGAAGGTCGGCGTCGAGTGCACGGCAGAGCGTGACGGTACGCTGGTGAAGTGCGTGGACGTGCCATCGGTCGCGCTCGGACGCCCTCCGTCCGACGGCTCGCTCGCCGAGCTCTCCTTCGGGTTCTCGCCGCAAGGCCCGCTCGTCGCCGTGACGACGCTCTATTCGCACCGCGACGCGGACGACGCTTCGAGAATCGCGGCGCGCTCCGAGACGGAGCTCGCGAAGGATCTCGGTTCGCCCCACAAGGCGGCGGGCTCGTTCGTGCTCGTCGGGAGCACGGCGACGCTCGAGTACCGCTTCCGCGACTACGCCGTCGACGTGACCTCGTCGCGCGTGCCGGGATCGGGCTACGCGGTTCGTGAGCACTACATGTCGACGTTCTGAGCGCGCGGACAAAGGTGCTACTGACGCCATCGTTCGTGCTACGACGACGGCATGACGTCGCTGCTGATGGGGTGGTTCCTCGGCCTCGCGCAGGGCCTGCGCCACGCCGTCGAGCCGGACCATCTCGCCGCGGTGTCGACGATGGTCGCGGAGCAGCGGTCGGCCCGCACGAGCCTCTTCTTCGCGGCGATGTGGGGCGCCGGCCACGCGTTCATGCTCCTCGCCGTAGGCGGAGTCCTGTTCGTGCTGCGCCAAAAGATGCCCGAGCGGGTCGCGCACGGCTTCGAGCTCGTCGTCGCCGCGATGCTGATCGCGCTCGGCGTGCGCGCGCTGCGACAGGCGGCGCGCGCCGGCCGGAACATGGTCCCCGCGCGTCATCACCACGGCGCGCGCGCCCACGTGCACGGCGCGCCCGCGGCCGATCACCTGCACGTCCGAGGCTGGACGTTGGCGCGTCGCCCGCTGCTCATCGGTGTGGTGCACGGGCTCGCGGGCAGCGGCGCGTTGACCGCGGTGGTCGCGGCGAGCCATCCGTCCGCGGCGTCGGGGCTGCTCTTCATGCTCCTCTACGGCGTCGGCGCGATGATCGGGATGGCCTTGCTCGCGGGCTTCGCCGGCGTCCCTCTCGCTCGCGCGATGCGCACGCGCTACGGCGCCACGATCCTGCTCGGCGCCACGGGCGCGTTCTCCCTCATCCTCGGCTTCGTATGGGGTTGGCCGATCGTGCACGCGATGGTCGCGCGGTGATCGGGGCATGAAGGGTGAGCCGCGCGACGCATCTTGCTGTCGATGATTCGCGGCGCCGCGTAGCGTAGAGTACGCGCGCATGAAGTCATCCCTCGTCCGCTTCGGCATCGCCATGGAGGACGCGCTCCTCACGAAGCTCGACTCGCTCGTCGAAGCGCGCGGCGTGACGCGCTCCGAGGTGCTCCGCGACTTGGTGCGCGCCGAGATCGTGCGCTCCGAGGTCGGTCGCGGTGTCCCCGCCGTGGCGGCGCTCACCCTCGTCTACGATCACCACGTCCGCGATCTCACCGAGAAGCTCACCGAGATCCAGCACGATCTCGGCGACAAGGTGCGATCCACCTTGCATGTGCACCTCGACCACAACCAGTGCCTCGAGGTCATCGTCATGCGCGGCCGATCCGACGAGCTCCGTTCGGTCGCGGAGCGGCTCATCGCGACGCGCGGCGTGACCCACGGCGGGATCGAGATCATTACGGGCGTGGGCAACGGGGCGACGCACGCGCATTCGGAAGCGGCGGCGAAACCTCGCAGCCGCGGCAGGACGCGATCGCGTCGACCGAGTCGTCGCGACTGAGGAAGCGCGGAGCGGCGGGACCGACGATCGCATCGACGTCGCGTCTCCCGCCACATTGGCAGAAAGCCAGGAACGAGACAGTCGTGCATCGACGTCGCGTTCCGCCTCGCACGCAGCGACTCGGTCGAGAGGAGGAGGTCGCGCTTCCATCGAGCATAGGGACGGCCGAGCGCCGGTGACGATCTTGCAGCGCTCGTTGCGTTCGGTCGCGCGCATCCGTGCCCGGCAGTGCGAGAGAGGGCGGGGCTTGGGGCGCCGCACGAGGAGGGAGCGTGGACGAAAGCAACGCGCGGGATCGCGCGCGAAGACCAATGTCCGAGGCTGGCGGTAGGGGCTCTGCCTCTCCTCCATCGATCGGCCCTCCATCGAGCAGCGAGCCGTTCGGCACGAGCGTTCACGCCGACGCGAGATCCCGACGTGCACGCATCCTCGTCGTCGATGACCTCCGTAGCAACCGAGAGTTGCTCGAGGTCATGCTCTCGTTCGAAGGCTACCTCGTCACGCAAGCCGACAGCGGCGAGCGGGCGCTGGCGTCGGTCGCGGCGGAGGCACCGGACCTCATCCTGCTCGACGCAATGATGCCCGGCATCGATGGCTTCGAGGTGACCGCGCGAGTGAAGCGCGACCCCGCGACACAGAACATTCCGGTCATCATGATCACGGCCGTCGATCACCAGGACGCGAGGATCCGGGCGCTCACCGCGGGTGCCGAGGACTTTCTGACGAAACCCGTGGACCGCATCGAGCTGCATATGCGCGTACGGAACCACCTTCGGCTGAAGGCGTACGGCGACCTCCGTGACCAGCACCGAAAGACGCTCGAAGGCGAGGTGGGCTCGCGGACGGCCGACCTCGTCGCCAGCGAGCGGCTCTACCGGTCGACGTTCGACGAGGCGCCCGTCGGAATCGTCCACGTCGGTCTCGACGGGCGATGGCTGCGAGTCAATCAGCGGATCTGCGATCTTCTGGGGTACTCCCGCGACGATCTTCAAGGTCGTTCCACGCGCGATCTCGCTAGGTCGGAAGCGACCAACGACGAAGTCGACGCATGGAGACAGATGGTGGCCGGAACATTGGATCGCCACGTGGTCGAGGAGAAGCAATACCGCCGGAACGACGGCAGCTTCGTCGTCGCGAGGCTCAAGACGTCGATCCATCGCGACGCGGACGGAAAGGCCCGCCACTTCATCTCGGTCATCGAAGACATCACCGCGCGGAAGCAGTCGGAGGAGGCGCTCCGCCGAAGCGAAGAGCAACTCCGTCAGTCGCAGAAGATGGAAGCCGTCGGCGGTCTCGCCGGCGGAGTCGCCCACGACTTCAACAACCTGCTCTCCGTCATCCTCAGCTACAGCGAGCTTCTCGCCGATGGGCTGGTGGAAGGCGATCCCTTGCGTGCCGATCTCGAGGAGATCCACGGGGCTGGGTTGCGCGCGGCCGATCTCACCCGTCAGCTCCTCGCGTTCAGCCGCCAGCAGACGTTGCAGCCCGAAGTCGTCGAGCTCCACGCGATCGTCATCGGCATGGACAAGATGCTGAGGCGGCTCATCGGCGAAGATGTCGCGCTGACCACGACGACGGGATCCGCCATCGGAAGGGTCTTGGTCGATCCTCGCCAGGTCGAACAGGTCATCATGAACCTCGTGGTCAATGCGCGCGACGCCATGCCTCAGGGCGGCAAGCTGACGATCGAGACGGCGAACGTCTTTCTCGATCATGCGTACGCCGACGCGCACGCGGGCATCACGCCCGGGCCTCACGTCATGTTGGCGGTCAGCGACACCGGCGCCGGAATGACCGCGGCAACGCAGGCGCGCATCTTCGAGCCGTTCTTCACGACGAAGGCAGCCGGAAAAGGGACAGGGCTCGGCCTCGCGACCGTCTTTGGCATCGTCCAGCAGAGTGGAGGATCGCTGGGGGTGAGCAGCGAGCTCGGCGTGGGTACGACGTTCACCATCCATTTCCCCCGAGTCGACCGCGCGCTGCATGCCACCACGTCGATCGCGCCGCTCGCCGCACAAGCGCTCCGCGGCGCAGAGACCATCCTCCTCGTCGAGGACGAAGAGCGCGTTCGAGGCGTGGCGTGCGCGATCCTCCGCAAGTATGGATACAACGTCCTCGAAGCGGAGAACGGCGGAGAGGCATTGCTGCTTTGTGAGCAGCACGTCGCGAAGATCGACCTCCTCTTGACCGACGTCGTGATGCCTCGGATGAGCGGCCGGCAGTTGGCCGAGCGGCTCGTGTCCATCCATCCGGAGATGAAAGTGCTCTACATGTCGGGGTACACGGACGACGCAGTCATGCGTCACGGAATCCAGGATTCGACGGTCGCGTTTCTGCAAAAGCCGATTACCCCCGATACGCTCGCCCGCAAGGTGCGTGTCGTGCTCGACGCTGCGGGGGGAGCTCCTTGCTGAAGGCACGCGTCCTCAAACGAATCGAGCAGTCTTCGAAGTCCCCGCGAAGCTGGGATTTCATCAGGTCCGCCTTGGCCTGCACGAGAAGACGCGCGAGAGATGAACGCGCGCCCGCTCCACGAGGACTTCGGCATCGGCCACCCTAGCCTTCAAGTCGAGCGCGCGACGAGCGCTGGGCCGTGCAGTCTCGCCCCTGAGGATGTGGTGTGAAGATGGCTCAGGGCTTGGCGGCGCCGCGCGATCCGGGCAACAGTCTGGCGGAGTTCAAGATGAACACGAGCTCCGACGTGACGTGAATGAACGCCGCGACGAGCGGATTCAGAACGCCGAACGCCGCGAGGAGGACGCCGGCGCCGTCGACGAGCAAAGTGCCGACGAAGTTCTGCTGGATGATGCGTCGGCAGCGGCGCGCCACGCGCAGCGCCTCGACCAGCTTGAGCAAGTCGTTCCCGAGGAGCACGACGTCGGCAGATTCGCGCGCGACGTCGGTTCCCGAGCCCATCGCGATTCCCACATCCGCCTGCGCGAGCGCGGGCGCGTCGTTGACGCCGTCACCGACCATGGCGACCTTCCGTCCGGCGCTCTGCAGCGCCTTCACCTTCTCGAGCTTCTGATCGGGAAGCATCTCTGCGAAGTGCTCGTCGACCTTTAGCTCCGCCGCGACGAGGCTCGCGACGTCGGCGCTGTCGCCCGTGAGCAGCACGGTGCGCAACCCCATGCGCTTGAGGGCCGCGATGGCAGCGCCGGCCTCGGGTCGCACGACGTCTTTGATTTCGAGCGCACCGAGAAAGCGACCGCCGCGCGCGACGAGCACGCTCGCTGTGGTCGCATCGACCCCGTCGACGGCGATGCCGAGCTCTTCGAGCAGCGCGCGGCTGCCCGCCGCGATCGTCTCCCCACCCGAGACGCAGACGATGCCCTTGCCTGGCGTGTAGTCGAAGCGCTCGGGTTCCGCCGGCGAGAGCGCTGCGAGCGCTGCTTTCTTGAGGATGGCCTTCCCCAGCGGATGCTCCGATGGCCGTTCGGCGATCGCCGCGGTCTCGAGCAATAGATCCGGCGACACACCTGCGACCGGATGCACGCCCACGACCTCGGGATTCCCCAGCGTCAGCGTGCCCGTCTTGTCGAGGACGACCGTGTCCACGTGTCCGAGCGCTTCGAGGTAGAGGCCGCCCTTGACGATCGCACCCTGGCGGGCCGCGCGTCCGATCGCGCCGAGGATGGCGAGCGGCGTCCCGGCCGCGATCCCGCACGCGCCGGCGACAATCACCACGGAGATCGTCGACCGAATGTCGCGCGTCACGACAAACGTGAGGAGCGCCGCGCCGATCGCGAAGTACACGAGGTAGCCCGCGAGGCGGTCGGCGGTCTTTTGGATGGGGGCGCGCGATCGCTCCGCGTGCTCGACGGCTTCGATGATCTTCGCGAACGCCGTCTCGCGCCCGATTCCTGTCGTCTTCACGTCGAGAGCGCCGGATTGGTTGATCGTCCCGGCGAACACGCGAGAGCCGGGTACCTTCTCGATGGGCATCGATTCGCCCGTGATCGTCGCCTGATCGACGAACGAGTGGCCCGTGACCACCACGCCATCGACCGGGATGCGCCCGCCCGGCTTGACCACCACGACGTCGCCCACCGCGACGACGCTCGCGGCGACATCCTCGATCGCGTCCGCCCGTCGCACGAGCACGCTGCGGGGCAGGTAGTCGAGCAGATCCTTGATGGCCTTCCTGCCCCGCCCAACGGTCAGGTGCTCGAGAACCTCTGCGATGAGCACGAAGAGGACGATCACGAGCGCGGTGAAGAACTCGCTGATCGCGAGCGCCGACGCGAGCGCGATCGTCATCGACAGCTCCATCGTCATCCGACGAGCCCAGAGCGCGGAGAGCGCCTCGCGGAAGATCGGGTAGCCGCCGACGACGGTCGCCACGAGAGCGACGGCGTCGAAGGCGACGAGGTGGCGCCATACGCCCGACCAGCTCAGGCCGACGGCGATCGCGACGAGCGCGATCCGCAGGAGATCGAGACGGTCGACGCCGTGCTCTTCGTGACCGTCGTCGTGCTCGCTTTCCGGGTGCCGGGCCGGCTTGGGTTCGAGCGGAAGCCGCGCGTCCGCGGCGTCTGCGAGCGAAACGACTGGAGGTGACCCGCGAGTGTCCATGGGTGCTCCCCTCACTTCAGGTACGCGCGAACCATTTCGACGAGCTCTTCGGCCGCGCGCGCGCGCTTCGAATTGGGCTTCGCTCCGGGATCGGCGACGTGGAAGCGGATGAAGTCTTCGAGCATCTCGGACGTCAGCGACGTCAGCGCGCCGCGGCACGCGGCGACCGTCAGCAGGACCTTCGCGCACTCCTCCTCGTTCGCGATGGCCTTCTCGACCGCCTCCACCTGCCCTCGGATTCGGCGAACTCGGTGAATCAGCTTTTCGCGCTCTCGAACCGTGTGCATGAAGGAGCCTCGTTTGCGCACCGTACCCCCATAGGGTATACGACGCAACCGACGGAGGCTCGATGTCCCGATCCATTCGATGGGCGCTCGGCCTATCGCTCGCCGTGCCGACGCTCATCCATTCCGCGCCAGCGCGCGCGCACCACGAGGCGCTCTTCGGTCCGCAGTCGTCGCTCGCGGTCGAGTCGCGCGCGTTCGTGAGCCTCCAGTCGCACACGCGCGTGATGGGAACGGGCTCGCTTCTCGAGCGCGAGACGACGTGGATTCTGAGCGCGGGCGTGACGCCGCTCGACCACGTCCCGTGGTCGCTCACGCTCGTGGTCCCGTTTACGACCGATGTCGCGCGCTCTCCCGTTGGGCTTCGCAACGGGCCGTTCAGCTCGTGCAGCGGATGCTTCGCGCGCGAGAACGTGCTCATCGCGACCGCGTACCGATTCGACTTCACGGGCCTCAACCGCGCGACGGGCAAGGACGGAAACTTCGCGCTCCTCAGCGCCGCGCTCGAGCCGCCGACCGGCGACAAAGACTACGCGCCGCTGAAGGGGCCGTTCAACGCGATCTCTGCCGGCATGCTCGGCTTCGAGTGGAGCCAGTTCGCGGCGATCGGCCTCGGCTACTACCGCGTCAACGCCGCCGATGATGCCGGCTCGAAGAAGGGGAACAACGCGCTCGTGGGCGTCGGCTTTGGGTACACGCCGGTCGACGAGCCGTCGCGCCTCATCAGCTTTCAGCTAGGGATCGCCGCGGAGATCCACGAGCGAGACGTCCTCGGGGGCAGTGCAGTGACCGCGAGCGGCGGATGGGAAGTGTTCGCGAGCCCCACCGTCGTCTGGGCGCCCGCAGAGCACACGCGTTTCTTCACGTACGTCTCGCTGCCGTTCGTGCAGGACTATCGCTCCCCGGCGCAGGAGGACCGGTGGCGCGCGGGGGTCGGCGTCATCTATTCGTTCGAGCGTGCGCACGTTCATGCCGTCCATGCGCGGTGAGAGCTCGTGAAGCGTCGCCATCCGCGCGCGTGCCTTTTGCGAATCGGCGCGGAGTTGCAGCCGAAGACGAGCCCGCACGATCAGCTCGGCGTGCAACCCGCGCCGAAGCAGATCTCGAGAATCGGATGCAATTCGATCGCGTTCGGCGCCACCCCGGTTTGACCGTGGTTGAAGTCGAAGAACCCGACGCCTCGCAAGGTGACTGTGAGCGCAGGGTACTTCGGCGACGACGAGACGCTGAGATGCGCGTCGATCTCGGCACGGACGCGCGAGATGCTCTTCGCTAGCCTATCGCGGAGCGCAGCGCGAACGAGCGACGCGGCTCAGGGAAGCGCGCGCTTGAAGCACCAGATCATCATCTCGCCATGCGTGCTGAAGCCGCCGATGCCCGCGCCGGCAGCGCCGATATCGAAAGACCCATTCGCGCCGCGCAGGACGGCGCGCGCGAACGATTGACGACTTCTCTCTGCCTCTACTTGCATGTCGAACATGGGAATCTCCGTCAAAGAAAGTGCGAACGCTGCCCCCTCCGCGCGGGAGCGAGCAGCGTTCAGCAGGCGGCCTACGCCGTGGCATTCGCGTCGGGCGGGGTGATGACGACCGTCGTGCCCGTCGTCGGTTTGGCCGCGCCGTTCGCCACCGGCGCCGCGTGCGCCGCGTGCGCCGCGAGCGTCAGCGATGCGGGCGCCGGCGTCGTGCTCGGCGCCGTCGCCGCCTTCGTCGCCGCTTTGGCCACCGCCGCAGCGGCCTTCGCCGCGCCCACCTTGCGACGCGTCTTCATGATCGCGGTCATCTTGATGAACGAGTCACGAAGCGGTGCCCCCTCGGGGCGACGGACGACGCCCTTCATCGAGGCATAGACGGCGAGCGCCGACGCCCCCGCCTCCCCTTTCGCCGCGACGATCGCGTCGCGCACGCGCTGCGAGAACGCGTGCGCCTTCGTCGCGACGGGCTCGAACGCCGCTGCGAACGCGAGCGCCTGGCGCGCCTTCTCGGAGTCGAACTGCATTCCGACGAGCCCGCCGTGGTGGTCCACCGTCGACGCGACCTCCTCGATGAGCATCGTCGGCACCGACGCCGTCCCCAAGAGACGCTGCTTGTCGGGGACGGTCGACAGGGGATTGAGGCCCATCTTCTTGTAGAGGAGCTCGATGTTGTGGATCGCACGGTTCGCGACGGCGCTCTGCGAGACGCGCATCGTGACCTTCGGGGTGTTCTTCTTGGTCGTGTTCTTCTTGGTCTTCTTCTTGGCAGTCATGATCGATGTCCTTGTGGAATGTTGGTTGAATCGTTTGGATTGCGACCTCGGAGCGTTCTCCTCGGCCGGTAAGATCGTTGCGGTAGCTGGGTCGGCTGCTTCTCCTTTCCGAGTCGGCGCGTGATGATGCCGGCGTCGGCGCGTTCTCCCTTCGAAGGGGGAGCGTTCCGACGTCCGGGTGGGGACGTTCTCCCTCTCGAGGGGGAACGTTGCGGAGCGCGATCGAGAACGATCTGCCCTCGAGGGGGCGAGCGTTTCGGACCGCGAGGGAGAACCGTCCCCCTCGCGAGCCTGAACGCTCCCCTTCCCGATCCGGAACGCTGCCCCTTCGAAGGGACAACGCTCCGAGGCGGGAGGGAGAACGTTCTCCCTCGTCGCGTCGCGCGCCGGCCTATCGCAAGCGATGGGCCAGGGGCGTGCGTGGTGTAAGCGCGCGAAGTCTCGTCACGCGTGCGCGTTCGACGACTGCTCGAAGTGCTCGAAGTGCTCGGAGTGCTCGCGGCAGCTGCCGGCTATCCTTCAACGGTGCGGGGTTTCCCCGAGTCGACGTCGATGCGGCGCGGAATGACATAGGATGCCTCGCTGCTAGAGCCGCGCACGCCGTCCGAAAGGAACCATGTCGATCTGGACTCGCCTCGCTCCGCTTGCCGTCGCTCTCAACGCGGCGTGCGCAACGGCGAACGTCGCGCCAGCACTTCCCGCTCCGAGGCCGAGTCCACGCACGACCGTCACCGATGGGATGGTCGCGATCGGCGCCAACCTCTCACTCCACATCCATTGCGTCGGCGTGGGGGCACCGACGGTGGTGCTCGACGCCGGACTGGGAGGCGACGGCAGCGTCTGGAACGAAGTGCTTCCAGAGGTCGGACGCCTGACGCGCGCTTGCGCGTACGACCGCGCGGGCATGGGCTACAGCCACGGCGCGCCGCCTCGCCCGCACACCAATCGCCAGATGGCGCGCGAGCTTCACTCGCTCCTCGAAATCGCAGGTCTCGAGGGACCGTACGTCCTCGTCGGTCACTCGATGGGCGGCATCAACGTGCGGCTCTTCGCCAGCGAGCACGAAAGCGATGTCGCAGGAATGGTGTTGGTCGACGCGACCGTGGATCCGCTGAGGACATGGTCACTCATGCCCGAGGCGGAGCTCGCTGCGGCGCGCGCCGGGATGCTGAAGCTCCACGAAGGCCTCGACTTCGACACGTTCGTCGCCGGCGCCGTGGAGATGCGCACATCGAGCCGCTCTCTCGGCGACAAGCCGCTCGTGGTGCTCACACGCGGCAAGGACGACGCGCCACCGTCGACGTCGCCGGAGCTCGCCGCGACGATGCTCCGCGTGTGGCAAGAGCTGCAGTCCGAGCTGCCCAAGCTCTCGACGAACTCGGCGCACGTCGTCGCGCCGAACAGCCGGCACTTCATCCAGTGGGACGCACCGAAGCTCGTCGTCGGTGCCATCCACGAAGTGGTCACGGCTTCGCGCATGCACTCACGGGTGAACGGCAGCTTGCTCACGGCGCTCGCGAGCGACGACTCGGCGCCGGGCGGAGCACGCCGCTAGGATGCTCACGGTTCGCGCGTCAGGGAAACGACGGCAGCTCAACTCTCCGCGCGCTCCGCTTGCGGCACGAGCGGTGCATTTCTTCACCGGATGCGGCTACCCCTGATCGCCGCGCTCGCCGCGGCCCTCGCCGCGCCGATCGCGCATGCAGAGGAAGCGCCGACGCTGCGGGCGCGCGTGACCTCGGGTCCGACGGTGACGCTCGCGCCGGAGGTCCTCGTGTTCGCCGACGGCGCCGGCGATTGGGGCGGCGTCATTTCCCTCCGCTATCGCGCGACGCGAGACTTCTCCATGGGGACCTTCGCAGGCATCCAGCACCGGCGGAGGGCGCGTGCCAAGACGGCGTGTGCGGTTGGCGCGAAGACTCGGCCGCGCGCGTCGGCGGCGACCTCCGTCATCACATCGTCGTGCCACGTGGGATCGACTGGTGGCAAGACGTCGCGCTCGGCGTCATGCGGACACGGAGCGTCCACGACGGTTCGGAACAGCGGCGCGACCGGTTTGCGCCGACGATCGGCATGGGTACCGGCCTCGACTTCCCGCTCGCGCCGTCCGTCGCGGTCGGCGTGTACATGAAGCTCCTCGGCGCGGCGTTCAGCGCGACGGCGCCCGAGGGCGATCATCACCGAGGCTTTTCGGCCGCGTTGGTTTGGGGTGCCACGCTGTCGTTGCACGTGCCAATCGATGAGCTGCGTTGATGCGCCACCGGCGAAGTGATCCGCGCTCCGTGCGTTGCCGAAGGTACCCCGCCGTCGCAGCCTCCGTGGGACCCGCTTCTGCCTGAAGCGCGTCGTGGCCCTTGACGCTCACGCCTCGTGTCTGCGGCTCTTCGCGCAAGAGCTCCGGGACGCCGATCGTCGTCCCCTTCGACGCCTTGATCGCTTCCCACACGAGCCGATCGAGATCGCGGACGTTGCCACGGTATTCGCGCCGCACGAGGATCGCGATGAGCTCCGGCGCGACGCTCACGTGATCGCGACCGTCCTGCCCGCGCCGCACGAACCGCGCCGCGGTCTCCGGCATCTCCATCGCGTACTTGAGCGCGAAGTGGCGGACGAAGAGCGGGATGTCTTCGCGGCGCGCCGCGAGCGACGGGAGCTCGACGCGCTCGGCGAAGCGCGCGATGACGTCGTGCTTCATGTCGAGGAGATCACGGTTGGTCGCGCCGACGAGACGCACGTCCGCGCGTCGCGCGATCGCGTCGCCGAGGCGGTGGTATTCGCC
>JAYVXB010000787.1:0-3100 GCA_043785585.1 Deltaproteobacteria bacterium | reverse complement strand
GGACGATGAGCCAGATCGCGCGCTTCTTGACGAACGAGACGAAGCTCGTCTGGAAGTACGACACCTCGAGCGGCTCGACGCCGCCGATCCTCTGCACGTCTTCCGTCTGCTCGCGGACGAGGACGTCGATCACGTCGTCGACGGTGATGACGCCGAGGATGTGCCCATTCTCGTCGACGACCGGCATCGCGTTCAAATCGTACTTCGCCATCTTGCGCGCGACGTCCTCTTGGTCGAGCGTCGGCAGCGCGCTGATGATGTTCGTGCGCATGATGTCGTCGATCTTGTCGCCCGGCTCGTGAACGATCAGATCGCGCACCGAAGTCACGCCGACGAGCGTCTCGCCGTCGAGCACGTACGCGTTGTAAACGAACTCGTCGTTCTCCTTCGCGCGCGTGCGCACGGCGGCGAGCGCGGCCGCGACCGTCATCTTCGGCGACACCGTCACGTACGACGTCGTCATCAAGTGACCGGCCGCGGTGTCCGGCCACTTCTCGATCTCGCGGACCTCTTCCGCCGCTTCGGGATCGACCTTCTGCAGCGTCGCGAGGAGCTTGTCGCCGACCTCGTCCGAGAGCGCGCTGAACAAGTCGGCGCGCTCATCGGTCTCCATCTCGCTCGCGATGTGCGCGACCGACTCCGGAGGCATCGACAGAACGAGGTTCTCTTGCTCGTGATCTTCGAGGCGCTCGAAGATGTCCGCGGCCTCTTCGGCCGGGAGTCGCTCGAGCAGCGCCGCAGCCTCGTCGGGCTCGAGCTCGGAAATGATGTCGGCGAGATCCTCGGCGTGGATCTCGTCGAAGAGCGCGCGCACCTGATCCGGATCCTCTTTGAGGACCTGCTTGATGTCGGGGCCGAGCAGGCTCGCGAGGCGCATGGGGCGCGCGGAGACTAGAGCCGCGCGAGCAAAGTTTCACTCACGAAACCTCGCGGCGCGTGACCAGGTGACAGGCTCGAGGTTGAAGACCAGGGGGGAACCCAACGGTGATCGTTGACCCTAATCTCCAACCTGGAGCCCGTCACCGCATCGTCGCTTCGTCCGGCTGGATCGCCGAAGACCCCCTCCTCGCGATCCACGCGAAAAGCCGAACCGCGTAAAAAACACGGGCAAGGCGGGAACGGCGACGGTGCATGCGAACGGGTAGAGCAAACGGCGGGCCGAAGCGCGCGGCACACGTCCCTACTTCTTCTTCTCCCCATCCCCATGCGCGTATCCCCACTCCTTCAGCAACCGATTCATCTCCTTCGCTCCGTCGCCGTTCATCCCGCCCGCGACGACCTGCGTCTCGCCTCTTCGGTCGCGCGTCACGAACATCCCGAGATCGCGGAGCGGATCGATCTCCGGGAGCTGCGGCGAGTACGCCTCGGCGCGCGCCTCGTCGCTCACGATGCCGAGCACCGCGGCGGTCGCGACGAGCCCGAACGGGCCGGAGAAGATCGCGCTCGCCGGCCACGGCTGATCGTCCAAGAAGAGCTCCCACGTCACCTGCATTCCGGGCGGATCGATCTTCACGTCGTAACCGATCGGAAACTCGTTCACCGTCATCAGCGCGATCTCGATCCGCTGCCCGTCGATCCGAAACGACTCCTTCGCGACGCCGATCGGCTCGACGCCGATCGTCGGAGGCTGCGGCGGCGGAGCGAGCCCACGACGAGGATCGCCGACGACGATCGTGCCCGACACGCGATGCGTCTTCCCACCTCCCGCGAAGCGAAGATGCAACGTCGGCTTGTCCCCCTTTTCGTCCGCGAGCGACGCCGCCGTCCCCGCCATCGGCACGTTCTTCAACGCCGCCGCGAGACGCGCCTTCATCTCGGCGACGATCTCCGGTCGCTCCTTCACCAGGCTGTGCCGCTCTCCCGGATCTTCCTCGAGGTCGAACAGCTCTTCGTAAATCGGCCCGCCGTACCCCGCGACGAACTGCGCTTCTTTGTCGCGCACGAGCAGCCGCCATTTCCCCGCGATGATCGCGCGCATCGATCGCCCCTCGCTCACGACGACGCGCTCGTCCGCTTCCTTGTCGCCACGAATCAGCGGCATCAGCGACTTGCCGGTGATCTTCGGGTTCGCCTCGATCCCTTCCATCTCCAGGATCGTCGGCACGATATCGATGTTCCGCACGCGCTCGCGCACGATCCGCCCGCCGTCCGCCATCCCCGGCAGACTGATGATGATCGGCACCTTCGTCGTCTCTTCGAAGCAGCTGACGGCGTGGTGGTACCGCACGTGGCTCTGTCCATCCATCGACGAGATCCCCGCGTGCGCCATCGACAGCGTCTCGCCGTGATCCGCGGTCACCACGATGATCGTGTTCTTGCGAATGCCCAGATCGTCCAGCGTCTTCATGAGCACGCCGATCGCCTCGTCGTCCTTCGCGGCCTCCGCCATGTAGAGACGGATCGGCGGATCCTTCGGACCGGCTGGCGGCGGCGGCACGCGCTTTCGAAACTCTTGCGGCGGATCGTACGGATCGTGCGGCGAGTTGTAGTTCGCGAAGAGCATGAAGCGCTTGCCCGCGTTCGCTTTCAGCCAATCTACGGCGTGCGCAGTGATCTCCGCGGTGTCGCGCGTCCGGTAGCGGTTGTCGTCGAAGCGCTCGAAGCCGAAGTCGGTGCCGACGGACGCGTAGCCGGTCATGAAGAAGTTGTTCACGAACGCGGTCGTGTAGACGCCGTTCTTGCGAAGGAGCAGCGGCAAGAGCGGCGGATCCGACGCGTAGTACCGACGAATCGCTTCGGGCGTGAGCACCCAGTTGAACGTGTCGACGCCGAGCTCGCTCGATCGCATCCCCGCGAGCATCGAGAGCGTCCCCGGCCGCGTCCACGCGCCCGCCGAGTACGCGCGCACGAAGCGCGTGCCGTGCATCGCGATGTCGTCGATGTTCGGCGTGAGGCCCGGGATCTTCGGCAGCTGCGCATCGAGCGGCGGATACTTCGCGGCCTGCTTGCGTGCGTCGTCGTCGTCGTCGTGGAGGCTCGCGATGACGTCGGGACGGAGCGCGTCGACGACGATCCACAGAACGTTGTACGGCGCTGCCGTCGGCGCCTTCGCGTAGAGGATCGGGTTGCCCCAGATCGCGAGCGCCATCGACGGCAGCGG
>JAYVXB010000786.1:0-10085 GCA_043785585.1 Deltaproteobacteria bacterium | reverse complement strand
GGGCGCGATCGGCGCGATCGCAACGCGCACGACGTACGCCGCGAGCGTGCGCGCTTCGTCTCGTGTCATCGGGATCGTCGGCATCGTCGTGTCGGGCTTGATCGAGCTCGGGTCGGCGATCCACGCGGCGAGGTTGTCGCGGCGGAAGCGATCTCGCGTGTGTCGCAGATCAGGCGCGAGCGCCATCGCGCGCGCGAGGTTCGCGACGGGCACCGGGATCGGCATCGCCGTCGCGGCGGGCGCGCCGCCGAACGCGTGGCACGTCGCGCATCCCTTCGCGGCGAAGAGCACCTTGCCGCGCACCTCGTCGAGCGCGCCGAGCGCGACCGGCGCTTCGTCCTCGCTCGCGAAGTAGGTCGCGATGTCGCGCGCCTGCTGCTGCGTGATCGCGAGGCGCGGCATCGTCGCGGAGAGGTGCGGACGCAGGTCGTGCGGATCGAGCAAGAACTTCTCGATCCAACCGCGCCGAAGCCGCGCCGACGTCTCGCCGAGCGACGGCGCGTCGCGGAGATCGACGATGATCTTCTGCCACTTCGCGAGCGTCACCTTCGGCGCGTCGTACGTCCCCGCCATGATCTCCTGATGGCAGTGCACGCAATGCTTCTCGATCGGCGCCGCCGCGAGCCCTGCGTCGTCGTGACACCGATTGCACTCGAACTCTGCGACGAGCGCGTGCCCTCGCTCGAAGTCGCCGCGCGGTGCGACGAGAGCGGGGACGTCGAAGGGATTCGCCTTTGGCTTCTTCTTGCAGTCGGAGAGCGACGCGACGAGGGCGAGCACGATCGCTGCCGACACCACCGCGCGCCGCGTCGACATCGTCAGCTGTTCGGGACCGCGCAGATCGCCGGCGTCTGCGTCATCGCCTGGCATCGCGCCGCTGCTGTGTCGCGCCCGGCCTTGTCACCCGCCGCCGCGCGGAGTCGCGCGAGCGCCGCGTACCCTTGCGCGCTCCCGAGCAGATCGCGCTGCGCGAGGCCGTCGAGGATCTTCAGCGCCTCGCCGTGAAACCGCGGAAGCCGCCCGAGCGTCTCGCCGAGATCCGATTGCAGCGACGGATCCCCTGCGTTCGCGGTGCTCAGCGTGCGCAACATCGCCGCCGCCCACTCGAGGTTCTGCGCGCGCTGTGCCGGCGTTGCGCCTCGCCAGTCGTTGCCCAGCGTCACCGCGCCGTCGGAGCGCGCGACCGCGAGAGCCATGACGCGCTGACCGCGCGACATCAGCGGATCGTTCCCCGTCTGCGCGGCGCGAATCGTCGGAAAGACCTGCGTGACGTTGAGCGCGGCCGCCGCGAACTGCCCCTGCTGGAGCGCGCGTTCGGCCTTCGCGATGCCGACGGCGCGCGCATCGACCTCGCGCCGAATCGCCATTCCACATGCGCTGGCGGGCGGCGTCGCGACGACCGACGCGAATGCGAGCGTGGCGGAGACGAGCGTGATCGAGACGAGCGAGACGTTGGTGATTCGCATGGCGACCTCTGGCTGGGTCGGACACGCCACGCCTAGCGCCCTTTGGGTCGTCCGCGTCCCCTCTGTCCATCGCGTCCCGCCGGCGCGCGCCCACGCTCTCCCGCCCGCTCGACCGGCACGCGCCCACGATCGGATCGCCCGCGCCCACGCTCCGGCGCGGCCGCGCGTCCACGCTCTGGCGACGCCGCGCGCCCACGCTCCGGCGCCGCAGCACGCCCACGCTCGACCGACGGCGCCCCGCGCCCACGCTCGCCTCCACCTATCGGCGCACGCCCACGCTCCGGCGCCCCGCGCCCACGCTCGCCTCCACCCATCGGCGCACGCCCACGCTCCGGCGCCCCGCGCCCGCGCTCCCCTCCACGCTGCGCCGTCCCGCGCCCACGCTCACCGCCACGCTCCGACGCATCGCGCCCGCGCTCTCCCCCCGGATGCATCGACCGCGCGCGCCCATGCGCATCGATCACCGGCGTCGCCACGTGCTGTCCCGGCCTCGCATTGCCCGACGCAGGCGTCCCCGCCGGAATCCGCTGCGGAACGCCGAACGACGATTTCAACGCCGTCAGCTCGTCGCGCGTCAGGTACCGCCAATCCCCCGGCCGCAAATCCTCCGACGTGATCCCCGCGAACGCCGTCCGCGCGAGCCGCATCACGCGAAACCCCGTCGCCTCGCCCATGCGCCGGATCTGCTGATTGCGCCCCTCTTTGATCGTCAGCTCGATCCACGTCTTGTCTTCTTCGTGCCGGAGAAACGTCACCTCCGCTGGAAGCGTCATCCCGTCGTCGAGCCGCACGCCGCGCCGCCATCGCTCGACGTCGCCCGTCTCCATCATCCCCTTTACCTTCAGCACGTACGTCTTCGGTACGGCCTTCTTCGGGTGCATCAGGCCTTCCGCGAACGCGCCGTCGTTCGTCGCGAGGAGCACGCCGCTCGTCGCGAAGTCGAGCCGCCCGATCGGATAGATGCGCGCCGGGACGTTCGCGATGAGATCCTTCACCGTCGGTCGCCCCTCCGGATCCGCCATCGTCGACACGACGCCGCGCGGCTTGTGGAGCACGACGTACACCGGTAGCTCCGCGACGATCCGTTTGCCGTCGACTTCGATCTTGTCGTTGCGCGAGTCGGCCTTCGCGCCGAGCTCGGTCACGAGGAGCCCGTTCACACGCACGCGACCCGCCGTGATCATCTCCTCGGCAGCGCGACGCGACGCAATTCCCGCGCGCGCGAGGACTTTCTGCAAGCGCTCTGTAGCCATGTGCGCATCCTTATCCTATTTGTCTGCCTGCATGAGACGCGTCGACAAACCCTGGGGATACGAGCTCGTCTGGGCCGAGACCGACCGTTACGTCGGAAAGGTCCTCCACATCGTCGCAGGGCAGAAGCTCTCGCGGCAGTATCACAACAAAAAGGACGAGACGTTCTTCATCCAGAGCGGCGTCATGGATCTCGAAATCGGCCAAGGCGCCGAGACGAAGACGATCCGCATGAACGAAAAAGACACGTTCCACTGCGTCCCGAAAACGATCCACCGCATGGTCGCCGTCACGGACGTCGACGTTCTCGAGGTCTCGACGCCCGAGCTCGATGACGTGGTGCGCCTCGAGGATGCGTACGGCCGCGAGGGGACTTCGAAGGCGTAGCGCGCTCTACTTTGCCTTGCCGGCGTCTTTGGTCGCGCCGAGGCCGCCGTCGAGACCGACGGTAACCGGCTGCGGTGCGCCCGCTTCGGCTTGCGCCCCGCGCGACTGATCTTCGAGCGCGAGAATGCGCTCGGTGTCGCGGTCCCAGCGATCGACGTGGCCGTCGCAGGTGGAATCGTTTCCGACTCGTTCGAGCTGACCGCCTCTGTAGATCTCCCAAATGTCCGGCTTGCCGTTCGCGCAGTGCGTGTTCCGCTTGACGCGCGAGAGCGTCCCCTCGACGTAGAACTTCCACACGTCGGGCTTCCACATTCCGGCGGTGCTGCCGTGCTTCGTGTCGATCTCTTCGCGCGCGAGACGCCCCGCGACGAAGTCGACCTTCACGTCGATCGTGCCGTCGTAGTCGGTGTCCGACTCTTCGTGCTTCGCCTCGCCCTTCTTGTCGTCGAAGAGGCGCACGACGTCTTTGATGCCGTCGAGGTTCGTGTCGATCTCACGGCAGACGAGGACCTTCTTGCGGTTCTCGCGCTCGCCGACCCAGCGATAGATCCGCCGCACGTTCGGCTTGATCGAGCCTGGGCCGACGGTCTCCTGGACCTCGAACTCGGGCTTGTCCTTCCAGCCCATCTGCGCGTTGCAGAGCGACTTGTCGTCCTTCGGCCACTTGCTGAAATCGTGCGAGCCGCCCGGCGCGGTCGCGTCCGTCTTCGGAGGCGGCATGTTCGAGCTGTTTCCGCAGGCGACCATGCTCGCGATCATCGCGGCGATCGCGCCGCCACCCAGCGAGAGCTTCCAGCCGAAACGCATTCCGAAACGCATCACGGCTTCCCTCCGTCTTTCGCCTTTGCACCCGCGTCGACCGGAGTCGAGGTCGCCGTCGGAGCCGGTGGTGTGCTGTCGCCGCTGCTCGAAGATGACGGCGCCGGCGCTGGCGGAGCGCCCGCGTCCGGATCGTTCAAGACGATCGTGTTCTCGGGATCCGGTTTTCCGTCGCCCGATCGATCGATCGAAATCGTTACCTTCTCGCCGTCCCAAACCCACCACTGGTCGATCACTCCGTTGCCGTTCGTGTCGCGCTCGCGGCGAATCGGAACGGGTCGTCCGGTCTTCGCGCTCGGCGGCTTTGCCGGGTCGAAGAAGTCCCACGTGTCGATGCGGTGCTGCCCGGTCGTGTCGTACTCGCGGCGCACGAGCTTGCCGCCTTCGTAGTATTCGACGGCGTTGACCGAGCCGCTGTCGTCGTACGCGTACTCGCGGCGGCGGATGACGCCGTTGCCTTCGAAGTACTCGTAGAGGTCCGGCTTGCCGTCGCGATTGAGGTCGACGATGCGGCACATCTCGGCGCCCGACTTCTTGTCGTAGACGCGCTGGATGTCGCTCTTGCCGTCGTTGTTCGAGTCGAGGTTCTCGACGCGGTTGCTCTTCGCGTCGCACTCCTCGTGCGTGAGCGTCTCGACGCGCTTCGCATTCGCGGGGATCTTCGCGCCGCCGGGGCTGGTGGCATCACCTCCTCCACTGCACGCCGCGAGAAGCGCCGAGGATGTGATCAACGCGCCGGCGAAGATCTTGAGGCCATGAAGCGAAACGTAAGTGCGAGAGATTGTCATCAATGTTCGTCGTCCCGGGGTCGGACAATACCGCGGCCGATGGTCTGCGGTCGAGGCTGCAAGGTCAAGTGTGGCGTCGCGTGTGGAAGGCGGTATTGAAGAGGTACGTATGTTCACGTAGTGTATGTCAAGTTTTCGGGCGTTTCAGCTCCACCTGGCCCCGCGTCCTCGTTTCAGTTAGAGCGAGCACGCTTTGCAGGCGGGGCAAAGCAAGGCGAGCGATGTCGCGGAAGAAGATCTCGACGACCATCTACGTGACCATCGAGCAAAACGAGCGGCTCAAGGTATTGCACGAGCGCACCAAGGTTCCGGTTGCGGTGTACATCCGCGAAGGGATCGATCTCGTGCTTCGACAGTACGCGCACATGCTGCCTGGGCAGCTCGCGCTCTCGCCTTCCGAGCTCTCTGCACCACCGGCCATCCCGATGACGGGTAGCCCCGTCGACGGCCCCTTCCTCGCCTCGCCCGCCGCAAAAAAATAGTCCCATCTCCCTGCCTCACCTTCGCTACTCGCGCCCTCCCCATCGATGACCACGCCGCAGTCGCACATTCGCAATTTTTCGATCATCGCGCACATCGATCACGGAAAGTCGACGCTCGCCGATCGCATCCTCGAGATCACCGGCGCCGTCTCCGCACGCGAGGCGCGCGCCCAGTTCCTCGACAAGATGGACATCGAGCGCGAGCGCGGCATCACGATCAAAGCGCAAAACGTCCGCCTCGATTTCAAGGCGAAGGACGGCGAGACGTACCAGCTGAACCTCATCGACACGCCGGGCCACGTCGACTTCAACTACGAGGTGTCGCGGTCGCTCTCCGCGTGCGAGGGCGCGATCCTGGTCGTCGACTCGACGCAGGGCGTAGAGGCGCAGACTCTCGCAAACGTTTATCTCGCCCTCGATCAAGGTCTCGAGATTCTGCCGGTGCTCAACAAAGTCGATCTCCCGTCGTCGGACGTCGAGAAGACGAAGGAGCAAATCGAGTCGGTCGTCGGGCTCGATTGCGCCGAGGCGATCCCTTGCAGCGGCAAGACGGGCGTCGGCGTCGCGGACATCCTCGAGCAGATCGTCCTCAAGGTGCCGCACCCGAAGGGCGTGGCCGACGCCCCGCTCCGCGCGCTCATCTTCGACACTTGGTACGACAGCTACCGCGGTGCGGTCGTGATGGTGCGTGTGTTCGACGGGCTCTTGAAGAAGGGCGACAAGATTCGGTTCTACGCGAGCAAGACCGACTACGAGGTCACCGAGCTCGGATCGTTTCAGCCGTCCGCCGTCGCGCTCGAAGAGATCGGACCGGGCGAGGTCGGCTTCCTCGCGGCGAACATCCGAAGCGTGCATGATACAAATGTCGGCGACACGGTGACGCACGCGTCGTCGATGCCCGCGAAGGGGCCGCATCACAAAGGGCCGACGACCGATCCGCTGCCGGGCTTCAAAGAAGTGAAGCCGATGGTCTTCGCGGGAGTTTTCCCGACCGACAGCGCGGACTATCCGGCGCTCCGCGACGCGATGGAGAAGCTACACATGAACGACGCCGCGTTCTCGTTCGAGCCCGACTCGAGCGAAGCGCTGGGCTTCGGGTTTCGGTGCGGCTTCCTCGGGCTGCTCCACATGGAGATCATCCAGGAGCGTCTCGAGCGCGAGTTCAACTTGGATCTCATCACGACCGCGCCGAGCGTCGTCTACAACGTCTACAAGACCGACGGCACGATGCTCCGCGTCGAGAACCCGGCGAAGCTCCCGAACCCGCAGTACATCGATCGGCTCGAAGAACCGATCGTGAAAATGAGCATCCACGTGCCGTCGGATCACGTCGGCGCGGTGCTCGCGCTCTGCCAAGAGAAGCGCGGCCTGCAGAAAGGGATGCAGTACGCGAGTGCGGATCGCGTCATCATCACGTACGAGCTTCCGTTCGGCGAGGTGCTGTTCGACTTTCACGACAAGCTGAAGAGCGTGTCGCGCGGGTACGCTTCGATGGACTACGAGATCACCGGGTACCGCGCGGACACGCTCGTCAAGGTCGACATCCTCGTGAACGGCGAGCCGCTCGACGCCCTGTCGATCATCGTCCACCGCGACAAGGCGCACACGCGCGGGCGGGCGCTCGCCGAGAAGCTCAAAGAGTTCGTCCCGCAGCAGCAGTACGAGGTCGCGATCCAGGCGGCGATCGGCGGGAAGATCATCGCGCGCGAGACGGTGCGCGCGCTGCGCAAAGACGTGACGGCGAAGTGCTACGGCGGCGACATCTCGCGAAAGCGAAAGCTCCTCGAGAAGCAGAAAGAGGGCAAGAAGCGGATGAAGCAGGTCGGCAGCGTCGAGATCCCGCAGAAGGCCTTCCTCGCGATCCTGAAGGTCGACTGACGCCGACGTCTCCACGTTCAATACGTGAACACTGCATGTTTCTTGCGGTGCCGTGCGCGCGGGTGCTCCAATTGGAGCTGCGACGGGGAGACTGGGGGGCAACATGGCGGCCATCGCGGAGATTGGGTGGGGCACGAGCAGCGCACGTCCGCGGAGCATCTCGGACGACGATCGCGCGCTCGTCGAAGAAGCGCGGACGATGGGCGAGGCAGCGCTGTGGCTGCTCGCGATCGCGGTCGGACGCGGTGCGTGCGAAGGGGGGCTCGTGCACTGCATCGTGCCCGGCGAGCCGCGCCTCGTGACCCGCGCCGCGCATGCGCCCGAGGCCAGGCGCGCGCTCGGCGCGAGCGTATCCATGCACGACGCTTCGTTCCTGGGCGCGCTGCGCGACGGCGCGAACGACGCGCTCACCGACTGGGCGCGATCGATGACGACGCTCAGGCTCGTCGCGGCGGGGCTCTCGGCGATCGGCGTGCTCGCGATCCCGTTGCGATCGCGCGGTCGCGACGCGGGCTTGCTCGAAGTCAGCGCGCCGCAGCGCCGGCTCGCGTTCACACCGACGAACGTCGCGATCCTGCGCGACCTCGCGGACGCGTTCGACGCGCGACCGAGCCATGTATGACTAGAGGGGACAGCTCCAGCTGAACGCGGACGCGTTTCGCGGATCCGGTTGGCAGTAACAGTCTTGCGGACCGCAACACGACGGCTCGCCGCAGAACCCGCTCGGCTTCGGGAGGAGCACGCGGCAGCCCTGTGAGTAGAGCGGCGGCGTCGCCGGATGGTCGTACGGACCGCACCCCGCGGCGTCGACGACACCCGCGTCGCATTCGTAGACGTACGTCGACGGGATCGCAGGGCAGCCGTCGGGTTTGCTCGTCCCGTCGGAGGACGCACCGTCGCCAGCGGTCGCGTCGCTACCTCCGTCGCCGGACGCGATCGTCGTCCCGCCGCAACCGACGGCGGCACACGCGATCCCGAGAGCGATGAGGCGATCGATCCTCACGCCGCGAGCCTACGCGCTTTCGGTGCTCTCGGCCGCGACCACGCGATCTCTGCCGAGCTTCTTCGCCTCGTACATCGCGAGGTCTGCGCGGTTGACGAGATCCTCGGCGGTCTCGCTTCGGTTCCAGGTCGCCACGCCGATCGACACTGTCAGCGCGAAGAAAATCGCGTCGCCGAGATCGATCGGGAGAATGCTCACGGCGTGCCTCACGCGCTCGGCCCACGCCAGCGCCTGCGCCGCGGGCGTCGCCGGCAAGATGAGGACGAACTCTTCGCCGCCGCGCCGCACGAGGAGATCGATCCGCCGCGTGTTGTCGCGGACCCGATCCGCGAAGGCGCGCAAGACCGCGTCGCCGCGCGTGTGGCCGAGCGTATCGTTGACGCGTTTGAAGTGATCGAGGTCGAGCATCGCGACGCTGAGCGGGTGCTCGTGACGACGCGCGCGTTCGAGCTCTTCGTTCATCCGCGGCTCGAGGTACCGAACGTTGTAGGCGCGGGTCAGATCGTCGGTGACCGCGAGGCGCGCGAGGCGCGCGCGATCGATCGCGGGGACGGACGTGTTCGCGAGGAGGCGCGCGAGGAGCTCGTCATCGCTCGTGAACGCGTTCGCCTCGGGCGACGAGACGGAGAAGATGCCGATCGTGGTGCCATCGTAGAGGAGCGGGATCGCGATCATCGACAGGATCGTGAAGCCTTGCCCCGGGGCCGACACGAACCGCGAGTCCAGCCGCGTGTCGGGGACATGGACGGGGCGGCCGTGCTCGAACACCCAACCGCCGATGCCCTCCCCTTTTCGGATCGGGAGCGCGCGATGCGTCGCGGCGACGCCCGAGCGCGCGCTGGCGAGGAGCTCGGTGCCCGATGCATCGACGACGCGAATCGAAGCGTGATCGCAAGGCAAGAGCGACAGCGCCGTCTCGGTGACGGCGTGCAGATGCTCTTCGAGCGCCGCGTCCTGCGACAGGCGATGCGTCAGCTCGAGGAGGGGGACGATGGCGTCGCGAGCGAGATCGGACATCGCGCGCACCTCTGCGCAGGTGATGTCAGCGTACCACGCTCTCGCGCGGGGTCGCGCGCGCTCGACTTGACGAATAGTGACGTGGCCGCTCCAAGGGCGGTACACTCGCGTCGTTGGCCTCGCAGATGCGGACGACGAAAAAGCCTTCGCTGAAGAAGAAGAGAGTCGTCAGCCGTAAGGTCAAGCTGACCGTCGATCCCACACGGCTCGCGCTCGCGGCCATGGAGCGGATCAAGACGGTGCTCAAGCGCCAAGGGCACCTCGAGAAATTCGGCCCGCCCGCGACGATGCGCGATCTCGCGGCGCGCGCGACCTACCTCGGCGTCGCACTCCCTTCCAGCTACTCGGCGGCGATGCGCGCGGCCGGCAACATCGGCGGTCCCGAGCGGCTGCTCTCCGCCGAAGAGATGAAGACGGCGTTCAACGACGAGATCGGGATCCGCATGAGCCGGCCCGACTACGAGCGCTACGCGCCGTTCGCGAAGCTCGGCGAGAAAAGGTACGCGTGCTTCGATCGCGAAGCGAACGCCGACGACGGCGAGCTTCCGATCGTCGAATGGAACATGGGCGTCACGCGCGTTCGCGCGCATCACTTCGGCGAGTGGCTGGACGAGCTCGCCGACGCGCGCGAAGAGGCCGTCGAGGCGGCGGCAGAAATTCCCGAGCCGCTGCGCTTGATGCTCGTCGCGCTCGGCTTCACGTTCGACGACCCGATCGTCGGGCGGCTCGAGACGGGCGACACCGAGGCGATGGAAGCGCTCCTCGGCGAGGATCGGACGCTCGAAGTGCGCGGCGAGGTCGATCGCCTCTTCGACTCGAGCGGCAAGGCGTCACTCACACTCAACGTCGACGAGTTCACCCTCGCGGTCGCGCTGCGCACGGGGATCTACCTGTTCGAGGCGGACGAGGTGTTTCGTTGGTTGCGTTACTTCCGTGACGAGAATTTCTACGGCGAGTCGCAGCGCACGCCAGCGCACGCCGATCTGACGCGCGA
>JAYVXB010000785.1:0-10085 GCA_043785585.1 Deltaproteobacteria bacterium | reverse complement strand
ACGACCGATCCCTCACGACGCACCCGATCGTCCCCGAGACTCCGGTTGCGTCGCCGACGTTGTATCCGGGGAGCGCAGGACGATCGACAACGACGAGCGATTGCGCGCGCGGAGCCCCGACCGCGTGGACATCGATAAGCAACTTGGCGCGGATACCGAGCGGACGCCCGTCGACGTGGGGCGGAATGAGATCCTCGCCCGCGACGCGGTCCAACGGCAGCTTGCGACGGACAAACACGCGAAGCGCTGGGCCGACAGGTCTACCGGAGCGGACCTTCACACCAGCGGCGACGCCGACGACGTTCGATTGACGAAACCACGAGCCGTGCTCGCCGTGGATCTGGACTATGCCCGCGGCGTGGGTCGCCGGGTGCAGGTGCGCGAGGTCGGGACCCGCGACGATGGCGTGGACCGCGCGCCGCCACCCTGTTGTGGTCACAGTGACGGGCATGTCCGCCTCGGCAACGTTGTCTTCGCCTCGCACGCCGCCTCATCGCTGAATAGCTTTCGCTCCTCTTCCTCCACGTCCTTGTTCGTTCGCGAGCACTCCTTCGCAGACACATCCTCAGGGATCCCAAAGAGGTCGAGGATCTCGCGGCAGCGCGCCTGAAACGCGTCGACGCCTTCGAGGTAGAGCTTCCGCATCCCGATGGGATCGAACGAATATCCAGACATGCCTTGGATGGGCTTCTCGGGTCGAAAGACCCACGCCGACTGCCAACTCGTTGCGATCTGCGCGAGCGTCCCAGGTGTCAGCCATCCCCCCGCCGCTCCCTGCGTGTGCGGACGCGTCGACGGGAGGTTCGTTCGCCTGCAGAAGTTCTCGATCTCGACTTCGTCGGCCAGGACGCTTGCGCCTTCAAGCGCGCGTACTTGATAGCGCCTCCTGCACAGGTTGTACTCGCTCATCCGCCGGGCTGTCGCGGCTAGATCCGCTTGTTGCACCTCGCCCACCCTCGGTTGATCGACAAGCAAGTCGATCGTGCGAAGTACGATCGACACGACATCGGAGGGCCTGTTGATCGGGTCCGGATCGATGCTCGCGGTCGAGATGGCCACGACGCGCTCCGCGCCGCGCCGCATCGCTTCGAGCACGGGGAGCCCCGATCGAATGCCGCCGTCGATGAAAGTGCCCTTGACCACTACGCCGTTCGCGCGATGGATCGCGCGCACCGGATAGGCCATTAGCGGCTCGACGATCGACGCGAGCACGCTCTCGACTCTGCCTTGAGGTGTCATCGCGTCGTCAGGATCCTGGTCACTCTCCGCAAACAGATCGCCGCTCTCGTAGTCGACGGTCATAGTGACCAGCTCCGTTGCGTTCGATGTGAGTTCGGGAGACCAATTCTTCGCCAAGAGCGATTCGATCCCATCGAACTGCACAAGGCCCGGAACGTTCGTCGCGATGCGAGTGATCGGCGCGCTCACCTGACAGTACAAATCGTTCTCGACCGAACAGGTGTACTCCTCGCGCAGGAGCGAACGCGCCCTGTTTTGGAGCTTGGGATCGGGATTGGAGAACATGTCGACTAGGAAACCGACCAGCGACCCGGTACTCGTGCCGACGACCAAATCGACCGAGGCTCCGTTGCAGTTGTTTCCAGGCCCGGAGTTGCAGGCTTGGAGCACACCCAAGAGTCGGTTCACGAACCCGGCCTGGAACGCTCCGGTGCCTCCGCCACCGCTGAGCACGAGTGCCGTGCGAGGTCGATCGAGAGTGCGTGCCCAATGGCGCTGCGTGATGTAGCGCTTCGCATGTGCCAACCCCTCAATTACGCCGGCGCGAATCTCGTCGTCGCACGGGGTAGGGTCGGCGATATTGCGAAGGGTGACGAGCGACGGGGGCACCGATTCGAGGTTTGCGACGAAGCGCTCCGCATCGACCATCGCAGGGATCGCGCTCGGCGACGCGATGAGTGAAACGCGCCACGCGCCCGGCGGAGCCGGCGACGGGGATTCACCGCTGCACGCCCCTGGAGGAAGCGTGGCTGGCGGCGGCGTGGGAGCGATAAGTGCGGCCGGCTTCCTGTCGAGTTTTGGAGGCGGTGCACTCGACGACGGTGAGGGTACGACCGGTGAGGACGTGGGCTTCTGCAAACACACGGCGGGAGCCGGCAGGCCCCAAATCGAGGTCGGCGTTTCGAAAGTGCCGTCCGACTTCCGGAGAGTCTGCGGGAGAACCGCTGTGTTGAAATCGGCGAAGCCATTCTTGGAACAGAGACCGGTCGAAGGCGGGCCACTGGGGCATCCACCACTCGACGACGGGTGCGGATGCGCCGCGGTCCAAGCGTAGAGGCTCATGATCGGAGCGGGATTCGCAATCGCCGCATCCAGCCATTTGCCGACCGCGTCCTTGTCGAAATAGGCATCTGCTAACGAGGCGAAGACGATGCGCGCGGCGCGGTCCTTGGTGGTCGCGCGCGCCGGCGCCGGACACGACGCTGTCGAGTTCATCTGGTTCAAGATGAGCTGCGTGTTCATGTACCCGCAGCCCGACGCGCAGCAGAGCATCGAGAGCGCCCAAAGCCCGATGGCCACGACACGCCGCTTTCCAATGGTGCGAACCGCATTCTGCATGTGCATCGCTCTCATGTGTTGCCGCCCCACCACCGCACGGCGGCTTGAAGGAACGCCACGAGCCATCGCTGGCCGGCGCCCCCATCGCCGGCCGTGCTCTCGTCGATCCGAAGGAGATCTCCGGCGTCGTTCATGTGAGCGATGACCGACCAGCCGTTGAACGCCGCGGACACGAGCTGATGACCTCCGCAGACCGCGAGCATCGGATGGTCGTCGTGCGAATGATCGCCATGTAGGCGTCGAGCTTGGCGCGCCAGGCGTCGTCGTCAGCGTAGTGAAACCACTCGCTCCAACTCCCCGCGCCGAAGATCGCGAGCGGACGGTACGTAGCGTCGAGCCCGGCTGCGTCGAGGCTCGCGAGCTGCTCCAGCGTGACCACCGTGACGGCGAGCGAGTCATCCACCGCCGACGCTGAGGCCTGCAGCCCTGCGACGTTGGGGTTGTGCCGGCGCAGATCGATATCTTGAGGACGGTCGATCGTGACGTAGCGGACTGTGGAGCGGGCGTCGCCCTGAACGCTGTTCATGCTCGCTCGGCTTCCTACTCGCGCGCGTGGGCGGCGGGCCCGGTTAACGCTTCGTCGACCCACTGTCCGATGCGATAGGGAACCGTATTCTCATTCCCAGCGATCTGGTTTCCGTTGTGCGAGAAGCCGAGCACGTGCATCGTTTCGTGGGCAACATTCCCAGGAGATCCTGCGCCACGACTCCGTTTCGCCGTGTTGAAGCTGACCGAGCCGGTGTTGGGATCCTCTTTCGCGATGGAGGGACCGAGGACGTGATTGTAGAAGCCTACGGTCACCGTAACGACGTCCGCTGCTTGGAGCGTGTCGGCGATCTCTGCGGGCGTCTTGTCGGTGAAATCGAAGCCTGACCACCCCCTCACTCGGGCGAGGAACTCCGGATCACTCAACACGCTGGCGGCCGTGTGCGCGTTCTCCACGATGAATCCTTCCCAGCCGGGATTGCTTGAGTGAAAGCTGACCTCGATCTGCATCGTTCGACTCCCGTGCATTGCGAGGCGCGCGAATCGGCCTCGTGTGGAACTGCGGTTGGTGACTCGCGCGGGACGCGACGGTACGGCCGGTTACTTGATCGCGGCGATCAATATCTTCAGACCCCACTCCGCGGCGATCTTGAGCGCCGCCAAAGCGGTCTTTTCCGCTTCATGAGCCGCGAGAAGCAGGTAGCGATCGGCCATGAGGTTGATGGCTCCCGTGAAACCGCCGATCTGCTGGTCGAGCGCTGCTTGCCTCGCAGGATCATCGGACGCTCGACGCTCGATCGCGCATTCTGCAATGCTCTTGCCGTAGTCGACGAGATTCTGTTGGTCCGCGGCCGTGAACTTGCCGTAGACGTCTTGAAGCGACTGCTTGAATAGGCCCGTGAGTTGGTCGGCGAGGTCGTTTACGTCAGCCATTGCGAAGCCTCACTTGCAGTAGTTCTGCTTTTCGGAGTCGACGGTAGTCTTGAGTTGCTGGGCCTCCGCTTGCCAGGCCGCATTGCTCGCGGCGCTCGCCGCAGTGCCATAGTTCGCCGAGGCGTTGCCGACGTCGTTCACGAACTTGCAGTGAACTGCCTGTGGTACGCCGCAACCATACAGGCCGATGGGTACGATGCCAAACAGGAGCAGCGCGATCGTAACGGTTCTCGTCATGTCATCCCTCCCGTGAAGTCTCTCGGTCGTTCCATTCCCGCCCAGCCCCGCGCCGGAACGGCGACAGACATGGTCGACGGGCGGCGCGATGGAGTCAATGGGTCCAGCGCCCGGAGAGGCGATGTATTTTCGTTTATAGGTGCAAGACGAAACGAGCGTAATCCGCTTGACGCTGCTGGGAGCCCAACGGACCGTGTCGGATGGGAGATCCGCGACCCTCGCGGCGACTCGAAGCTGCGCCTCCGTGTCGCGGGCGGGGAAAACCGACATCGACGGCCGCGTCGGGCAATTCGATCGCGCCCGCTTGCGCAATTCTCTTGTGTTCGGTCGGTCCGGTCAACGACGCGGCTCTTGGACTCCGCCCTCACGGTGGCGTGCGGAGGCCCCGAACCGTCCACTGCGATTGAACATGAGGGTGCATGCTCCCGGCGGGGTACCACGCAAACCGTTCATACTCCCCGGGGCTTACCAATGGACTCATTTCCTGCCCCGCGACCTTCGCTCGTGGCGTACGTCCGAGACGGCTTTCACGTAGATTGCCAATCGTTCGAGCCCGCGCCCGAGGGTGACAGAGCCCGGAGGGCCACTCGACTTCAATCCCATCCAGCCGCCCATTTCGGCGATCCATGTGGTGGCTTCATGGATCGTGGGCATATCCGGTACGCGCAGCCGCTTGCCGCGCGTGCGCGCACCACGCTCGGTTCTCAGAGCCTCGATCTCGATGGGCTCGAATTCGATGGATGCGGGCTCGTCGGGCTTGTGGCGGGATAGGTACTTCAGTCGTTCGATCCGGATGGCCACCGCCGACAGGATAGTCGCCCAGATCACGACCGCATCGGTCGAGCGCAGCTGCGCGCTCTCGACGTTGCACTCACCCTTCTTCCAGGTGCGATGAAATTCCTCTACACGCCATCGCGTCGCATATGCGGCCACGATGCTGAATGCGGTCTCCGCGCTGGAGATCGGCGCGTTTGTATAGAGAAGCCAGTCGAGGGCGTCGGCGCGCCGCGCACCAGGACCGATCTCACGCACCCGCACCGCACAAAGCGTGAGCCGCCTCACGTCGGACGTCGGGTGGGGGCAAAAGCCGAGCTCGACCTCCTTGGCGCGAACCTCCACGACCGCGTCGCGCGCAGCGCGCTGGCCATTTCGGCCCACGTGAACAGTGCGGGTCCCGAGGCGCGGCTGCGCCCCCACGCACTCGCGCACGTGCTCCTCCTCTTCCTTGTTCGTAAGACGGCGATTCTTCGTCCCTCGAATCGTGAAGACGCAGGGCAGCTCGAAGAGAGCGCTGAGGATCTCGCGGTTGTCTCCCTCGCGGTCGATGACGAACCACGGAACGACATGCACCGCGCGCAATCGCTCAATCGCGTCTTCGGCCGCCCGCACGAAGTAGGCACCCTGCTTGTCGTCGAACGGCCGCTCCAGGTTGCGCTCGGTCCGCTCCTGGATCGTCCCGATGGACGGCTTGCCGCGCGCCCAGAACCTCTGGTCGATCAGACCCAATGGCACGCCATCGAAGTCGACCGCGAGGGCATTCATCACCATCAAGCCACGCGCCGGTGCGTTCGGCGACCCGATGGGACCGAACCCCTTCACTTGCCGCTCGTCGGTGAGCGCCAGGCTCGATATGTCGAGAGCGACGTAGACCGCCCGCCGACCACGCGCGCGCTGCGCGGTGGCCGTGAACATACTTTCCGCGACCGCTGCAGCCTCCACGTGCGGACTTTCGAGGAAGTCGTAGGCGCCTTCCCTCTCGCTCATTCGGTCGAACACTACTGCGACCTTCCCCGAAGGACGACTCGCCGCGCTCGCGGCCATCTCGATCAGCCGGCGCGTCCGACGAACGTCGCCAAGCTGCGTCCCGC
The DNA here is from genome assembly GCA_043785585.1 of Deltaproteobacteria bacterium. Lineage (GTDB taxonomy): Bacteria > Myxococcota_A > Polyangia > Polyangiales > Polyangiaceae > JBBQXV01. The sequence continues at coordinate 3,984 of JAYVXB010000785.1, read as the reverse complement.
CGAACTGCTCCTGTGCCCACTTCGACGCCGAGGTCTCTCGCATGCGACCGACAACGAGTCGCTTCGCGAGTTAATTCCAGGGCATCGCGCCGGATGGATACATTGGTAAGCCCCGGGGAGTATTGCAACGGCCCGACGACCGACGCGATTATGGCGCCGTGAGCGGGCACCTCCAGGAGGACGAGCGTAGGCGGGAGCAGATCCGCGCGCTCTACGAGGTCCTCCTCGCGCACGCTGGCCGATTCGACGAGTTCGTGCAACTGCTTCAACTGTACGAGGCCGCCGCGGACGTGGCGTGTGAGGAGCGGGCGCAGGCGCGACGCACCCGTGCGCGAATCAACGTTCGGATCTCACAGTGGCTCGATGTCGACTTCGACGGGCTCAGTCCGATGGAGGTCTCCTGCAATGGCGTTCGGCGATCGAGATTCCGCACGTCGATAACGGCGGACCGGCGACGCGAGAGGGAGTTGGTGAGTTCGTCCTCCTCCCGTCCGCCACGGCGACGCGACGTGCACGCCTCTCGTAGTAGACGGGTACTCGGAGGGCGAACGCCAACAGCCAGTGGCATACGCTTCGTGCCGCGGACGGCGAGAGCGGTTTCGTCGTAAGCTCCGCCATGAACCATGGCGAACGCCGCGCCGATCGTCCAAGCCATCGCATATGAGCGCGACTCGATCCGCGAGCACGTTGCGATCGAGCGGTGGGGACGGAGCGCGAAGATCCAGGTCGTCGACTGGTTCACCGACGATGCGCCCACCGAATCGATTGCTCATCGTCCCGGTCTCTTGCAAGCCATCGCCGCCGTTCGGGCTCGAAGCGCGACCCACCTCGTCGTCGCAACCGCGGACCTGCTCGGGGATATGATCGGTCGCGCGATTGTCGAGCGACTCGTCAATCGGAGTGCCGCCACGCTCGTTGTTCTCGATGACCAGCCGAAGACCAGACAGCTAGAACGGCAAATCGAGGCGTTCGAGCAGTTCGAGCAGGCGATGTTCTCCACGCAACTTCGCGCGATCCATGCGCAGAAGAAGAGGAAACGGCAACGCATCGGGACGATCCCTTGGGGGATGCGCTTATCGGAGGATGGCGAGAGGCTCGTCGTGGACGACGCGGAGCGACGTGTCCTGGTCATCGTACGGCACATGCGCATTCGCGGACTCAAGCTGCGGGAGATCGTGAAGGAGCTGAAGTTGCTCGGCATCCGCGGCCGGGGCGGTCGGCCCATCGGAACAACGCGGGTCTTCGAAATGATCCACGGTGCGAGGAAAAAGACGGCTGAAGAGAGGGCGGCGCCGAAGCCGGCGCATGTTGAGACCAGCGCCAGGTCGCGTAGTCGGAACTGATTTTCGTCGACCTGGGGATCGACGCAACGGTCGGCGCGGACGTCGTCGACGTCCGTGCGGTACTTCTCGAGCGACTGGAAGCGATCGACGCGCTCGTCTACGAGATGGCGCGGCCGTGGCATTCCCCGGCGCGCCAACGTGCGGCAGCCGAGATGGTCGGCTCCAGGATCGACACGCACACGCGCGTCCTGTTTTCGGCGCGAGACACGCCCGGTCTCGATCGACTTGCCTCAACGATCGCGAGCTTCGACCGCGTCCGACACGACGTTGCGCTCGCGCTCGCAGCGCTGCTACGCGCTGACGCTTGCGCATCGAAAGAAGACATCGACTGCGCGGTGATTGAGCTTGGTCGCTCATCCGCCGCAATCGCCGCTGACGCGACGTCGACGCGCGAAATCGTCAAGACTGCAGCGCAGCGTGTCTTCGCGCGGACTATCGCCGCCGCAGGGTCTGCCGCCGATGCCCGCCAAGAGCGTGATGCCCTCCCACACGCCGTTCGCCTCGCGCGCCAACTCGCGTCATTGGGCACGCCGACGAGTCCGTCAACCGAGGAGCTCGAAGCACAGATCGCCGCGATCAAGCCGCAGATCGACGTGCTCGACTCCCGCGACGCTGACTTCGCGCAGGGCACCGAGGACTTCAGGACAACGCCCGAACGTACCGCACGCGCTCTCCGCCGCAGACGGCAGCGTCATCTGGTTGTCCACGGATCGTTGGCGAGACTATGCTCCGGTACTGACCATGACCGACCAGGACGACGTCGGAGGCCGCGGGCGTCTAGGGAATCCTGGGGCCGGCGGCTACCTCCATCGCCACGCGCGGCGCATTGTCCGCGCCTCCACGGATGGCCGCATTCGGGCCGCCTTCGTTCAAAGGCTGCCGGCCGAGAGCGCCAAACTCGACGAAATTGTGGTCCAGATGAGGGACCGCTATGCGGCGGTCACCGATCCAACGTTTGTTCGATTCATCGACGCGACTTTTACGGAGACGTCGGGCAAGGGCATCCAACTCGTCCACGAGTTCGTGGAGGGTGCGATCGGATTCGCGCCGGACGATCCGGAGCAGCGGCCGCGCGCGGTTAGACTCGCCGCGTTGGGCATTCTACCCGCGCTAGGACGGATAGCCCGGGAGCAAGCGCTCGTGCATGGCGATATCAAGCCACGCAACCTGCTCATCGGGGCGCTCACGCCCGCGGGCGACATTCTGCATGCACGAATTCTCAGCCTCGGCACGGGGGCGGTCGCCTCCGCTCTCGTCGCCGCGCACGCCGCGTCGCCGGAGGTCATGTCAAGCGTCGTCGGTGAGGGCTTCTACTGCACCGAGACCGCTTGGGGGACGCCCGGATTCGCCCCCCTCGGGCGGTTCGATGCGGGCTCCGTACCGACGATGCCAGGCGATGGGTTCTCATGCGTCGTGGTGATGTGGCACCTTCTCACGCAAACCGAACTCTATTCGGCGCCGGCGCCGGACATCAAGGGCTCACGCAGAGTCGCGCACTTCGATGAACAGATTCGTACGTTGGCTAGACGAAAGGACCGGCTCGCCTATCTTCGTGCGCGATTGGCACAGTCGTTCCCCGCTGGCAATGCCGTTGCGCTCAACGCATGGGCGAGCTTCTTTAGTGCCTATTTCGGTGACCACGCTCTGTCACCTGATGCGATCAATCCGGAGCGACTGAAAGAAATACTCGAGAGCTTACCCGACATCCACGCAGCTGTAACATTGAAAGAGGGGCGCGACCCGTCGGTTCGCGCAGGACCGATAGCCCCCGCGTTCGTGGAGAATGACGAGTACACCGCCACAGTCACGCTGGACTTTCTCGGCGGCGGCTACGCGCGTGAGCAGTCCATTACCATTCAATTTCGATACAAGTGTCCGATCGGTATCGGCGGCATGGGCAGCGTTCATCGCGTGGAGGTCCTCCGGAACGACAAGACCTCCCTCGATGTCGCGCTAAAATTGGCGTCCAACTTCTCCATGCGTGACGAGGAGGCGCTTCGCAACGAGGCTCGCGTCCTCCGCACACGCATGCTCGACGGCGTTACGCAGTTTCTTGCACTCGTCACCCTTCCGGGGGGCATGCCCGCCCTGCTAATGGGTTACCAGCGCGGCACCTCGCTCGCCGATATCCTGGATGAACACGAGCGAAAGAGACGTCAAGGCAAGACGCAGCTAGGCGCTCTTTCGGCCGACGAGGCGCGCGTGCTCGGGACGAGACTGCTTCGCACAGTAGGTGCTCTTCATGAAGCTTCCGACGAAAGAACTGATCTCGTTCACGCGGACATCAAGCCCGCGAACATCATCGTCCCGACGGCGCAGGACGGTTCCTTTCGCTACGATGCGGCAGTTCTGATCGATTTCGGAGTATCTAGACTTCGACGCAATGTTGCGCTCGCGCGGACTCCCAATAGCGCCTCTATGGCTGGCCGTTCCAGCGGAATCGTTGGTGGCACCGCCGGGTACATGCCCGTAGGTCACATGGACGGCGACATACGCGCGCAATCGGACGTCTTCGCCATTGCGGTCGTACTCTACGAGTGCCTAACACTACTGCGGTGAACTTGGCCCACTTCGCTTGAATCGGCGAAGTGCGAAGGATGGACTACGAAGCGGGTGCGCCCGAGATGGCGCGGTTGCACGG
>JAYVXB010000784.1:0-10106 GCA_043785585.1 Deltaproteobacteria bacterium | reverse complement strand
GCGTCGCGACGCGCAAGGGGTACGAGGCGATCGGGCGGACGCCGCCGGTGCGCGGGGGTGGCTCGGGGGAAGCGCCGCAGGGGGCGCTGTTCGATTCGACGTAGCGACGAGCAGATCAAGAAGGTCGGTCACTGACCCTGCACGCGAGCCATTCGTGGACGATGCTAAGGTGTCGCGCACTCATGGTGACCGTTCATCATCTCAACAACTCGCGGTCGCAGCGGGTCCTCTGGCTGCTCGAAGAGCTCGGCGTCGAATACGACGTCGTCCGCTACGAGCGCGATCCGAAGACGATGTTCGCGCCCGCGTCACTGCGCGTCGTGCACCCACTCGGAAAGTCTCCCGTGATCACGGATGGCGCGACGACGGTCGCCGAGTCGGGGGCGATCATCGAGTACTTGGTCGATCGGTACGGCGACGGGCGTCTGATTCCCGCGAGAGAGAGTCCCGATCGGCTTCGATACACGTACTGGCTCCATTACGCGGAAGGATCGGCGATGCCGCTCCTCCTGCTGAAGCTCGTCTTCCGTCGCCTGCCGATGAGTGTGCCCGCGCTCATTCGGCCGGTCGCGCGCGCGATCAGCAAGGGCGCGGCGACGCGACTCATCGACCCGCAGCTGGCGGTGCACGTGAAGGCGATGGAAGGTGAGCTCGCGAAGTCGACGTGGTTTGCGGGGGCTGATTTCACCGCGGCCGACATTCAAATGAGCTTCGTCGTCGAAGCGGTCGCGGCGCGCGGTGGTGACGCGGCGCCCGGTCTCGCGGCGTTCCTCGCTCGGATCCACGCGCGTCCGGCGTACGCACGCGCGCTCGAGAGGGGAGGCCCGTTCGAGCTCGCTCGATAGGCGCGCGTAGCTCCCGGGGTCACGTCTTCCCCGCGCGCGGTCACGTCCTTGCTGTGGTGGGGAAGACCCGATGACGCGCTAGTTTGGCGACGACGAGCTCGCGGGCGGCGTAGACGTGGGAGGGGCGTCGGGGGCGACGAGCGGCTCGCGCGGCGGCTGCGCGGGTGCTTCGGGCGGCGCCGGCGTGTCTGCCTGAGGCTCAGGCGGGGGCGCCGACGCGACGCTGCGAGGAACGACCTGCGACGACGTCGCGTCGGGCGTCGGCCCGATCGCGCCTTGGGCGACGGCGAAGAGGACCGCAGTGGTCATCGGCTGCATCGTCGCGTGTGCTCGCGGTGCGAAGACGCCGAACGACGCCGAGAGCCCGATCGCCACGACCGCAGCTGCCGCCGCCGCCGTCGTCACCGCGATCCACCCGCGCCCCCTCCTCTGGGCCGGCGCGTGCGGCACCTCGCCGATCTGCTGCTGTTGCGCGATGGCGACCATCAGATCGGCCTCGCTGATCGCTCCGATCTCGACGAGCACGCGGCCGAGCAGGCGCTTCGTCCGGCGTTGGATTTCGAGCGCGCGATCGAGCTCCTCCTGCTTGATGAGCCGCTCGCGCACCAGGATCTCGCCGATCTTCCCCGCCGGACGCGGCGCCTTCGCCACGAGATCCGCGATCAACTCTTTTGGCCCGAACGGCGCCAGCATGTCGATGACCTCGGTCATCGTCTGCGCGCGCCGATCGCACTCCTTCTCGAGCATGCGCATCACGGCGCGATCGAGGCTCGGTGGGATGTCCGGCCGATGGATCGACGGCCGCGGCACCGGATCGACGGCCACCGCGAAGACGATGGCCGTCGGCGATCCTTCGAACGGTGTGTGCCCCGTGAGGAGCTCGAACAGGATCACGCCGAGCGACCAGATGTCCGACCGCGCGTCGACCTCGCGCGTCTCGCGAAGTTGCTCGGGCGACATGTAATGCGGCGTTCCGAGGAACGCCGACGCCGTCGTCAGGTGGTGCGTGTCGCCCTCGCCCCGCGTCTTCGAGATCCCGAAGTCGAGCACCTTGATGAGCCGGCGCGATCCGGCGCCGATCGGCAGAGCGAAGAGGTTCGACGGCTTGAGATCGCGGTGAACGATTCCGAGATCGTGGGCCTCGATCATCGCCGTCGCTGCTTGCAGCACGTAGTCGACGGCAGCGTCGATCGGCAGCGGTCCATTGGCCTCGAGCTCTGCGGCGAGGTCGCGCCCCTCGAGGTACTCGAGCACCATGTAGGGTAGGCCGTTCGGGAGTGCGTCGACGTCGACGATGCGCGCGATGTTCACGCCTCGAAGCTGCGCGACGGTGCGCGCCTCGCGCTCGAAACGCGACACGCCTCCGGCCTGTTCGGCGACCTTCGGGTGGAGCACCTTTATCGCCAGCCTCTGTTGCAGCCGGAGGTGGAGCGCCTCGAAGACGACGCCCATCCCCCCTTCGCCGATGACCCGCACCAGCGTGTACTTCCCGGCGATGACGTCGCCGACCACGGGGATGGTGGGACGCTGCGCCGTGCGCGTGACGCCGCTGGTCCGACCGGGCTCGGCGGGCGGGGGCGGCGGCTTTGTCGTGAGGGCGTCCAATGGCGTCGAAACAGGAGTACGGCGAGGTCGCGACGCGGGTTAATGGCAGGTGGCCGCTCACCACTGGCAACCGGACGTTACTTGCCGGCAACAATCTCCAGAAAGCCGCTGCCGAGCTCCACCCCCGTCGAGTCGCGCGCGTTCACGCGCACGAGACGAGCGGCGGGCACGAAAAGCGGACGCCCTCTACGTGCCCGAGACGACGACGTGTGCGCGGACGAGCTTCACCGCCGCCGTCGGCGTGACGAGGAGCGGGAGCACGTTCGCCGTCGTCGGCAGCGCGCCGGGCCGGCCGAGCGCGAGGACCACGTCCCAATCGCCGCTCGGCGACGGAAAGATCGCGCTCGCGTCGCCCGAGATCCGCGCGGCGCCTTCGGGCGAAATCTCGATCGGCACTTCCCACACGCGCGCCGCGCCTCCTTCGATCAGAAACGCGCGCGCCGCGACCTCGCCGTCCGGCTTCGTCGCGGGGCGCGCGGAGATCTGAACGCGCGCGCCTGCGCGCACGCGCAGCGTGTCGCCGCGCAGTTGCGCCGGCGTCGCGCGCGTCGTCTGATCGCCGCCGACCAGCGCGAGCTCGTACTCGGGGAGCGCCGCGATCGGTCCGCCTCCACGGCCGATCCACAGGAGCACCGCCGCGGCCATCGCGAGCGGCGCCACGATCCATGCCGCCCGCCGAAGGAAGACGACGCGCGTCGGCGGATCGTCGTTCGCCTTCGCGTCGTTCGCCTTCGCTCGCTTCGCGTCCCCGCTCTTTCTCTCCGTCGCCTTCGCGAGTCGCGCCGCGATCCGCGCTCGCGCCGCGTCGTCGAGCGGACGCGCCGCCTCGTCGCCACCCGACGCGATCTCCTCGAGCTCGCGCAGCGCCTTCGCGTCTTCCTCGCGCGCTGCCGCACCGACCGCCTCGAGCAGCTCTTCGTCCTTCATTGGAGCTCCGTCGCGACTCTTCGCACGAGCTTCGCGAGGCGACTTCGCCAAGCGTAGACCGCGTCGGGAAGCATCGACAGGTCCGCGCACACCGTCTCGACCGATGCTTCGTCGACGACGAGGAGCTGAAACAAGACGAGCCCTTTCGGCGACAGCTCCTCGCGGACGCGCTCGACCACCGCCGCCAAGAGATCGCGCGACACCACGCTCCCTTCGGGCCCCGCGACGCTCCCGGCCGAAACGTCGAGCGCTTCCGCGTCGGTCGGGTCTTCCGTCCAAGGGCTCCGCCGGCCGCTCCGCAAGATCGACGACACCTGCCGCTCCGCGACGAGCCCGACGAAGTTCGCCAACGACAACCCGCGCGCGGGGACCCAGGCGCGCAGCGCGTGCCCGTCGTCGTCGAACAACGAGAGGAAGACCTCTTGCGTCATGTCCTCGACCTCTTGCCTCGCGTCGCGGCCGCGCGCGCCACCGCGCCGGAGCAATCCGCGCGCGACACGCGCCTGGATGACGGGCGTGAGCGCATCGACCAGGGTGCGAATGCGGTCCGCGCGCCCGGCAAGCGCCTGTTCGACGACATCGGGCGTGAGCTCGGCCAATCGCGGAGCGCGTAGCACGCCGGCCGGGTCGGGGTCGAGGTCGAGGTCGTCATGGCATTACTCGGGACTACGCCTCCGCCGGCGGCTTTCTGACTTCGGGCGGACGCGGGGCCTACAAACAGCTGTGATCGCGGTTGCCGGCCAGATCCCGGCGCAGCTACACTGACGTGTGCCCGGTGGTCCCGTCCTCGTCGTCGATGACGACACAGTCAGCCGGCATGTGCTCATCCAGGCGCTCGCCAACGCCGACATGCCGCATGTAGCGGTGGGATCCGGGTCCGAGGCGCTCGAGCAGATCGAGAAGGTGCATCCGAGCATCGTCCTGCTCGATCTCGTGATGCCGCCGCCCGACGGTTACCAAGTGCTCCGCATCTTGCGATCGCGCGCCGAGACGCGCGACTTGCCGGTGGTCGTTCTCACCGCGCTCGACGCCGACGACGAGATCGCCAAAGCATTCGAGAGCGGCGCCGACGACTTCGTGCGAAAGCCGTTCAAGCCGGTCGAGCTCATCGCGCGGATTCGCGGACAGCTACGGCTACGCGGCGTCGTCGAGGCGCTCGAGTCGAAAGAGAAGGACGGGCAGGTCGTCCTCGAGCTCACGCAAGCGCTCGCGTCGAATCTCGACTTCCGCGGGATCCTCTTCACCGTCGTCCAACGCATCGCCGAGGTCGCCAAGGTCGATCGCGTGTCGATCGTCCTCGTGCGCGAGCAAGGCGACATCGGCTACGTCGTCGCCGCGTCCGACGATGAGCAGCTCCGCGATCTCCCCATCGACCTCACGAAGTACCCCGAGATCCAGCAAGTGCTCGCGAGCCGCGAGCCGCTCGTCATACCCGACGCGACGACGCATCCGCTCCTCGAGATCGTGCGGCACGAAGGGCACTCGGCGTTCAGCTCGCTGGCGATCCTGCCGATCAACTACGAGGGGAAGCCGATGGGCGTGCTCTTCCTCCGCGCGAAGCACGCGTTTCGCTTCGGCGATCACGAGCTGTCGCTCTGCAAGACCGTCTCGAACGCGATGGCGATCGCGCTCCGCAACGCGCGCGTTCTGCAGTCGCTCCGCGACCAGACCCAGCAAGTGACCGTCGCGCGCTTCGAGGCGGAGCGCCGCCTTCGTACGCTCCAGCGTTACGCCGACTTCTTCGAGAGCGCGGCCGACGGGATCATCGTCATCGACACCGACGGGCATCTCCTCTTCTCCAACCCGAAGGCGCGCCAGATCACCGGCTACGACGAGGCCGACTTGCGCGGACGCCGCGTCGGCGATCTCTTCGCGAGCGACGAGCAGACGCGCGCGCACGATCTCCGCGTCGGCTTCACGAAGGGGCACTTCCCTCAGGGGATCGACATTCGCGTCAAGCGCAAGAACGGCGAGAGCGCGATCCTCAGCATCAACTTCAACTCGGTGCTCCGCGAAGAGGGCGTGGTCCTCTGCTCGTTCCGCGACGTGACGCTCGAGCGCATGACGGCGCAGGAGCTCGAGCAGACGAAGAATTTTCTCCAGCGCGTCATCGACTCGTCCGTCGACGCGATCATCAGCGCGGACATGAAGGGCAAGGTCTTGCTCTTCAACCGCGCCGCCGAGCGCATCTACCGGCGCACCGCGGGCGAGGCGCTCGGCACCGACGTGCGTCTCCTCTATCCAGACGGCGTCGCGGGCCAGGTCATGAAGATGATCCGCGCGAGCGGCGGGCGCGTCGAAGGTCTCCGCACCGAGGTGCTCGACGCGACGGGTGCGCGCGTGCCGGTGTCGCTGTCGGCGGTGCTGCTCTTCGAAGGCGACACGCCGGTCGGCTCGGTCGGGATCTTCACGGACCTCCGCGAGAAGATGCGGATGGAGCAGCGGCTCGCGCAAGCGCAGGAGCAGCTCCTCGCACAAGAACGACAAGCGATCGTCGCCGAGCTCGCGGGCGCCGCGGCGCACGAGCTGAACCAACCGCTCACGAGCGTCATGGGCTACGCCGAGCTCCTGAAGCGCCGCCTCGATCGCGACACCGCGGCGTTCGGCGCGGCCGAAGTGATCTTCAACGAAGCGGAGCGGATGGCGGAGATCGTCCGCAAGATCGGAAAGATCACCAAGTACGAGACGAAGAGCTATGTCGGCCGCGCGAGGATCCTCGATCTCGATCGCGCGAGCGACGGGCCGTCGTCGGTGCGCACGTTGCCTGCCGATGCGCCGCCGGCGTCGGGGACCGCCGAGAAAGCGGCGGGATCCGGGAACCCCAGCACGCGCGGCGTGGTGACACCGCGCGGGCCGGAAGAGTAGGCGATGGCGCCGCGCCGCAAAGATCCGCGCGCCTCGGGAGCGCCGCGCGCGCACTCGACGGCGCCGCCACACTCGCGCTCACGGTCGACCGCGCCACCGTTCTCGCGGCAGTCGACGATGCCGCCGGATCGAGTGAGCCACACGAAGGTGTCCATGCGCGAAGAGGCGCCGAGCTCGGTGAGCGAGGTGCAGCTCCGCGAGCTCGACGGACCGATCGACCTCCTGTTCCTCGCCGTTGCGCGGCTGCCGTACGAAGACGGCGACGCCGCGACCGTGCAGGCGCTCGTCGATAACGTCGGCGCGATCCTCCCGGGGCACGCGATCGGCGCGTGCCTCGTCGGCGCCGCCGTGCCGATGGACGACGACGCAGGATCGCACGCGCGACTTCATCAGCGCGTCTTTCAGTGCGTGCCGTCGAGCGATCGCGCGCGCCTCGCGGGGATCGATCCGACGCGGTTGTTCCCTGGCTATGCGTACGAGCGCGTCTTCGATCTCGGCGGCGAGGCGGTCGGCTCGACGCTTCACCTCGCGACCGACGATCCGTCGATCGAGGACGACCGCTCGACCACCGCGCACGTGGCGCATCGCGCCGCGGTCGCGCTCTCGCACGCCCTCGATCACGCCCGCGCGCACAGCGCCACGCGTCGAGCGCAACGCGAGCTCCGCGCGGTCGAGTCGCAGATCATCCAAGCCGACAAGCTCGCGTCGTTCGGACAGCTCGCCGCGGGCCTCGTCCACGAGCTCAACAACCCGCTGACGTCGATCGTCGCGTACACCGACTACCTCATTCGCAAAGCGCTCGCGCGCACCGAGCCGATCGACGCCGACGACATGGAGCGCCTGCGCCGCATCAGCGAGTCGGCCAACCGCATGCTCCGCTTCACGCGCGACCTCGTGAGCTACGCGCGGCCGTCGAGCGACGTCGCGGTACCGGTCGTTCTTCATGGCGTGATCGATCAGGCGCTCGCGTTCTGCGAGCACGTCATCGCCGAGGCCGGCGCGACCATCGAACGGAAGTTCGGCGCCGATGTCCTGACGGTGCGAGGGATGCCGGAGCGGCTGACGCAAGTCTTCGTCAACCTCGTGACCAACGCATGCCACGCCGTCGGTGGCGACGGTCGCGCGGGCGGTCGCATCGTCATCGCGACGCAGGCGATCGCAGGCGGGCGGCGCGTTCGCATCGTCATCGAGGACACCGGGCACGGGATTTTGCCCGAGCACATCGAACAGGTCTTCGCGCCGTTCTTCACGACGAAGGGCCAAGGGCGCGGCACCGGGCTCGGCCTCTCGATCGTTCGCAACATCGTCGACGCGCACGGCGGCTCGATCAAGGTCGAGAGCTCGGCACCCGGCGGCACGAAGTTCACCCTCGAGCTGCCGGCGGGGCGCTGAAGACGCTCACTCCCACTCGAATCGATCGACGAGCACCGCGGGGCCCTCGGCGATCGGATCGTCTTTGCCGATCGTCCACGCTTCGATCCGTCCGTTCGGGTGCACGCACAGGCGCACGAAGTGTTTGTACCCGGGGTGCGACAGCACGCTGAACGCCTGCTGGTGCTCGAGCCCGACGATCGCGATCGTCATCAAGAAGAGCCCGAACCCGAGCGCGCCGAGGAACGCGTAGACGACGATGACCGCCGTGTCGCCCGCGAGCTCCGGCACGAGCTCCGGCAGCGCGAGGCGCAGCGCCATCGGGAGGAGGCCGAGCGCGATCCCGAACGGCACCGCCGTCGCGGCGATCTGCCAAGCGTTCGCGCGCTTGTGCGCGGCGTTCATGAAGAACGCGGTCGCCATCAGCGCCGACATCGCGACCGCCGTCACGACGAGCTCCCTCGTCCCGCGCAGCGACGCTCCGAGCTCGAGCGACGCCACGAAACCGAACGCGATGTGCACGATGAAGCCGGCGCCGCCGAGCATCAGCTTGAGCGGCACCTGCGCGACCAGGCCTCGCGACATCGCCCCCGTCGGGTACTCGCGCGCGGGCGCTCCACCGGGGCCGGGCCGCATGCGTGTGCCATGCAAGAAAGCGCCGCCGCCCCCGGCGATGACATGAAGGGATCGCCCGACGACGCGCCGCTCGTAGTGATGCATGTCGCCCGTGAGGTAGAAAATACGGTCCTCGTCGAGACGCAGCAGACAGCCGGTCAGCATGCGCGCGCCGACGTCCCATCGTTCGCCGAACGCGATCGCGGGATCGGGCGCGACGAACAAGACGCGCGCGTTCGGCAGTTGCGCGCGTCGCCGTCGAAAGAACGTCCGCTGGCGGAAGTCGAGGCGACCGAGCTGGCGATCGACGGCGTAGACGTCGAGGTCGGGCGCGAGCGGCAGCGTGAAGTACGAGCACTGTTGCACCGCCGCGTACCCGTCGAGCGCGAGCCGCTTGCGCCGCATCGGGGGCGGTCCTTTCCAGAGGCCGCGCACCGATCGCGCGAGCTGCGCGACGATCTTGAAGAGCCCGCCGACCTCGTCGAGGTGGAGTTGGCGCGCGACGACGCCCGCGGGGCGCGTGCTCGTGAGGCGAAGCGGCTCCTTCGGCGTTCGCGATCCGGGGACGTGCTCGTCGCGCTCTCCGGACGACGCGCTCTGGCGGAAGAGGCGCCCGAAGCCGTCGAGCCCGTCGTACCAATCGTGGTTGCCGGGGATGCCGATGATCACGCGCGACGCGCCGTCGTCGACGTCGGGCGCGCGGAGCACTTCGTTCCACGGCTGGACCAAGCGGCGGTAGATCTCGTCGGCGGATGCGACCGGGTACGCGGTGTCGCCGCCGAAGAGGAGCACGTCGCCGCGCGGGAGCGTGCGTCCTTCGAGCTCGTACGATGCGAAGATCATCTTCGCGACCGCGGTGCTCACGTCGCGATCGTCCCCCGTGTCCGCGACGAAATCGATCCAGACGGGGCGTCCGAGCGATTCGGCGAGCGTGGCCGCGTTCTCGTCGCCGCCGAGCGCCGCGATCACGCCGCGGAGCGTGTCGTGTGCCTCTTCGGGCCTCATCCAGTCGCGCGAGTCGATTTGCTCGCTCGCGATCGCCGTCGCGGCGAAATTTCGTGCGTGGCCGAAGAGCGAGGTCACTCCGAACCACCGCACGGCGTACGGGGCGCGCGCGCCTCGATGAAACACCAGCGGCGCGGGCGCATCGCCTCTCGGCTCGAGCGGCGTCGGCCGACGGACCGCAGACGCGCCGATCGGACCGGTAGGCACGGTGCGAGCATAGACGAACCGCGCCCATCGCACCTCCAGGCGGCGGTGAAAGCGTCATGCTCCCGCAAAGGCGTTTACATGGCCTTTCGCCGTCAGCTACCGTTTGACCTGGCCACGCCCCATGTCGACACTCGCGACCCGTTCCTCCGCTCGAAGCCTCCTCCGCCGGTTCGTCGTGCCGCCGCTTCTCCTCGCGACGGCTCTCGTCTCGATGGGCGTCGTCGCGGGCGAGCCCGGGAAAGTAAAAGGGAAAGTCACCGGCCTCGAGAAGCTCGTCCCCGACGTCTACACCGAGTCGGCCGACGCGAAGAACCACCGGTTCAACTGGCGCGAAGGATCGCCGACCGTCCCGGCGCAGCATCGCGCGCTCTACGGCAACCCGGCGAAAGAGGTCTGCATCGGCGTGTTCGGCGGCAGCAACGCGAACCCGTTCGATCCTCCCGTCAAAGTAAAGGTGACCGGCGGTCGCACGAACCCCGCGATGCTCGTCGTCTCGCCGGGAACGCGCGTCGTCTTCTTCAACGTCGATCCGTTCCCGCACAAGCTCTTCCAGGTGAACGAGCCGAAGTGGGCGCCGAACGTCACCGGCCCCGGCTCGCAGCGCGATTGGACCGCGGGCAGCCCCGGTCGCTACGAGATCCGCGACGAGCTCTTCCCGAGCGTCCG
>JAYVXB010000783.1:0-10117 GCA_043785585.1 Deltaproteobacteria bacterium | reverse complement strand
AAAGGCTCCGTCATGAAGAAGCTCCCCGAAGGTTGGCCGCGTATCTCTTCCGCCCTCTTCTACGACGATGCCGCGAAGGCCATCGACTGGATTGTCCGCGCGTTCGGCTTCGAGGTGCGCCTCAAGGTCGAGGGCGATGACGGCGAGATCCACCACTCCGAGCTCGTCTTCGGCGAGGGGCTCGTCATGGTGGGCGCAGCCAAGCGCCGCGACGAGCGCAAGAGCCCGCGCGCCATCGAAGGTCACAACACGCAGTCCCTCATGGTCTACGTCGACGACGTCGAGGCGCACTGCAAGCGCGCGCGCGACGCCGGCGCGAAGATCCTGCAAGAGCCGACGGACTCCGACTACGGGCCCGAGTACTGGTGCGACCGCTGCTACGAAGCCGCGGACCTCGAGGGTCACCGCTGGTGGTTCGCGCAGCGGATGCGCGGTTAGGGCACGATCATGGCGAAGAATCCTCCCAACCGCACGCAGCGCATCATCCCCTATCTCATCTACGCCGACGCTCCTGCCGCGATCGCGTTCCTCTGCAAGGCGTTCGGCTTCGACGAGCGCGAGCGCTACGCGATGCCCGATGGCCGCATCGGCCACGCCGAGCTCGGCTACCACGACAACGTCGTGATGCTCGCGTCGGTGTGGGAAGGCTTCGGCGTCAGTCCGCTCGACATGCCGAACGTGCATGGTCACACGCACTGCTACGTCGACGACGTCGACGCGCACTTCGCGCGCGCCAAGGCCGCGGGCGCGACCATCACCGCCGAGCCCGAGGATCAGTTCCATGGCGCCCGCAGCTACCGCGCGACCGATCCCGAAGGGCACCGTTGGACGTTCGCGACGTTCGCCGCAGTCGTGCGCGACGCGAAATGATCGCCGAGACGCAACTCGATCGCACGTTCGCCGCGCTCGCGGATCCCACACGCCGCCGCGTCGTCGATCTCTTGCACAAGCGACCGCGTCGCGCGGGCGAGCTCGCAGCGGCGTTCGGGATGAGCGCACCGGCGATGAGCCGTCACCTCCGCGTTTTGCGACAGACGGGGCTCGTCGAGGAGGACGCGCTCGACGACGACGCGCGTGTTCGGGTCTACCGATTGCGACGCGAGCGCTTCGCCGCGCTTCGAGGGTGGCTCGACGCGGTCGAAGGGTACTGGGACGATCAGCTTGCGGCGTTCAAGGCGCACGCCGAAAAGACGCGCGGCAAGAAGCGCACATGAAGTCGCCCGACCGCGCGAAGATCACGACGTTCGTCGCCGTCGATCCCGCCGATGCGTT
Source organism: Deltaproteobacteria bacterium (assembly GCA_043785585.1). Lineage (GTDB taxonomy): Bacteria > Myxococcota_A > Polyangia > Polyangiales > Polyangiaceae > JBBQXV01. The sequence goes on along the minus strand of JAYVXB010000783.1, from coordinate 8,845 downwards.
CGACGTCTTCACGCGCGAGATCGATCTGTGGTGGAAGCGCGGCCCTCGCTGGCGCTTCGGCGGAGAGCGCCGCGGGACGCTGACGTTCGAGCCGGGCGCGGGCGGTCGTCTGTTCGAGGTCTTCGGCGACGGACCGGCCGATGTGTTCGAGGTCGGGCACGTGAAGATCTGGGAGGCGGGCGCGCGGCTCGTCTTCGAGTGGAAGATTCGCAACTTCGCGCCGGGTGAAAAAACGGAAGTCGAGGTTCTCTTCGAGCCGGCCGAGGGCGGCACGCAGGTGACGGTCGAGCACCGCGGATGGGCGGCGCTCCGAAAGGATCACCCGGCACGCCACGGAATGTTCGGGCAAGCGTTCACGGACATGATCGGACTGTGGTGGGGCGATCTCCTCGTCGGGATGCGCGCGCACGTGATCAAGAGTCGTCCGAAGGCGTGACCGCGCGATCGCGTGCTCTCACCGCGGGTGCCGCGATAGGCAAATCTTTGCCTTCTGACGGCGGCGCGGCATTACTGGTCGCTGTCGATGCGCCGCGCGTTCGTCCTCCTCCCGCTCGCCGTGCTCGCGTGCTCGCAGCCCGCCCCGTCGATCTCGACCTCGAGCCCGACCACGACCCCGACCCCGACCTCGACCTCGACCACGACCGCGACCCCCGTCGTCGTCAACGCGCCGGCCGGTTCCTGGCCCGCTCACGCCGTCCCGGTCGACGCTCCGCGCGTCTACGCGCGCACGCGCTTCGTCTACGTTTTCCCCGAGCCGACGACGGTTGCGCACTCGATCGGCTTTCTCTCGATCGGCGGCTCCGTTCGCCTGAAGAGCGCCGAGCCGATCGTGAAACGCGATTCCGGCTGCGCGAAGATGTACGCGATCGAGCCGCGCGGTTACGTCTGCGCCGACGGACGGAAGGCGACGCTCGATCCGAACGATCCGATCGTGCAAGAGCTCGCGAAGCACGCGCCCGACACGTCGTCGCCCTGGCCGTACTGGTTCGGCGAATCACAAGGCACGCTGAAGAATCGTGTCCTCATGCACGTTCCCGCGCCGAAATGGCCGAAGGGGGTGCAGGACACGCGCGACCTTCTGGCGCATCGGTCGACGGTGGCGTGGACCGAAGAGGTCGAGACGACGAAGCGGACGTTCTTGTGGACGAGCGATCTCGCGTACGTGGCGAAGGATCGCGTGAAGCCGTATCCGCGCGTCGAGTACCAAGGCGTGCACTTGGACGCGGCGACGCCGCTTCCGCTCGGCTTCATGCGTCGTGTGGACCATCCGAAGCTCCGTCGCGAGGGCGAGGGGAAGTTCGTCGCGACCGACGCGACGTGGCCGCGGCTCTCGTACGTGAAGCTGACGGGCAAGAGCGAAGCGTTCGGCGATCATGTGGTTTGGGAGACCGCCGAGTCGGGGCTTTGGGTCGACGGCTTCGACACGGGGATCGCGCAAGCCGCGAAGACGACGCCGTGGAAGTCACCCGTGCGCGCGGCCGGGGAAGAGCCGACGAAGGACGGCGCGCGGCACTCGTGGATCGAAGTGTCGGCGCGCCACGGATGGCTCATCGCGTACGAGAACGACGTGCCGGTGTTCGCGTCGATGATCTCGGCGGGGAAGCTCGGTGCGGCGGTGCCGCGCGCGACGCTTCCGCATCAACCACCTGCGACGTCACCGATCGGGAGCTGGACGCTTCGCACGAAGTACGTGACGACGACGATGTCGGCGGATCTCGAGAGCGGCGAAGAGTTCGTGCACTCCGAGGTCCCGTGGAGCCAGCACTTCTACGACAAGTACCTGCTTCATACGGCGTACTGGCACGACGCTTGGGGCGAGGGTCGCAGTGGCGGCTGCGTGAACCTCGCGCCGATCGACGCGAAGTGGCTCTTCGAGTGGACCGATCCGAAGGTGCCCGAAGGATGGCACGCGGTGACGACGCGCGGCGACGACGAGCCGGCGACGATGGTCGTCATTCACTGATTCGTCGCGCGAGCCGGCGCGGCGTCGCGATCGATCCGTCGCGCGACGATGAGGTTCATCAACACTCCGCGCTCCGCCCGCACGAGCGCGCGCAGCGACTCGGCGCGCGCGTGGTCCGCCGCGAGGTCGAACGCGAGCGCGAGGACGTAGAGATCGACGGCATCTTTGTCGTCGTTGGTATCGACGCGCCTCGCCGCCGCGAGCGCGCCCTTCGCGTCTCCCGCTCGCACCGCGAAGAACGCCTCGAGCACCGCGACGTCGGCGTGCCGCCCGATGTTGGCAGCCGCTTGGTCGTGCTCGGTGCGCAGGCGATTCGCGGTCGCGAGCGTCTCGGCGCGCAGCGGAGGCGGCGCGGTCCTCGCCATGTCCCGCACGATCATCGCGCGATCGCGTTGCTCGCGAACACGCGTCGACACGCTCATGTTTCCCATCAGCTTCGACCGAAGGTGCGCGCTTTGCTCCGCGTCGAGCTCGCGGTACGCGCTTCCGAGATCGCCGTCCGCCCACCGAAGCCAGGCGAGCTCCGCGTGCAGACCGACTGCGTGTCCCCCCGGAACGGCGTCCGGCAGCTCGGCGATCGCGCGGAGCTCGCTCTCCGCCTCGACGAAGTCCCCCTTCTTCGCCGCCTCGATCGCGCGCGCGTGCGCCGCCTGGTAACGATCGTCGAACGGCTGCGCGCGCATCGCCGCAAGCGCCGCATCGAAGCGATCGTTGGGGATCACGATGGCCAGGTTGTACTGTTCGATCTTCCACTGTCCGGCGACGAGAGCGAGGACACCGGAGCCGCGCGCAGGACCTAGACGCGCGGTGGCGAGGTCTTCGTCGAACCAGGCGAGGTGCCCGTCCGGCGCGACGACGATGGCGCGGCGCGTGGCGCGGAACGCCCACGCTTTCCCGGCGGCGAAGTGCGGGTGCGCGTACGCGCGGAACGCCGCGAGGTCCCAACGCTCGGTCGCGTCGGTGCCGAGGAAGACTCCGTCGGGCGCGAAGTGTCCGAAGTAGCGAGGCTCGTCGGCGTGCGCCGCGGCATCATGCAGATCATCGAGCACCGCCGCGATCGCCGTCTTGGCTCCATCGACGTCGACGCGCGCTACGGGCGGCGCGCGCGTATCACCGCGAGTCGACGCACAGGCTCCGCACGTCATCGCGAGCGCGAGCGTCGCGCCAGCTCGTCGGTTCCACGCCGTTCTTCGATTGAGCCGCATGGCGGGCGAGCGTAGCGCATGGCAGGCGCGACGCTGCGCGACCATCTACGTCGTCGGGTGACGCTGCGACGCCGTCCACGTCGCTCGCGCGACGCCGAGCATCCACCCGACGAGCAACATCGCCGCGAGCTTCTGCAACGCGGGCAACGCAGGCGGTGTGACCGCGCCGCCGCTCGCCATGTGCTTCACATAGAGCGCCGCGTCGATCGCCACGCACACGAACGTCGCGAGCGCGATGAGGCCGAGCCCGCGCGTCCAGCGGCGCGCACCATCGCGATTCGCGAGGAGACCGATCGTCGCGCACGCGTTCGCGACGAGCCCCGGCACCGCGGCGACGAGAACCGCGACGCCATGCAGCGCACCGAATCGATCGCTCGGGGTGAGCGGCACCGCGACGAGCCCGACGACCGACGTGACGCCCGCGATGCGCACCGTCCACGCGAGCGTCGGCCGCGCGGAGACGAGCGACGCCGTCGAAAGCCAGAACGGAAGCATCCCCGCGATGAGCGCGAGCATCGCCAGGGTCGCGAGCCGTGCGCCTGTGGTGTTCGGCGTCCCGTCGAGCGCGTGGTCGTGCAAGAGATCGCAGAAGAAGTTGAGCCAGAAATCGTGGCCCGGCGCGCTCGGATCCATCCACGTCCCGCCGTGGTAGAGCGACATCGACGCCGCCATCAGCGCGACGAAGAGCACCGCCGATGCGCAGACGCACGCCGCCTCGATGCGTCCGCTCACGCGGCGAGCTTATCGAATCTCGCGGAGGCGCGGAGGCTCAGCCGAACTTCTTCTCGAGGCCGTGCGCGAGGTAGCGAGCCGCGAAGAACACTTCCTCGATCTTCGCGACGAAGTCCGCGCGAATCGCGTGACGCTCGGTCTCGACACGAACCTCGTTCGGCAGGCCGTCGAAGTACCACATCGCGGCGCGGTCGAGCCGCGTCCGAAGCGTGAACCAATCGGGCTGCAGCGCTTGCAGCGTGTTCGAGAGCTCGGTCAGCGCCGACGTGATCTCGTTGCACCAGAGGTACGTGCCCTTGAGGTACGCCGTGAGCTGCGCGTCCGCGGCGAAGAGCGGCGCGAGCGATGCGTCCGTCGCCTCGAGGTAGAGATCGTTGAGCGCGTCGCGGAGATCCGTCAGCTCTTGGATGCGCGTGCGGAGCGTCTCGGCCGCGGCGTTCGCCGAGCGGTCGTACGTCGCGCCGAGGACCGAGCTCTCGAGGCAGTGAAGGTTCACCGTGAGGTTCAACTGAAGCTCGCCCATCGCATCGAGGAACGCGCACGCGTCCGTCCACTCGGGCGGCATCTGCGTCGTGTCTTCGAGGTTGCGCATCCGAACGTACGACGCGGGCTTCTCCGCGGCGGGCGGCGGATCGACGATCGGATCCGGAGCTTGCGGCGTCGCGTCGTCGAGCTGCACCGCGTACGGCGAACGTTCCTCGGTCGTCTTCGGGATGTCGTCCCACTCGGGCAGGCTCGCCGGCGCGAGGTCGCGGATCGACCCACTCGCGTAAAGGATGGGAACGTTGGGAGAGACGGCGAACGCGCGAATCATGGGAAGAAGCCCCCTGCTCTCTCTTGTTACGATGCCAACGGACGCTTCCTTCCCGCGTGTCTGTCCGGCCGCCGCGGCGTCTGGTATGCCGATCGTCATGGGGCTCGCCACACGGATTTCGAAGCTCGCGCACGGACTCTCGGCCAAGGACGCGGCGCGCGCGTTCGCGCGTTCCCGAGCGAAGGGCGCCGCGCTCGACGACGCCGAGCGCGCGCAAGCGGACGAGTTCGAGGCGACGATCGAAGCGATGTTCCTGATGGCGGCCGTCGACGGCGACGTGGCAAAGGAGGAGGTCCTTCACCTCTCCGCGAGCCTGCAAGCGATCGTGGATACGACCGCGAGCACGCATGTCATGGATCTCGACGCGACGCTCAGCGAGCTGAACGCGAAGCTCGCGCGCGACGGATGGAAGGCGCGCCTCGACTCGCTCAGCCGTCGACTGAAGACACCCGAAGCGCGCACGTTCGCGTTCCGTCTCGCGGCAGGCGTCGCGTTCTGCGACGACACCGTCGAGCACGCCGAAGCAGCGGCGATCGAAGCGTTCACCGCGGCTCTGCAGATCCCGAGCGAAGACGCGCACGCGATCCTGCGTGACGTACAAGCGGTCCTCTTCGACTAGCGAGGTCACGAGCGACTGTGTCGACGTGCTGTCTGCGCGTCGTCTAAACTGTCGGCCGATGAAGACGAAGAAGAACGCTTGGCTCATCAAGAGCGAGCCGTCGGTCTACCCGTGGTCCAAGCTCGTCACCGATGGATCGACGCGCTGGGACGGCATTCGCAGCTACGAGGCGCGCAACAACCTTCGCGCCATGAAGGTCGACGACGTGTGCCTCTTCTATCACTCGAACGAGGGCAAAGAGATCGTCGGCATCGCGCTCGTGACGCGCGAGGCGTACGCGGATCCGACGAGCGACGAGGACTGGAGCGCGGTCGAGATCGCGGCGTTGGCGCCGATGAAGATGCCGGTGACCCTCGACGCGATCAAGAAGCACCCTAAGCTGAAGGCGATGGCCCTCGTGAAGAAGTCACGGCTCTCGGTGGGACCGGTCACCCAAGCCGAGCTCGCCGTGATCCTCGCCGAGGGAAAAACGAAAGTCAGAGCATGATCCCTTCGCGCTTCATGAACCTCCCGCAGGCGCGCGCTCGCTTCGGCGATCGCGTCGATCGTCTCGCGCCCTACTTGATGCGGATGGATCCTCTCGCCGACGCGCTCGTCGAGACGATCGAAGCCGCGCCCGCGAATGGATGGCGCATGTTCACCGACGCGGCCGCGCGCGGGATCGCGAGCGTCGCCGACGCGCCCGAGTCGATGCGCGCGTTCTTCGCGCACGTCGAGTCGCCGCCGATTTGGGTCGATTGGGAGACGATCGACCACGGAGGCGACGCGTTGCTCAAGGCGGGTCCGCTCGGCGGGCTCGTGCTGGGCGCGCGATCGATCGTGCTCGGGTACGCGTCTCCGGGCGGGAACAAGCCGCTCGTCTTCTCCGGGCGCCTCGAGCAACAAGCGGGGCGACGCCTCAACGAGACCGCGCGCTTCGTCCAAGCGACGTGCCGGCGCGGCGGTCTTCGCAAGCACGCGGACGGTTACCAAATCACGCTGAAGGTGCGCCTCATTCACGCGCAGGTGCGGCGGATGATCCTCAAGAGCCCGCGGTGGAACACGTCGGCGTGGGGTCTGCCGGTGAACCAGCACGACATGCTCGGCACGTCGCTGCTCTTCTCGATCGTGCTCCTCGACGGCCTTCGCAAGCTCGGCGTGCACGTGCCTTGGGAAGACGGCGATCGGTACATTCAGCTGTGGCGCTACTCGGGGTGGCTCAGCGGCGTCGAGACCGATTTGCTTCCGGCGTCGGAGACCGAGGCGATGCGTTACGCGGATCTGCTCCAGGCGACGGTCGGCGAGCCCGACGAAGACTCGCGGCGCCTGACGCGCGCGCTCCTCGACTCGCCGCTGACGGGTGCGAAGACGCGCGTCGAGCGTCGCAACGCCGAACGGCGTCGCCTCTTCGGAACCGCGCTGTGCCGTGAGCTCGTGGGCGACGAGCTCGCCGACAAGCTCGGCGTCGCGAAGACGTCGTGGCGGCTGATGGTGCCGTTCGTGAAGCGATTCGTTTCGGGCGTCGAGCTCGTGCGACGTTCGGTGCCGCTCGGGATGGCGGACGTGCCTGCGCTGTGGGCGGGCACTCGTTACTGGGATCGCGTCGTAGAGATCGGACTCGCGGGCGCGACCGCGGAGTTCGGCTTGCCGGACAAGCTCGCCGCGGCGTAGCGGCGCTCGCGAAGGAGCAACGCCGCGGGGAGCACGAGCACCGCGGCGAGCAGGCACGCGATCTCCCCGACGACCGCAAGTCCTCCGAGGCTGCGGATGGCCTGGTTCACCGATCCGAGGAGCGCAAAGTACCCGAGCATCGTCGTGAGGCTGCACAAGATCACGGCGCCGCCCGTCGTGCGCAAGACGCCGAGGATTCCGCCGCCGACGCCCTCTTCGCGCGCGGCGTCGTAGCGCTGGACGAAGTTCACGGCGTAGTCGACGCCGATGCCGAAGGTGATCGGCAGCGCGATGAAGTTGAAGAAATTGATCCGAACGTTCGCTATCGCCATGTACGCGGCGACCCAGCCGAGACCGACGGCGAGCGCGGCGAGCACGATCGCCGAGCTCACGCCGCGCCGGAAGATCACCACCACCGCCAGCACCGTCATCCCGAGCGACAGGGCGATCGCGCGCGGCATGTCGAGGACGACCGCCTTCAGCATGTCGGCGAAGATCACCGCACGCCCCGAGCCGCGCACGACGTCTCCGTTCGGCAAGCGCGTCTCGCGGAACGAATCGGACCATCGCAAGAGGTAGTGCAGATCCGAATCGTTCTTCCCCGCGGTCGGCTCGATGAGCACGACGCGGCCACGCTCCCCGCCCTTCTCGGTGAACGGGCGCGCGAGCTCCTCCGGGAGATCGGCGACGCCGAACGCTTGGAGATCGTCGGGCGGTAGCGTTCGCTCGATGTCGGGCCAGTCGGCGTCTTCGATCGATCCGCGCTCCTTCGCGCGAAGAAGCTTCTCTTTGATCTCCGCGAGCACGGGGATCTTCGGGTCTTGACCCTGCGGCAAGAACTCGATGAGCGTGTGGACGGCTTCGAACGGCTTCGCGTCGGGAGGCGCCGCGTCGCGACGCGCGTCGAGCACGCGCTTCAGCGGCTCGACCTGATCGAAGCGATCGCACAAGACGACCATCGCGCTCTCGAGCTTCGCGCCGAGCACGCCGGCCGCGAGACCCGAGAGGCGGTACATCTCGCGCCCGCCGCCCATGTCGTTCTGCAGGCGACGCATGTTGTACTCCATCGGATCCGATCGGACGTAGCGCACGGCGAGCGCGCCGCCTGCGATCGCGAGGACGACTCCCGCCGCGACGAAGAAGCGCGGCGCGCGTGGCGCGAGCCACGTGAACGGAGCGTCGTAGCGGATACCGCCGAGGCGAAGCCGTCCGAGAAGCGTCGACTCGTCGCCGCGGAACGGACGAATGCGCTCGATGAGGATCAGGATCGCGGGGAGCATCGCGTACGTCGCGATCCAGCAGACGAGCATCCCGACGGCGCCGATGAACGCGAAGTGCTTGAACGCGCGAAAGTCCGTGACGCCGAGCGAACCGTACGACGCGGCAGCGGCGACGGCGGCGGTGAGCGTCGAAGGCCATGTGCCGCGGTGCGCGATCGCGACCGCCTCGGCGGGGAGCGCGCCGCGTCGTCTCTCTTCGAAGAAGCGCGCGAGGTAGATGATGCCGAAGTTGATCCCGTTTCCGGCGACGATGCTCACCAAGAATCCGGTCGCGACGTTCAGGTGTCCGATCGCGATCTGCGTGAGGCCGAACGTCCACGCGAGCCCGCACAGGATCGTCGCGCCCATCGCGACGAGCGCGCGCAGGCGCATGAAGAAGAGGAGAATCACGCCGAGCACGAGTGCGATGCCGAGCATGCCGACGTTGACGAGATCGTCCTTCACCGCGCCGTATTCGGCGAGTCCCGTCACGAGATCGCCTGCGTAGCCGACCTTCACTCGCGAATGGCCGCCGCGCTCCGCGTCGACGACGCCGCGAATGCGCGCGAGCGCCTCCGCCGATCGCCCGAGCTCGCCCCCCTG
>JAYVXB010000782.1:0-10117 GCA_043785585.1 Deltaproteobacteria bacterium | reverse complement strand
AAGCGGCCCCCGAGGAATGATTCCTTCGTATCCGAATCGCGCGGCGTGACTTAGACCGAGGCGGTGAATCGCCGTTCGGATCTCGCGCTCGTCGTCGTCGCGTCGCTCGCGTTCGCGACGGCGTCGCCGCTCGCGAGGATCGCGGACGGGCTCTCGCCGGTCGCGGTGGGAGCGGCGAGGTGCGGGGTCGCGGCGCTCGCGATCGTGATCGTGATGCCGGGCGCGACGGCGGCGGCGATCGGCGCGCTCGCGCTCCGGTTGCGCCTCGCGCTCGTGGGGGCGGGGTTGCTCCTCGCGCTCCATTTCGCGTTGTTCTTGGGCGGGCTCGCCGCGACGTCGCTGCCCGCGGCGGTCGCGCTCGTGTCGCTCGAGCCGCTCGCGGTCGTGCTCGCGGCGTGGATCGCGTTCGGCGTTCGTCCGTCGCGGCGCGAGGCGCTCGGGATCGCGCTCGCGACGGCGGGCGCCGTCCTCGTCACGCGCGGGGCGGGGGAGGGGGAGCATCGGCTGCTCGGCGACGCGCTCGTCCTCGGCGCGGTCATCGTGTACGGCGCGTACGTCGCTGCGGCGCGTGGGCTCCGCGACGCGATGCCGGCGATGCCGTACGCGGCGGCGGTCTACGGCGTGGCGTTCGCGGCGCTCGCGCCGATCGCCGTAGCGATCGCCGCGCACGATGCGTCGCCACCGCCGCCGACGCGAACGTGGGCCGTCGTCGTAGCGCTCGGCCTGATCCCCACGCTCATCGGACATACGCTCGTGCAGCGCCTGTCGCGACGCGGGATGCCCATCCTCGTCGCGCTCGTGTCGTCCGGCGAGACCGTGGGATCGATCGCGATCGGCGCGCTCATGCTTCGCGCGTGGCCGACTCGCTACGAATGGGCGGGGACCGCGGTCGTCATCCTCGGAGCGCTCGTCGCCGTCACCGGGCGATCTACGACGCGATACGAGAACACAGAGCCTCGGTGAACTGCGTCGTCGTCGCGTGTCCCCCGAGGTCGGCGGTCCGCACGTCGGTTTCCTTGTAGAGTGCAATGAGCGACGTCTCGATCTTGTTCGCCGCGTCCGTCTCGCCGAGATGATGCAGCATCATCACGGCGCTCTGAATGAGCGCGGTCGGGTTTGCGAGCCCCTTGCCCGCGATGTCCGGCGCGCTGCCGTGCACCGCCTCGAAGACCGCCGTCTCGAGACCGATGTTCGCGCCCGGGACGATGCCGAGCCCGCCGACGAGCCCCGCGCCGAGGTCGCTGAGGATGTCGCCGTACAGATTCTCCGTGCAGATGACGTCGAGGCGGTTCGCGCTGCGGACCATTTGCATCGCGCATGCGTCGACGATCACCTCGGCCGGCTCGATGCGCGGATGGCGCGTCGCGGCCCGGCGGAACACGTCGAGCAACAGGCCGTCGGAGAGCTTCATGATGTTCGCCTTGTGGACGACCGTCACGCGCTTGCGGTTCATTCGCTCGGCGTACTCGAAGGCGTACTCGCAGATGCGGGCGCAGCCCTTCTCCGTGATGAGCTTGATCGACTGCGCGATGCCCGGCATGATCATCAGCTCGTGGCCGGCGTAGAGATCCTCGGTGTTCTCGCGGACGATGACGATGTCGGTGCCTTCGAAGCGCGGCTCGACGCCGGGGAGGCTGCGGATGGGGCGGACATTCGCGTAGAGGTCGAGCGTTTGGCGGAGGGTCACGTTCACCGACCGGAAGCCCTTGCCAATCGGCGTGCCGATCGGCCCCTTGAGCGCGACCTTGTTGCGCTTGACCGAGTCGAGCACCTCTTCCGGCAGCGTCGTCCCGCGCTTCTCGGCGACGGCGGCGCCGGCCTCTTGGACGTCCCACTCGATCCGCACGCCGGCCGAGTCGAGCACGCGCTTGGTCGCGTCGGCGACCTCGGGTCCGATGCCGTCGCCCGGGATGAGCGTGATCGTATGGAGCTTCTTCATGCTTGCCGAGCAGCATAGGACGCTTTGGGCTAGAAGAGACGCGTGACGTCGCCCGAGCGCCACCGAGTCGCCGCGAACGGTCTCGAGCACAGCGTGCTCGAGTGGGCGCCGTCCGCGCGCGCGTCCGGGCCGCTCGCGCCCGTTGCGATTCTCCTCCATGGGTACATGGACGCCGCCGGGACTTGGGATCTCGTCGCGCCGTCGCTCGTTGCGGCGGGGCTTCGTGTGCTCGCGCCCGACATGCGCGGGTACGGTGAAGGCGCCCGCATCGCGCGCGGCGGCTACTATCACTTCCCCGACTACGTCGCGGACCTCGCGGACATCGTCGACACCATCGCGCCTGGGCAGCCGCTCTTCGTCGTCGGGCACTCGATGGGTGGGACGATCGCGACGCTCTACGCAGGCGCGTTCCCCGAGCGCGTCGCGAAGCTCGCGCTCCTCGAAGGGGTCGGGCCGCCGGATCATCCGCCCGACGCGAGCCCGGATCGCATGCGGCGATGGATCGAAGACGTGCGCGGCGTGAGCGCGCGCGGGGCGGAAGACGCGAAATCGATCGGCACGCTCGACGACGCGTTTCGGCGGCTCGCCGTGAACCACGCGGGGGTGAACGCGGATGTCCTTCGCAGTCGCCTCCCGCACCTCGTGCGCGAGCTCGGCCCCGAAAACGATGGGCGTCGCGTCGCGTGGCGATTCGATCCGCTCCACAGGACCGTATCGCCGACGCCGTTCTACGCGCGCACGCTCATCGCGTTTGCCAAGCGCGTCACCTGCCCGACGCTCTTCATCAGCGGCGGTCCGTCCGGCTTCCATCCGCCCGACGAGGACGAGCGACTCGCGGCGTTCGTGTCGCTTCGTCGCGCGGAGATCGATGGCGCCGGCCACATGCTCCATTGGTCCGCGCCCGACGCGGTCGCCAAGCTCCTCGTCGATTTCTGGCTGGCGACGTGAGCACCTTCGTTTCGTATCTCGCGAAGGTGAGGGCGGGTGACGCACCGACGTCGGACGAGGCGATTGCGTTCTTGCAGTGGTTTCATGCGAGGCACCCGGGAGCGACCGCGCGGCATCTCGCGAAGCATCGAACGATCGACGGACGCGCGTCGTACGAGGTGCTCGCGATGCGCGCAGCCGCGCGCGTGGCCGAGGACGCGACGGTGCTCGACGTCGCGTGCGGCGACGGCGTGTCGACCGCGGAGCTCGCGGGCGCGCTTCCGCGCGGCACCGTCGTCGGTCTCGACGTCAGCTCGGACGACCTGGCGCTCGCGCGCCTGCGCGTGCCGTCCGCGCGCTTCGTGTGCGCACCCGCGCAGCGCACGGGCCTCGCCGACGCGTCGATCGACGGAGCGGTGTGCCACTGCGCGCTCATGTTGATGAACGATGCCGACGCGCTCGTCGCGGAGCTCGCGCGCGTTCTCCGTCCCGGCGCGGCGTTCACGGCGGTGAACTTGCAGCGGCTGAACATCGCGACGTTCTCGCCGCAGCTCGCTGCGCTGCTCGACGAGATGCTGCGCCGCGATCTCCCCGCGTACCCGCGGCTCGGCATCGGCGATGCGCGCTTGTCGTCGCCGGAAGGGATCGCGGATCTCTTTCGTCCCGACACCGGCTTCGCGACGATCGAGACCGAGCGCGTCATGCTCCCGACGCCGAGCGACGTCACGGCGATGCTCGATCTCTTTCGCGGTCACTACTGGTTCGACATGCTGACCGACGACAGCCGCGCCACGTTCGAAGCGCGCGCGCCGGGGCTCCTCGAATCCGCCGCCGACGACACGGGTCGGGTGCCCGCACGGTCCGAGCTCTTGATCGTCACGGTCGTGCGCACGGCGTGACGCTTCGCTGCGGCGCACGCTTCGCTGCGGCGCACGCGTCGCGCCATGAATGACCGTTGCCATTGACCGCGTGGTCGTGCGCTTCCTACAGTGCGCGCCATGAGGGTCGCCGTTCCCAAAGAGACGCACCCGGGTGAGCAACGGGTCGCCATCGTGCCCGATTCGGTCAAACGCCTCGCCGCGAAGAAGATCGAGGTGAGCGTCGAGTCGAGCGCGGGCGCGGCGTCGCACGCGAGCGACGAAGATTACAAATCGCTCGGCGCCACGATCGAGCCTTCACGCGCCGCGCTCTACGCGGCCGCCGACGTCGTCGTGCAGATTCGCATCCCGACGCCCGAGCAGATCGCCGAGCTGAAAGAGGGGAGCGTCTTCATCAGTCTCCTCCTCCCGCTCGTGAATCACGATCTCGTCAAGAAGCTCGCCGAGCGCAAGGTCACGGCGATCGCGGTCGACATGATCCCGCGCACCACCGTCGCGCAGATGATGGACGTCCTCAGCTCGCAAGCGACGGTTGCCGGCTACCAAGCGGTGCTGCGCGCGGCGTCGCTTCTCCCCAAGTTCTTCCCGATGCTGATGACGGCAGCAGGGACGATCGCGCCGGCCAAGGTGCTCATCCTCGGCGCTGGCGTCGCGGGGTTGCAAGCGATCGGCACCGCGCGTCGCCTCGGCGGCGTCGTCGAAGCGTTCGACGTTCGCAAGGTCGTCAAAGAACAAGTCGAGAGCCTCGGCGCGAAGTTCGTCGAGGTCGAGTCGACGGAGGACGCGGCGGGCGCGGGCGGCTACGCGAAGGAAGCGTCGGAGGAGTACAAAAAGAAGCAGGCCGAAGCGATCGCGCGTCACGTCGCGAAGGCGGATGTCTGCATCGCGACCGCGCTCATCCCGGGCCGTCGCGCGCCGATCCTCATCACCGAAGAGATGGTGAAGTCGATGCGCCCGGGATCGGTCATCGTCGATCTCGCCGCCGAGCAGCAAGGCAACTGCGAGTGCACCGAGCCGGGTAAGACGGTGGTGAAGCACGGCGTGACGATCGTCGGCGAGACGAACTTCCCGAGCACGATGCCGGTGTCGGCGAGCAACATGTACTCGCGCAACATGGAGAAGCTCCTCCTCCATCTGTGCAAAGACGGCACGCTGAAGCTCGATCTCGCCGAAGAGATCACCGGCGGATGCGTCATTACGCAAGGTGGCGAGGTCGTCCACGCGAAGGTGAAAGAAGCACTCGCGAAGGGAGCCGCCTGATGTCGATCGAGCACCTGTTGTTCGGCCTCTACATCTTCGTGTTGGCCACGTTCGTCGGTTACCAGGTCATCTCGAAGGTGCCGCCGCTCCTTCACACGCCGCTCATGAGTGGCACCAACGCGATCAGCGGCATCTCGCTCGTCGGTTCGCTCGTCGCGGCCGGCTCGCACCACAACCAGGTCAGCACCATCCTCGGGTTCGTCGCCGTCGTGTGCGCGTCGATCAACGTCGTCGGCGGATTCATGATCACCGACCGCATGCTCCGCATGTTCAAGAAGCGCCCGGGGCCCGGGGCAGAGCACGGAGGCGACAAGTGAAGGAGGCGATGCCGAGCATCATCAACGCGTCGTACCTCGTCGCGTCGGTCCTCTTCATTCTCTGCCTACGCGGCCTCAGCTCGCCTGCGTCTGCGCGCCGCGGGATTTTCCTCGGCGAGCTCGGGATGTTCATCGCGGTCGTGGGCACGATGCTCAAGGCCGAGATCATCAGCTACGAGTGGATCATCGCCGGCGTCATCCTCGGCGCGGGCATCGGTACGGCGATCTCGCTGAAGATCCCGATGACGAAGATGCCCGAGCGAATCGCGTTCTCGCACGCGTTCGGCGGCCTCGCGACCGCGCTCGTCGGCGTGTCCGAGTACTACACCTTCGGTACGACGCTGCACCCGTTCAAGCTCGGCGCGCTCGGCTTCGAGTCGTTCTTCGGCTTCCTCACGTTCACCGGCAGCATCATGGCGTTCGGGAAGCTGCAGGGCGTGATCAGCGGCGCGCCGATCACGTGGAAGGGGCAGAACTTCATCAACATCGGCCTCTTCTTCGGCGCGCTCGGGCTGCTCGGCTACTGCATCTACGATCCGACGCACCCGTTCCTCTTCTATACGGTGGCCGGAATCGGGCTGTCGCTCGGCATCATGGCAGTCCTCCCGATCGGCGGCGCCGACATGCCAGTCGTCATCTCGCTCCTCAACTCGTACGCAGGTCTCGCGGCGTGCGCGACGGGCTTCGCGATCGACAGCAACGTCCTCATCATCTCGGGCGCGCTCGACGGATCGTCGGGCCTCTTGCTCTCGCTCCTGATGAGCAAAGCGATGAACCGTTCGTTCGCGAATGTCATCTTCGGCGCGTTCGGCACCGCGATGGAGCCGGGGCAGTCGGTGCCCGGCCAATCGAAGGCGTACAACGAAGCGACGATCGAAGACGCGGCGGAGGTGCTCAATGCGTCGCAGTCGGTGATCGTCGTGCCGGGGTACGGCATGGCGGTGTCGCAAGCGCAGCACGCGGTGCGCGATCTCGCGGCCGCTCTCGAGCGAAAAGGCGTCGACGTAAAGTACGCGATCCATCCGGTCGCGGGGCGCATGCCGGGTCACATGAACGTGCTCTTGGCCGAGGCCAACGTCTCGTACGACAAGCTCTTCGATCTCGACGACATCAACGACGACTTCGTCCGCACCGACGCGATCCTCATCGTCGGCGCAAACGACGTCGTGAACCCTGCCGCGAAGAAGGATCCGACGAGTCCGATTTACGGGATGCCCGTCTTCAACGTCGAGCAGTCGCGATCGATCATCGTCCTGAAGCGCAGCATGAACCCCGGATTCTCCGGCGTGGAGAACGAGCTCTTCTTTTTGCCCAACACGATGATGGTGCTCGGCGACGCGAAGAAGACGCTGCTAGGGCTCATTGCGGCGCTGAAGGATGGCGGGCACGGGCACTGAGGGCGTCACCGACGCGCGATGAGAAGCGCGACCGAAGCCTCCAAGCGTCACAGCGACGGCGCCGATCAACCTCGCGGTCCGAATCGCGCCCTGCGATCATTCCGCAGATACACATGGTACGACCCGAACTCGGGATGCACCATCTCGGTGTAGTTCTCCTGGAGAATCCGAGGAAGCTCCGTACAGCGCTTACTCGCGTCAACGACGCCGGTCGGGATACCCCATGTGTTGAGCGAGTTGTCCATGAAGACCATCGCCACCGGAGGCTGCCCTTCGAGTGTTCCGCAGGCGTCTTTGACGATGTCCGCTTGCAGTCGATCGAATGCCGCCCGGTTCTTCTCGCTCGGCTCCTCGCCCTTCACGGGTGGCTGACGGAGGAGGAAGTTCTCGATGTCGAAGATGACATTGACGTAGTAGGGAATCGCGGGTCGGCGTTCGGCGAAAAGGAGCACTGAAGCGTCGTGCGCGTAGAAGAAGACTCTGTCTTTCTCGTCCGTGTGCACCTTCAAGTATTTAGCTACCTCGGGTCCCGTCTTCTCCACCGGAGGATCGAATCCGCGTTTGAAGGGGCTCTCTTGCAGGTAGGTCAGCGCTCGGTATCCGGCCACGACGAGTAGGCCCGTCGCGGCTGCAGCCTGGATCGCCGACCAGCGCGCGCGCTCGGCGCGATGGCGCCAGACCGAGGACATGAGCACCAGGAGCACGACGTGCGCTGCCGCTGTCGTTTGCTGCACGTGGTTCCGCCACCCCTTGCCGACGAGGCACGCAGCAACCAAGAAGAGTAGTGGCGCGACCGCGAACCCGACCGCGCGGCGAGGTACGATGCCGACTGCAATCGACCCGAGAATGCCCACGAGGATCGTAAAACCGATGATCGCGGAGGCAGAGTAGGCCTCAATCAGCAGAAAGAGCGTGTTCTCCTTGCCGATGAAGCGATGCGCGACGAATGGAAATCGGAAGTACCAAAACGCCAAGCCGGAAATACGACCGACGAATAGAAGGGGCACGAGCATGAGCGCGATGCCGGCGATTGCTCCGGCCGCTGCAGCTTGCCTCCGACCGCGGCGACTCGCGGGATCGTTCGTCTCCTCGAGCAACATGGCGAGCGCGACCGCGCACGGATAGATGATCCCGGATTGCCGCGTGAGGACTTGCGTCGCCGCGAGCAACGCCCCCACGAAGGCGAGCAAGCGGCCTACTCGCGGACCGTAGTCCGTACTCGCGTAGACGCAGACCATCCCTAGGTATCCGAAGAGTGCGTAGTACGGATCCCGCTGAGCCGTATGTTCCCAATTGGCCGTCAGATACCAAGACATCCAAAGCGCGACGCCAAGCAAGGCCCACGCAAAGCGTTGGGTCGCCCCTGCAATCCGCCCGGTTGCGAATCTCGGCGCGAGCGCGGCGCCCATGGCGGCAGAAAGAACGACCTGGATGAAGAGGTCGCCTTTCCTGAATCCGGCATCGGTTATGCCGACGAACATCTGGATGAGCGCGTGTAGGTAGTGAATGAATGGCCCGTCCGGCGCGGCGACGTCGCCGTAGAGCTTCGAGCCGTGGCGAATCGCCCAGCCGGAATATTGGCACATCGCCGCATCCCGAAAGAGGGGACTGGCCAGCAAACGCGGTATCTGGGGCCAAAACCATGGGACCAGAACGAGAGGGATGACGACGGGGACTAGCGCGCGAAGCGAGCGTCGATCGACGAGTGAGGCGAAGAGAGAGGACACCACCGCGAACATCGCTCGCGCGATTCGCGTGAATCGGGCGGCACCCGGGAGCCGACGAAATCGGTCGATTGCGGCCCGCTTGATCGTCGATCGATTCATCACCGGCGCTGCGCGACTACGACCGCCTGAACGAACAAGTCCTTCGGCCCGAACGAGTACGAGCGGAGATCGAAACCACCAGCGTCCAGTAGGTCGCGCGCTTCGCGCTCCGAGTGAACGAGGGAGACCTCGTGCGGGTGAAGGCGAACGTCTTTCTTGAGCACGCTGTTCAATCCCCAGTGGATCGAGTTCAGAACCATGACGCTCGACGCGCGAGCGTGTGGCCAAAAGATCAGCAGCTTGCCACCCGGCTTCAGAACGCGTTTGAGTCCGCCGAGCATCTGGATGATTTCGTCCGGCGAAAAATGCTCGATGACACCGAGATTGTACGCGCCGTCGAAGGACGCGTCAGGCAGCGGAAGGTCGAAGACGCTCGCGTGTTTGACCGCAAACGCCTTCGGGTTTTCTTTGCAGTAGATCTCGAGCGCAGGCACCGAGATGTCGACGGCGGTGATGTTCACCTTGTCGTGCAAATCGACGTCCACTTGTCCGCTCCCACACCCAGCGTGGAGCAAGTGCGAACCGGGCTCGAACTCGCGACGTATGGCTTCGTTCAGATGCCGCTTGATGATCAGGTTGCGGTACGCCGTGGCGACTACGTCGTACGCGAGCGTCCCTTTGGTTCGTTTCTTCTCCCAGTACTCGTCCCAACCTTGCTGGTCGATGAGCTTGCGGTCGAGATCTGGAAGTGGCTTGCCCAACTGGAAACGCGCCGGGGCGACCTTGTCCGCTACGTACAGCGACGCGAGTTGCTGCACGCTTCGCTGGATCTCGCGCATGCTCATCTTCGAGCTTCCGTACGTTCGCGTCGGCAGACGAATCGGTACGTCGATGACCGACAGCCCGTTCCGCTGCGCCACAAATAGGCTCTCGAAGAAAAACGCATAACCGCGCGCCTTCACGAGCTCGAACATCTCGCGGGGAATCGTCGGCAATCGGTAGACGCGGAATCCGCTGGTCGCGTCACCGCGAACGCCAAGCGCGTTGACGGTCAAGAAGTGGCCCGTGCCGGTGAGGATTCGCCGGATGACGCTCCAGCCGTCGAGGCTGTCCGGATCGAGCCAGCGAGAGCCGACGACGATGTCGGCCTCGTCGGACTTCGCGAGGAGGCGTGGAATGTCCGATGGAGAATGGGTGAAGTCGCAGTCGATCGTGACGAGCCGCTCGTAGCCTCTCTCGTAGGCGAGCGCGATTCCTTCGAGGTGTGCACCTCCGACGCCGAGCTTTTGCGTGCGATGGACCACGGAGACACTCGGCTGTTCCTCCGCCAGGCGGTCGAGGATTTCCCCGGTTCCGTCGGGTGAGCCGTCGTCCATGAACAGGATCGTCGCGCCCGGAACATGCGCGAGAATCTGCTCGCACATGGGGCGGACATTGTCCCGTTCGTTGTACGTGGGGACAAACACGAGTGTTCTGCGCGCAGTAACGCTCATCGGCGCGATTCTCCGAGCCGCCTCAGCTGCCGCAGTCGCTGCCTCACAGCTGGCTGACTAGCGCGCGCCGACGTCCTTCGTCAACTCGCCGCGCCTGTGGTCTCCGGGCGTTCGCAGGCGCCGTTCGCCCGACGAGCGGC
>JAYVXB010000781.1:0-10134 GCA_043785585.1 Deltaproteobacteria bacterium | reverse complement strand
CGGTCGCGGCCACGTCGGAGTGGGCCAAAGCCGGGGAGTGCTCGCTAGCGAGCGCACACGCGAGCTCGGGCAGTCGTTCGTAGCGCCCGACTCGCGCGCTCGCGGTCGCGAATGCGCCGAGCGCCTGAAGCCACACCGAAGAGCCGCGAGGCGCGAGACGAAGGGCAGCCGTCGCCGATTCTTCGGCGTGCGCGTTCTGACCGCGCCAAGCGTGCCTTACGGCGTTCGCGCACAGCGCCCGCGCTCGCTCCTCGTCGGCCAGTCCGAGCACGCTCCGCGGCGCGAGGATCGGCGCCGCGCGTCGCAAGCGTTCGACGAGCGCGCGACCGTCGCGCGGGCGCATCGTGGGGCTTCGCGCGAGAAGCTCTGCGAGCAGCTCGTCGAGCTGCGCCGGCGCGTTCGCGACGACCGACGAGAGCCGCGGCGCATCCTCGGTGGCGATCTTCACGAGGAGCGACGTGGGATCGGTCGCATCGAACGGCCCGCAACCAGACATGCAACGCCACATGACGGCGCCGAGCGCATACACGTCTACCGCTGGCGAGGTTCGTTCGCCCATGACCTGCTCGGGCGCCATGTAGCCCGCTGTCCCGACGATCATCCCGACTCCCGTAATCTCGTGCTCGCGATCGGGGTTCATCGATCGCGCCACGCCGAAGTCGATGAGCACCGGATCGTCGAGCTTGCCGCCGCGGAGAAGAATGTTTCCCGGCTTCAGGTCGCGGTGGACGATTCCGGCCTCGTGTACAGACGCCATCGCATCGGCGAGGCGAAGTGCGAGCGCGAGCGCCTGCGACGGTGTCAGAAGCCGTCGCGACAGCCGTTCCGCGAGCGTGAAACCGTCGAGCCATTCCATGATGAGATAGGCATGCCCTTCTTCGGTCGTGCCCGAACCGAGAGCGCGCACGATTCCGGGGTGTCCAAGCCGCCGCAATGCCTGTGCTTCGCGAACGAAGCGCAGAAGAGCGTCTTCGTGTGGCTTCCAGAGCACCTTTGCGGCCACCGTCCGCTGCGCGATCACGTCATCAGCGCGGTAGACGCTGCTCATGCCACCCCTCGTGGCCGGTCCGACGAGTCGGTATCGACCTCCGAGCATTGGGGTTCCAAGCCGGCAACGTTCCGAATCTCGTGTTTGGCATTGCATGGCGTAGCGGTTACGTAGCGGCCCACGCGCTTACGGCGTGCTTAAGTCTCGCTGGCACCCGCGCACGGCAGCGGGAACGACTCACGCTCGATGAGGACCGAGATGTGCGCGGCGATGAGGTATCCCGCGCCGGGACACTGGATGATGTCGCGCAGTCCGAGCTCACGCAGCGCCGCGATGGCCACGTAGAGTCGGTTTGCTCCCGCGCGCGGGAGGATGCGCTCGCCGGGCCATCCGGCCTGAAGAAGCACGTGGCGCGAGAGCGGTGTCCCGGGGCGTTCGAGTCGTGCTTCGACGAGCGCGCGCAGTAACCCTCGCAGATGCACGCGCGCGCCGAGATCGACGCGCCACTTCGTCGGCGCACGAAACCACGCCGCACTGGCGCTCACCACGAGCGCGGCATCGTGCGACGGATCGGACGTCCGATCGAGCGCGCGCGCCAGGACGCGTAGGGCGAAGCGAACCTGCTCGGACGTGTGCGCGAGCTTCTTTCCGTTCTCCATGCGGAGCTCGGCGTCGGCGGTGTGCTGCGCTCCGAGCGTCGGCGCTTCCGCGACGCAAGCTCGACGGAATGCGAGGTCGAGGTGCCCTCGATGGACACGCACGGCGTTCGCGTCCGCCGTCGCCCCCACCGCTTCGAGCTCCGCCTCGGCGTCGTCGAGAGCGTCTCGCGCCTCGTCGACGCAATCGCACCTGGCGAGCAGCGCACCGAGCGCCCCCAAGGCGACGGCGCGTCCCGCGCGCGCGCCGAGTGTCCCCAAGTCGACGACGGCCCTGCGGTACAGACGCTCGGCGGAGTCGAGATCGCCAATCTCGTGCATCACGGTGCCGAGATGGAGTCGCTCGTAGCCGCATCCGTAGCGCTCGTCGTTGCGCTCGTGGATCGCGATGGCGCGCTCCAGACGGCTCCGCGCTTCGTCGAGGCGCCCTCGTTCCTGGGCGATGATCGCGAGGTTCAAGTCCGCCGCCGCGACGGATAGCTCGTCGCCGACCGCGCGCGCGATCGCCGCAGATCCGGCCAGGCTCTCCGTCGCTCGATCGAGCCTCCCCGCGCGCAGATGAACGATCCCGAGATTCCCGAGCGCGACTCCTTCCCACCGTCGGCGCTTGGCCTTGCGCAGCAGGAGCCGCGCTAGCTCGAGCGAGGCCGCGCCGTCGTCGCCGCCGTTCGCGGAGGTGAGGAACCCCTGGTACATGAGTGCCAGCGCTTCGACGAATGGATCTCCGTTCTCCCTCGCCGCCGCGAGCGCACCGTCGAGATCCGCGCGAGCTTCGTCCCATGCACCCGCCATCAGTCGCGCGCGTCCGCGTCGCACCTGGACGGCCGACCACTCGCGAGGGAGCTCGGCGTCTGCCGCAGCGGCGAGCGATGCGTCGAGAATCGCCAGATGCAGCTGCATCGGTCCGCGCTGCGCGAGCACGGCGTCGAGGACGAGCGCCGCTCGCAGAGCGTCGCGCGGAGAGACGGCAACGGAGTGCCGGTGCGCCGCGAGAACGTTTTCCAGCTCCGTCGTCAGTCGTTTGCGGGAAGCACGCCACCGGTCCGTACCCGCATCGCCCGCCCACGCCGTGCCGACGCGAAGGAAGTAGTCGGCGTGGCGCGCGCGCGTCGCCTCGGCTTCGCCGGCCTCTTCGAGCTTCTGCGCGGCGTACTCGCGGATCGACTCGTACATCCCCATGCGAAGCTCGCCGTCATCCGAGAGCTCGGTCATGCGAAGCAGCGATTTGTCGCGCAGAGATTGCAGTCCGTCGAATGGCCGGTGCCCTTCGAGCGCGCTCGCATCCAGCACGGCTTCCGCCGCCTCGACGGAGAATCCGCCGCAGAACACCGCGCACTGGCGCAGGACGAGCTGCTCCCAAGGCTCGAGCAGATCCCATGACCAATCGATGGCGCGACGAAGCGTCTGCTGACGAGCCGTGGCGCCTCGCGAGGTCGACGTGAGAACTTCGAAGCGCTGCGCGAGCCGCCGCAAGAGCGTCGTCGGGCCAAGCACGTGCGTTCGCGCGGCCGCGAGCTCGATCGCGAGGGGGAGGCCGTCGAGGCGGCGAACGATCTCCCCGATGATTCGGAGCTCGTCGCCTCGCCTCGGTGCAAACCGCGCCCGGACGAGCTGAGCTCGATCGAGGAAGAGCTTGACGGCGTCCGACTCGGCGACGTCGCTCTCGTCCTCCGCCACCGTGAGGGGAGCGAGCTCGTAGCAACGTTCTCCGTCGAGGCGGAGTCGCTCACGCGAGGTCACGAGGAAGCACGCATCGCGCGCGAGCGAGCTCCACTCGCGGAGCGCCAGCGCGACTGCACCCGCGACCTGCTCGCAGTTGTCGAGAATGACGAGGCACCTTCCGCGCGCCGCCAACGCTCGACCGACGGCAGCCACGTCGTCTCCGCGCCCGGCGACGCATGCGCTCGACGTGCCCGTCCCTTCCGCGACCAACCGGAGCGCGCTGCCCGCATCTCGAGCCTCGGTGAGATCGCAGAAGGCGATCCCGCCATCGTCGAAGTCGCCGCGGCGGAGCTGCGCAAAGCGCAACGCGAGACGCGTCTTCCCGACCCCGGCCAACCCGACGAGCGTGATGACCCGGTCGCCGCCGGCGACCAGCGACGCGAGCTCCTGCAGCTCGCGCTCGCGACCGAGAAAGCTCGTGCGCGGCACGGGCAGGTCCTCCATCGCCGGAACGACGTCGCTCGGAGGGTGCTCACGAAGCTGCTCGCCGCTCGGAGGGGGCGCCGAAGGAGCTGCGGTGGACACTGAAAAAATCGCGACGCGCGCGGTGGTCATCCACGGTGACATTGCACGGCGCGATCCACCGGTCGGTCTGCGAAGCACCCAACCGGCGGTGCGGCGATTGGGCATGCCGCACCGCCGGATCGTCCGCTGTCACACCGTGACACCGTCACGCGTGTCGTGTGTCTGCCAGGCCTACGGCCAGCCCACCGCGTCGACGTAGACCGTGCCGCTCCAAGCCGCGTTCGTCGTGAGCTCGACACCCAGTTGGTAAAGTGGCGTTGCGGCATTGCTCGGAACCGTGACGGCAAGTCGGTTCCACGCGCCCGCTTGGAGTGCCGACATCGGCTGCAAGTTTCCCGTCCAGGTCCACCCGCCGCCGGCGCCCTGCAGGACGTAAGGCTGCACGCCGCTCACGGCGCTGCCGGCAGGGATCCAGACGTTGAAGGTGACGACCTTTCCGGCGGGCGTCGTTGGCCCGCTGACCGAGATGCTCTGCGTGCTCGCGCCCGATCCATTGAAGGTGACCGCCAGGGAGTGCGTCCCCGTGAGGGCGCGCGCCGTCGAGCTCGAAGTCCCCGTGATCATCGATCCGGCGTTCGCCGTCCACGACTGCGTGCCCGTCTCGAAGTCGTATTGAGCGGACGGGCAGTCGACCGTGACGTTCTCGATCAGGAGATTCCGATCTTGTCCGCCGCCGACGTAGTCGTTGTCGAACGCCACGCGTATTTCCTTCGAGCCGGCAGCCCCCGTATAGGTGAACGCGTATGGCGCCCAGCTCGCCGTCGAGACGCTCGCTTCACCTATTTGGGTCCCGCCGACGGAGACCGCCATGTGCGGCCACACGTTGGCGGCCACATCGCCCTTCGCGACTACGGTGATGGTCGTCGAACCCGTGGCGAAAGTGTGATTGGTCGCAATGTACCCATTGGCCCAGATGTCCCAACCTCCTGCAATGGCTCCGCCCGTCGAGTGAACCATCGTCGCCGCATCGTACGTCGTGGCTGCGCACGTGCCTGGAGGCGGAGGCGGAGGCGGCGGCGGCGCGGTGCCTCCTGCCCACGCGAGATGCGGCAGCAACGCCTTGATACGCGCGTCGTCCGCCCCGCCGGTCGGCTCGATGCTGCCCGGACCCCACCAAGGTCCAGCCGCCCAGAACGTCCAACCCAGCCAGACATTGCTGTTGGCCTCGATGTGCTTGAGCATGTCGTCGATCGCGGCAAGACACGTCGAGTTTGCCGCACCGGAAAATTCGCCGAGAAACCCCCTCTTTCCGTTCGCGTGGAGCCAGCTCGTGAACCCGGCGAGGCGCTCCGATCCGATCGTCGTGCTGACGCACGTGGAGCCCGAGCCCGACGAATCGGCGTCCAGGTATTGATGGACCTCGAACCCGTAGTTGTTGCCCGGATCCGTGATCTGGAGCATCGCCGTCGCGTTCGCGGTGCCGTACCAGTTTTGGCTCCAGCCGTACGCGCCGTCCCACCCGTTGCCCGGAACGACGATCAGGTTCGTGGCCCCGACGCTCCGTATGGTGGCGATGGCGGCGTTGGCCGCGCCCACCCACTGCTCCGTCGACATGTCGTGAGGCTCGTTCATGATCGCGAATACGACCCTGGAGTTGCCTTTGTAGAGGCTCGCGAGTCGCCTCCAGAAGTCGGCGAAATCCGAGTTGGGAACGGCATTCGACCCGATGAGCGAAGTGCCATAGCGCGCGTAGTTGTGTGGATCGAGGAAGACCGCCACTCCCTTTGCGAGCAGATCGTCCACTGTCGTCGTCAGACGGGTCTGTTCCGCTACGTCGAACGCGGCATTCCGTGTCGGCTGCAGTCGTTCCCAGCGGAACGGCAATCGAAACGTCGTCATGCCTTTTTGTACGTAGTAGTCGGCCGAATTGTAGCCGCTCGCGTAGTGGGGATCGGGATAGACGTAATCCTTCCCGTGCACCCCGGGTAGGGCACCATTCCCATTGGGGTCGACTGCGAACTCCGCGCTCGCGAGGCTCACGCCGCGATAGGGCACCGCGCCTGAAAGAAGTCTCTCCGCAACGGCCTCCGGGGGGTTGCCGTCGGGCGACGTGCCCGTACCGCCGCACGCGGCGACGACGAGCACCGTGACGAATCCGAGATATCGCCTCATGGGATTTGCTCCTTGGCGCGACCACGCGATCTCGATGCCGCGAGCGAATCTCGGTCAAGCACTTCGTCGATGGCGCGCAATGCGACGAGAGCAATGAGCGCGCCGTGCTCGATGCGATCGTGGCGAGGAGACGGCGCCGCACGTATGCGCGACTGACGCGCCGTCACGGCATTTCGCGCAGGCTCCATGTCACACCGTGACACTGCTTCATGTGACGTGTGTCGGCGAGACGTCCGAAGGCGTCGGCGTCTTACTTACGGAAGGACGCGGGGTCGATCGAGAAGCGCTTGAGCCACCGATGAACCTGCGTCCTGGCGCGTCCCATCGCACGCGCCACCTCACTGATGTTCCCGCCTGCGAGATCCAAGTGCGCGAGCAGCTCGGCGCGCAGTCGTTCGTCCTCGATCGAGAGCGCCGCCGCCTCTTGCCGCGGTCGCGGGGCGCGAGCGGCGGAGATGGCCTTTGGCAGGTGAGAGAGCTCGATGACGGCGCCGTCGGTCATCGCGATGGCGAGCCGCAACGCCTGTCGCAGCTCGCGAATGTTGAGGGGCCAATCGTAGACCGCGCACGCGCGTCCGGCGTCGATCGCGAAGGACAGTGACTGCGCCCGCGCGGGGGCGATGTCGCGCAGGATGTCGGCGACGAGGATCCCGAGGTCGTCGCGTCGATCTCGGAGCGCAGGGAGCGTGACCGAGAGCCCAGTCAGGCGCGCGAGGAGATCGCTGCGAAAGCCGCCGCGCGCGGCGAGCTCGTCGATCGGTCGATGCGTCGCAGCGACGACGCGGCTGTTCACCGCAATCGGTCGCGTCGCGCCGACGGGGACCACTTCGTGCTCTTCGAGCACGCGCAGGAGCGCCGCCTGCGAGCGCATCGAGAGCTCGCCGATCTCGTCGAGGAAGAGCGTGCCCTGGTGCGCGGACTGCACGAATCCCACGGCGTCTCGCTGCGCTCCGGAGAACGCTCCTTTCACGTGACCGAAGAGCTGACTCTCGAGGAGCGACTCGGGGAGCGCTCCGCAGTTGACGGCGACGAAGGGCCCCGCGCGGCCGGACAATTCGTGGATCGCGCGCGCCATGACCTCCTTCCCCGTACCGGTCGGTCCGAGCAGCAAGACGGGGATGTCCGTCGGTGCGACGCGGGCGAGCGCGTCGAGCTGCGCCGCGAGGGTCGGGACGAGCGTCGCCATTCGCACCGTCCGCGTGGGCTCGGAAGCGTCGCCAGCGCCGTCGGCCGCGTTGCTCGGTACCTCGAGCCCGCTGCGCAGGTAGAAGAGCGTGTGCCCGATTTCCACGAGATCGTCGCTCGCCAGGCTAGTGGCGCTCGTAATCTGCGTTCCGTTGACGAAGGTGCCGTTCGTCGACGTTGCGTCCTCCACCACCCAAGCGCCGGCCCGACGAAAGATCGTCGCGTGCGTCGCGGACATCCAGCGATCCGCGACGCCGACGATCAGCCGCCCGCCACCCCCGTCGATCCCGCGCGACACCTCGCGCGCCGCACCGCGACCGACCACGACCTCGTCGACATCCGCGAGCGAGTAGCGCGCTCCGCCACCGAGCGGTCGATCGCACTCGAGCGCGAGAACGAGATGAGGCTCGGTGCGCGCGCGGTGGTTCGGCCCGCGGTGCGCCGCTTCACTCAGCGTGTCGTGAGTCGGCTCGACGGCCATGCACCGAGGAACATACGCCACGCGGCGCGCGCTGCCACGCCGTCGACGTCATTTGACGACCTGCATGACGCCGCCCGCGGCGCCACCGGGGGGGAACCGAGTCCAGAAGATGCTCTTGTCGTCCACGGCGATGGCCGCGGGATAGCTCTCTCCCGTCGCGTACGCTCGCAGCGTCGCGACGCATCCGCCGCTGAACGCGCAACCAAAGACGCCGCCGTCCGGCAGGGTGTCGGTCCAATAGAAATTGTTCGGATCGATCGCGAGCAAGTACGTCCGGCGATTGCTCACCAAGGAGACCGAAGCGTCGGTCGCCTTGTTCATTGCTCGGACACCGTCGACGATGTCCGCCCAATAGAGCCGCGTCCCGTCGACCGCGACGCCGTATGGATTCGTCAGGCCCGAGGCGATGACCTCGCCGCCCGCAGGACCGGTCCCGTCCTTGCGCGTGCGCCAGACCTGTGAAGGCGCGCTCGGGGAAGGCCAGTAGACGAACGTGTCGTCGACGGCCAGAGCGCTCACGTAGTGGGACGTCGGCATGTGGCCTATTTCGACGACGCCCGCGTCGCCATTGGGGTCAAAGCGACGAATGCTCGTCCCGGCGTCGGTGATGGACTGCGCAGCCCAATACGTGCCGCCGTCGTCTGCCGCGACCGCGCGACCGCCCTCTTGTGTCCCGACGAAGATCGGAGGCGAAATATCGCAGTTCACCAGGGACGCCGGGCACCGATAGACGCGACCCCAAAAATCGACGATCGAGACGACTCCGCCGTAGGCGGCGATGAAGTTCACTTGGGTGTTGAACGTCGCGCTGATGCGCGCCGCGCCGCCGTCCGTGGGCGCGCCGACGACGCGATACGGGTTACTCTCCGTCCAGAAGACGATGCCGCCACTCGTCGTGACCGAGAGCGTTCCCGCCGCGTCGGACAGCATGAAGGGCTGACATTTCCCCTGCTGACAATCGCCGCGAAGGCAATCGTGCCCGCAGCTCCCGCAGTTGCGGGGCTCGCTCGCGAGATCCGCGTCGCACGTGGCTGCTGCGTCGACCAGGCCACCGTCGGCATCGTTGCCCGTGTCGAAAAGGTGCGCGTCGTTTGGTGCGCCGGTGTCGAGGTGAGCGGACGCGTCGTCGCCCGGAAAAGGAATGTCGTCGAAGTTTCGGAGTGAGCAACTGACGACGTACGCTGCAGAGAGCGCAGTGACGATCGCCAGCGCGGAAGCAAACCGCCGCATCGCGCGCGGGCGCTTCATCGTGACGCCGATGATGGGGAATCGCTTTGCGAGCGCGTGAAATGCAATATCGCGGCGCCGCCGCCGGCGACGATCGCGAGGATCCATGAAATGTCGGCGACGAGGTACTTCTGCTTGATCCCGTCGAGGTCGCTCCGCGAGCATTGTGGGCACGACCCGCGCAAACGATCTTCGTCGCGCATGCCCGTGAGCCCGAAATAGGCAAAGCTCCCGAGAGCGAGCACCGTCGTTCCCGCTAGCACCCACGTCATCGTGGAGGCAGTTGCGGGGCGTGGCGGCGGGGACGCAGTCGGAGGACGTGACGTCGTCGTGGACGCCGGCGGTGACGGCGCGGGCGCCGAGCGCTCGAACAAGAGCTCCTGGTTCTTCTTGCCTTGGAGTACGACGCGCTTCTCGACGATGGGGGGACCGTCGTCGAGCTCGATCCGGAACGTGTGCTCTCCCGCGTCGATCGACAGCGCTCCGCCCGCCCGTCTCTCCGTGATTTTCACGTCGTCAATGGAGAGCGTGAAGCGTGCCATGGCACGACCGTGCACGTCTTTGACCGCGACGACGATCGTCGGAAGGCTCTCCTC
Organism: Deltaproteobacteria bacterium; assembly: GCA_043785585.1. Taxonomy (GTDB): domain Bacteria; phylum Myxococcota_A; class Polyangia; order Polyangiales; family Polyangiaceae; genus JBBQXV01. The sequence goes on along the minus strand of JAYVXB010000781.1, from coordinate 642 downwards.
GACTTCACCGAGCCACCGTGTGCAGTCCACGCGCGCGATGCTCGGGCATTTGTCTTGCGCGCACACGAGCAGTGCCTTCTTGGCTTCGACGAGCTTGCCGTCCAGTCGCAAAGCCTGCGAGGTCGTGTGCGCGGCGAGGCAGGCAGCAACGTCGTCCTTCACGTCGGCCGCCGCCTCGCGTACCCCGGTCGAGAGCATGCTGGCGACGACGAGCACGACGCCTGATTTCCACCCCACGGACGCGCGCATGGCAAGGGGACCCTTCTCGGTCACGGGGAGAGGCATTCCGGTTTGATGTGCTTGATGCCGCGCTCGTCCACCCGATACGGCGATGTGCAGTTGGGCGGCGGCGGTGCGGGGGCCGCCGCGCTCGTCTTCACCGACGGCGGGCGAGCGATCGTTTGCGTCGGCGGCACCGGCGTCGGCGGCACCGGAGACGACGCCGCGGTGGCGCCAGCGACGGCCAATGGTGTCGAGGCCGAGGGCGCGAGCGGGACGCTGGCACCGGATGCGAATGTGGACGCGTTCGTCACGGACGTTGAAGTCGTCAGGGCGCGAGCGACCCGGCTCGCCGAGATCGAGCGCACGACGGCGGTGTTCGGCTCGATGCCGTCGACCGTCGCGTTCGACGGCGGGCGGCCA
>JAYVXB010000780.1:0-10170 GCA_043785585.1 Deltaproteobacteria bacterium | reverse complement strand
GTCGACGTCGCCGAGCGCACCGCAAGCATCGTCGCTCGTCGGGACGGCGGCGCGCGTGACGGCGACGCCAGGATCGCGCTGGGTCCGCGTGGGTCTCTTGGCGTCGTTGCTCGTGGCGATCGGGGTCGTGGCGGGGACGATGCTGTCGCGGCGCGCGGACGACGTACCCAGCGCGGCGTCAGGGCAATCGGTAGCCACGACGACGCCGACCGCGAACCCGGCCGCGACCGCGACCGCGACCGCGACCGCGACCGCGACCGCGACCGCGACCGAATCCGCTTCGGACGCCGCGCGCCCGTTCGTCCCCCCTCCCCGCGCTTCCGCCAAGCCTTCGTCCGTGCCTCGCGACAGCTTCGATCGCCAATGACCGTCCGCGCGGTCTCCTGCTGCGTTCTCGTCGCGGCGCTCGCGTTCTCCTCGCCCGCGCGCGCCGACGATCAGGCCGCGTCGACGGAGCTCTTCAACGCCGGACGCGATCTCATGAAGCGCGGCGACTACGCGGCGGCGTGCCCGAAGCTCGCCGAGAGCGTGCGGCTGCAGGCGTCCGTCGGCGCGCTCGCGAAGCTCGCGACGTGCGAGGAGCACGAGAAGCGGCTCGTCAGCGCGCGCGCGCGGTGGCAGCAAGCGCTCAACCTCGCGCGCTCGGTGGGTGACGCGCGCGCCGACGAGGTCGCGACGGAGCTTGCGCGGATCGACAGGATCGTTCCCAAGCTCGTGATCGGCGCGACGGGCGCGCTGCCGATCGACGTGGTCCTTCGCGTCGACGATCTGCAAGTCGGCGCGGCGAGCCTCGGCGTGGCGCTCGCCGTCGAGCCGGGGCGCCACACGGTGTCGGCGACGGCGTCGAAGAAGAAGAGCTGGTCGACCACCGTCGACACGAAGGCGGACGGGCTGACGACGAGCGTACCGATCCCCGATCTCGAGGACGCTCCACCGGACGCCGCACCGCCGTCGCCACCGCCCGCCGTCGTTCCCCCGGTCGCGTCGCCCGCTGCGCCTCTCACGCCCGACGCGCGCGCTCTGGCGCCGACGGGCTCCGGCGACAAGATGCGAAGCGTCGGGATCGTGACCGCGGGCGCCGGCGCCGTCGCGCTCGCCGTTGGCGCGTTCTTCGGAGTGGAGGCCGCGCGCAAGCGCGCCGATGCGGGCTGCAATGGGACGACCTGCCCGACGGACGACAGCGCGCGAACGCTTCACGACGCGAAGAGCGCGGCGACGACGTCGACGATCCTGTTCGTGGTCGGCGGCGCGCTCGCGGCGACCGGCGTCACGCTCTGGCTCGTCGCACCGAGCGCGCACACCGCGCAGACCGCGCGCATTCAGGCGGTGCCGACGGTCGGTGGCGTCGTCGTCCGCGCAAGCTGGTAGACCCTCCGCGCCTCGCGCCTCTGCCCGGCGCACTCACTCCACTCACTTCGCGCGCCTCGCCCTCTTCGTCGCCCCCGCCTTCTTGGCCGCCGCGCTCCGCGCCTCCTTGAAGAACGCGACGGCGTCGAAGCCGGCGGGCTTGCCGCGCACCTTCTCGACGAGCCCGTACACGGTCGCCAAGCGACGAACCGCCTGCGCGGCGTCCGCCCAAGCGCGCTGCGACTCCTCTTCGAGGTACGCGAGCCACGCGGTCGCGAGCACGCGCTCGCGCTCGAGGACGATGGCGACGTCGAGCTGCTTCAGGAGCCTCTCGGGCTCGGGCGCGAGCTCTCCGAACGCGGCTTTGTACCGGTGCTTCCCCTCGCTGACCTGCTCGAAGATCCGCGTCGCGACGTAGCGCTCGCGCTTTCGCGGACGGTTCCTCAGCGGCGACCGGTTCTTCGCCGGTTTCCAGTGCTTTGGCGGCTCCGGCGTCACGAGAGGACGCTGCAGAGGCGACTCGGACCGTCGGGCGCTTGCGAGCCTCGAAGCTCGCGCTTTCTTCGCTTTGGTCGCCATCGCGTCGCATCACCTCCAAAGACCGATCGTACGCGATGAGCTCGTACGATCGACGAAATGTTCGCGTCAATTACGATCTCTACGTTGCCTATGCGGTCACTTCGCATGTCCTACGATACGATCGCATATGTCGCGTACGCATCGCGTGCAACACGATAGCTTCGCGCACTACACGATCCGATCGTACGCAGAGGGTCATCATCGTCGAGCGGGCCGGTCGGATGCCTCTCTGGGTTCACGAGCCCCCTCGGCCTTCTTCTCGCAGGCGAGCAGCCTGCAGGCGCAGATAGTCTCGCTCCGGCGTGCTGGCGGTTTGGGCCGCGGCGCGTTCGAAGGCCGCGATGGCGGCGGTTCGGTTTCCGGCGCGCTCGAACAGATGCGCGCGCGTGGAGTCGAGGCGATGGTGGCCTCTCAGGCGTGCATCCCGCGCGAGCTCGTCGAGCTTCGACAGGCCCGCCTCGGGCCCCTTCACCATGGCCAGGGCGATGGCATGGTTGAGGGCCACCATGGGGTTGTCGCTGATGCGAAGGAGCACGTCGTAGAGCGCGAGGATCTGCGGCCAATCCGTCGTCTCGGTGCTGCTCGCCTCGTCGTGAAGGGACGCGACGGCTGCCTGCAGCTGGTAGGGGCCGACCGCTCCGATCGCGAAGGCGGACGTGACGAGCGCGGTGCCCTCGGTGATCGCATCGCGGTTCCAGCGCGATCGGTCCTGCGCATCCAAGGGGATGAGCGCGCCTGCGTCGTCCGTACGCGCTTCGCGTCGAGCGTCGGTCAAGAGCATGAGCGAGAGCAGGCCCATGACTTCGGGGTCCGCGGGCGAGATCCGATGAAGAAGCCGCGTGAGACGAATGGCTTCGGCGGACAGGTCGATCCGCTGCAGGTCCGTCCCCGCGCTGGCGACGTACCCTTCGCTGAAGATCAAGTACAGCGTGCGCGTGACCGCGGCTCGCCGGTCGGCGCGCTCGGCGGCGTCGGGTGTCTCGAACGGGATGCCTGACTCACGAATCGTCTGCCGCGCGCGACTCAGACGTTGAGCCATCGTCGCTTCGGGCACGAGAAAGGCGCGGGCGATCTCTCGGGTGGTGAGGCCTCCGACCGCGCGGAGCGTGAGAGCCGTGGCCGACGCGCTCGACAGCGACGGATGACAGCACATGAAAAACAGATCGAGCGTGTCGTCGACCGTGACGAGGTGCTCCTGCGCCTCGGCGGGCACCAGGCTCACGACCATCGCCTCCCGCTCACGACGCGACGACTGCGACCGCACACCGTCCGTGAGGCGGCGGCGCGCGACGTGAATCAGCCAGGCACGCGGGCTTTCGGGGAGCCCGTCCTCTGGCCACTGCTCCGCGGCGGCCACCAACGCCTCTTGCAGCGCGTCTTCGCACGCACCGAGATCGCGATGCCTGCGCACGAGCGCGCCCAAGACCTGCGGCGCGAGCTCTCGAAGGAGCTCGTTCACTCTGGCAGCGGTGCGCTCATGACCTGGCGCACTTCGATGCCGAGAAACAGCGGCTTGCCGCCCGGCCCGGGCGCGAGCGAGGCCTGCGCCGCGATGGCGTAGGCGCGCTCGGCGCTCTCCACGTCGACAGTCCAGTACCCGGCGAGAAACTCCTTCGACTCCGGGAACACGCCGTCCGTGATGGGCTCTCCGTCGGACGATGCACGTACCAGCTTCGCCTGCTCCGGTCCCGCGAGCCCCTCGGCGCCGACGAGCTCGCCGCGTTCGGAAAGCTTGGCGGCAAAGTCCTTCATGAATCCGATATGCGCTTTGAGCTCGGCCGGAGCCCAGCGGGTGGTCGCGTACGCCACCTTGCCGGGATGGTTCATCATGAGCATGAATTTCATGACGCGATCTTCTCAGGCGCCTTCGAGCGCGGCGATGTCGAGCTTGGTCATCGCCATCATGGCCTTGAGGACGCGCGCGGCTTTCTGCGAGTCCGGATGGCGGAGCAACGCCGTGAGCTGCCTCGGCACGATCTGCCACGAGACGCCGAATGGATCCTTGAGCCACCCGCAACGGCTCGGCGCACCGCCGTTGGCGATCAGCGCCTCCCACAGGCGATCGATCTCGTCCTGACTCTCGCACTCGACCATGATCGAGAACGCCTCGTTGAGCTTGTAGTGGGGGCCGCCGTTGAAGGCGACGAAGCGCTGGCCGAACAGCTCGAACGACGTCCCCGACACGGTGCAATCGGCACCGAAGATCGCGGCGTAGCGTTCGACCGCGACCTCGGCGTTCGACTCGAACCACAAGAACGAAGAAATCTTCTTGGCTTGCATGTCTAGCTCCCGGGTGATGTGGCCCCTTCGCGAAGCCACGTTCTACTAGGGAGTCGGAGACGTCACGGGCTTCTCGACATAGCCGAAAAAGAAACCGATCATCGTCGCGGCGGCACGACGGACCTCGCGACCGTCAGCGCCAATATCCTCCACTGACTTTCGACAGACTCGGCAATCGGGGAGGCCTCATGAGACCATCGTTCTCGTTCATCGCGCTGCTCTCGCTCGCCGCGGCTTGCAACGGCCCACCGAAAAAGTCGGGGGCACCCGGCGTGGGCACCGCGGGCACGATGGCTCCGGAGGCGGGCTCGCATGGGGGCGAGCCTCCGCACGTCGCGACGCCCTTGGCGCCGAGCGGTGCGCCGCCCTCCGCGTCGGACAGCGCGGCCGGCCCGCTGGTCAAGGAGTTCGTGGGGAGGTTCGTGCGGATCGAGTCCGAAAAGGCGATCCCCGAAGAGACCGCGAGATCGTTCGCAAAGCGTGCCGATTCGACGTTCGAGGGGCTCCTCGTCGTCAACGCATGGTCCGAGACGGCGAAGAAGAAGATCACGTCGAAGCCATTCACGATTGGCCTGTACGGGAACGAAACGATGAAAGCCAAGTACCCGAACGTCTTCGGCATGACGACGGACGCCGACCATTTCATCATCGGAGAGCCGTACTTCGAGACGCAGGATTCCGACGCGACGATCGCGCACGAGCTCACCCACCTTCAAGACTGGCGCGTCTGCGGCGCTTTTCCTGCGCTCCTCTCAGAGGGGCGCGCGCGCACGAGCGCGCGAGAGTTCCTCGCGAAGGCGAATATCGCCGCCCCGGCAGCGACCAAGCAAGCTGCCGCCGACTACTATGCGAAGCTCACGGGGCCCCAAGCAGCGGAGGCGGCTCGTCTCGGCCCGCACGATCCCAAACACACGCCCACCGTGAGCGTCGACATCGGTATCGCTGGCGTTTGCTTCGTCGAGTTCCTGCGCGCGCACGCAGGCATGCACGGCACCGAAGAGGTGACGCAGCGCATGGCGAAGGTGGCAGAGCTCATCGGCGACAAGACCATGTCGCTCGAGAAGGGATGGACTCAGGCCTTCGGCAGCCGCCTCGACAAGCAACTCGCGGACTTCGTCGCGTTCGTCAAGGCGACCGAGGGGAAGCGCGCGGAGCGATTGAAAGGGACGTACTGGGAGGGGATGTAGCCGCGACGCCGAACCACGGAGCTGGGCGCGGTTTGGCGTCGCCCGAATCGACGTGCAGGTTGTTCGACGAAGCGGTCAGGTCGCCGCAGGCGGGAGCTGCGCCGACTTGTCGTCGACGTACCAGATGAGAATGGCTAGCCCGATGGGGAAGAAGAACCCGAGCAAGCCGACGTAGCCCTCGCGTCCCTTCGCCTTGGCGTATTCACCGCAACCGTACATGTACGCGACGAATCCGCCGAGCGACACGAAGCCGAGAACGGTCCCCACCCCAGCGACGCCCCCGACGAGATGGGTCGCAGCCTGGGCCGCGACGCTCACCACAATCCCAACCCCCATGAACGTCTTTGCTTTCGCGTACAATCTCGGGATCATCGAACCCTCCCCCGCCTGAATCGGCCCCCCCATGGGGTCACGCGCTCGATGGTCGGTCAACAACAAACCGAGCGAGCGAGTGGATGCGGTGTCGCCGCGCCGCAGCTCCGGAAGGCCGAACGGTTCGCGTGGCCGCGGATCAGGCCGCCTTGACGGCTGCCGCCCGGGTCGCTTCGATGTCGATGTTGATGTCGACCTTCTCGCTGACGGCGAGGCCGCCCGTGTCGAGCACCTGGTTGAAGCTCACGCCGAAGTCCTTGCGGTTGATGCTCGCGCGGGCCGAGAACCCGGCGCGCTCCCCCATCTGCGGGTGCGCCTGACGGCCCGCGAACTCGATGTCGAGGACGACGGACCGCGTGACTCCGCGCATCGTGAGATCGCCGGTCACCTTGAAGTGATCGTCCTTTGCGCGCTCGACCGCCGTGCTCTTGAAGGTGATGTGCGGGAACTTCTCGGCTTCGAAGAAATCACCCGACCGCAAGTGCGCGTCGCGCTGCGGCTCACGCGTATCGACGCTCGCGACGTCGATCTTCACCTCGACGCGGGAGCTCGCCGGCTTCTCCTCGTCGAACGCGAACGTCCCTTCCCATTTCGTGAAGAGTCCGTGGACCTTCGAGACCATGAGATGCCGGACCGTGAAGCCGATGGTCGAGTGAACGGTGTCGATGTTCCAGTTTTCGAGTGCCATGGGGCGGTTCCTCCTGCGGCTCGCTTTGGGCCTGCAGGAAGATGGGATGAGCCCGGCGCTGCCGACGAGTCGCGTCGAACAGTGAGTTGCGACCATCGGCACAATGCTGCCGACTACATCCGCTGACGCACCATCTTCCGCTGCACGGCGCCGCTCTTCATGAGGAGCTGCTTCGCCTCGTGCTGCAGGATCGGATGGACCTTCTTCCCCATCGCGAACATGCCGAGGAGCTGCGGGTTCATCTCGCCGAGCTTCTTCAGCGCGCGCCCCGCGCCCTTCATGTCGTTGTTCCCGGCGTACGCGAACGCGCGCGCGCGCCAGATCTGAACGCGCAGCTCGGACAGCTCGGGATCGTCCGGGTTGAAGAGATCGAGCATCTCGATCGCCTTCTTCGCCTGACCCGTCCGTGCCCACGTCTCGGCCGCGACGCTCGCGAACATCGCTCGCGTCTTCACGTCCTCTTGCTTGCCGATCTCCATCGCGTCGACGAGCGCGCGCGCTTCTTTCGTGTCGCCCATGGTCAGGTGAATCATCGCGCGCATCGAGCGCACTTGGTCCGCGACCGGGCCGAGCTGCTTCGACAGGTTGATCGACTCGAGCGTCACGAGCGCCTTCTTCGGATCCTCCTGCATCTCGAGCTGCGCGCGCGCGAGCGTCGCCTGCGTGTCGCCCGGCTTGTAGTTCGCGGCGATCTGCTCGAGCGCGGACTTTCGCCCCTCTTCGGTGTCGGCACCTTGGAGGATCGCCCCGAGCGCCTGCTGCTTCTTCATGAAGCGCGTCACCCAGACGCCGACGCCGGCGATCGTCGCGGTGATCAGGCCGACGACGACGAACGGGATCGCGCTCTTCGACACCGACCAGACCGCGATCGCAATGGCCCAGAGCACCGCCACGACGAGGCCGATGCGGGTGAAGATCTTCTTCAGATCGAGGGAAGGCTTCTGCGGCGTCGAGGGATCGGGCTTCGACAGATCGCGAAGCTCCTTCTGCATCGTCGCGACGCTCTTCTTCTTCTTGAGTTTCTTGGGCTCTTCCGACACGGGATGCGTCTACCGCGATGTGCGCTCGCGTGCAAACCGCACGGGTTCAGGCGGGCGGAGGCGCCGTGCTGTGGGCGGCGACCGGCTCGGCCGCGAGCTCGGGATCGCTCGCGTTGGCGATCTCGCGGAAGTGCAAAAACAGGCTCTTTGCGAGCGACATGCAGGGCACGGCCAAGAGCGCGCCGACCGCGCCGAACCAGTGCTCGCCGACCAGGAGCGAGAACACCACGAGGACTGGATGAATCTTCGCTGCGTCGCCCATGATCTTCGGGTTGAGAAAATTCGCCTCGAGCTGGTGGATGCCGACGATCCACAACAGAACGAAAAGCGCCGTGCCGAACCCCTGCGTGAGGCCGACCGCGACCGCGGGGATCGTGCTGATGATCGATCCGAAGATCGGAATCAGCGAGAACACCATCGCGATGAGCGCCATGACCGGCCAATACCGGAGCCCGACGATCGCGAAGCCGATCGCGCTGAGGACGCCGTTGACGAGGCAGATGATGAGCTGCCCGCGCACGACGCCCGACAAGCCGCGATCGATCCGTCCGACGAGCTGGTCGAAGCGCGCGCGGCTCGACGGGCGCGCGAGCGACTTGAAGAAGGCGTAGATCTTCTCGCGCGTCATCATGATGTACGCCGCGAGCATCAGCGTGATCGAGAAGAGGAAGACCGCGCGGCTGATGCCGGCGACGATGTCGCGGCCGATGCGCGCGACCTCGAGCGCGTTGTCTTGCGCGTAGACGAAGCTCTTGCCGACGGCCGAGGCGATCAGGCGGTTCGGATCGAAGGGCTCGTCTTTGCGTTCCTTCACCGGCGCGACGATGTAGCCGGTCTTCGTCTCGGTGATCTCGATGCCGCTGCCGACGTCGATCGCGATCGTCCCGTCGGCCTGCTGGCGCGCGACGATCGCGGGCTCGTCGGAGACGTCGTCGTCGTCTTCCTTTTTGACGGGCGTCATCCCGACCGACTTGAGCTTCTCTTGCACCCAAGGGATCCAGCGATCCTTCGCCTCGCGCGCGAGAACGGGCACCTCGTTGCGGAGGTTTCCGAGCTCTTGGCCGAGGCGCGGGACGGCGAAGCGGACGAAGAGCCCCATCGTGCCGAGGACGAGCGCGTAGACGATGAGGATCGCGGCGGCGCGCGGCAAGCGTCGGCGTTCGACCGATGCCACGAGCGGGAACAGGACGTACGCGATGAGGATCGCGAGGACGAACGGCAAGATGACCGCGCGCGCCGCGATGACGACCGCGACGAGACCGATCGCGCTCGCTGCGAGGAAGACGGGGCGTCGCCAGCGCGAGGTGAGCGAGGTGAGCGAGGTGAGATCGCCGGTCATGGCGCGGGCGCGCGCTCGCCCGGGAGATCGGCGAAGTGCGGGTAGAGGTGCGCCCAGGCCTGATCGAGGTACTCGGGCATGACGCGGACGTCGGCGATGACGGGCATGAAGTTGGTGTCGCCCGTCCATCGCGGCACGACGTGGCCGTGCAGGTGGTCGGCGATCCCCGCGCCCGCGGCCTTGCCGAGGTTGAAGCCGATGTTGAGCGCCTCGGCGCCGACCGCGCGACGCACGCGGATCGCGGCCGCGCGAACGAGCTCGGTGACGGCCGCGTATTCGTCGTCGCGGAGCTCGGCGAGATCGGCGACGTGACGGCGCGGCGCGACGAGCAGATGCGACGTCGTGAACGGGTACCGATTGAGGCAGAGGAGCGCGAGCGGCTGCACCACGAGCACGAGCTTCTCGCGCAACGCCGACACGGGCGCCGCCGCGAAATCACAGAAGATGCACGCCGCGTTTCGCTCACCGCGGACGTAGTCCATCCGCCACGGAGCCCAGATCGGCGTCGTCATCGCGGCGGACGATAGCCCCGCGCCGCCGCGCCGTGCAGACAAAACGAGGTGCCCGTGCAGGTTCGCACGGGCACACGCTTTCGCTCGCGACTCAAGCAGAACGGCGGCCTCCTTGCGAAGACCGCCGCCTCACCGTTACCGCGTCGAGCGATTACTCGCTGTCTTCGGTCTTCGCCTCGTCCTCGGCCTTCTCGTCCGAGTCCTCGGCCTTGTCCTTCTCGATCGCGAGCTTGCCGGCGAGCTTCTGCTTGATGAGATCGCCGATGGTTCCGCCGCTGGCCTCTGCCGCCGCCGACTTCTTCGGCGCCTTGCTGGCCTTCGGCGTCGCCGCCTTCTCCGTGCTGCCGCCTGCGCTCGCGCCCGTCGCGTGTTCACCGACGCGCATCGACAGCGTGAGCCGGCGATCCTGCGAGTCGATGTTGGCGATCTCGGCGTCGAACTCGTCGCCGATCTTGAACGGCTTGACCTCGCCCGCCTCGTCCTTGCCTTCGACGAGCTCGTTCGTGGGGACGAGCCCCTCGACGCCCTCGCGCACCTTCACGAACACGCCGTAGTCCACGATCGAGAGCACCTTGCAGTGCACGACCTTGCCCGGCGGCAGCTCGTTGAAGATCGTCGGCCACGGATCATCGAAGAGCTGCTTCACGCCGAGAGAGACCTTCTTCTCGTCGTGGTTGATGCTCAGGATGATGGCCTCGACGTCGTCACCCTTGTGATAGAGGTCCGACGGGTTGTTGACCTTGGCCGTCCACGAGATGTCGCTCTTGTGGACCATGCCGTCGACGCCCTCTTCGATGCCGATGAAGACGCCGTAGTCGGTGAGCGA
>JAYVXB010000779.1:0-10193 GCA_043785585.1 Deltaproteobacteria bacterium | reverse complement strand
CGCATCGACGCGCGCATCGAGAACACCGGGCGCGAGCCGATGCCGTTTGCGTTCGGCCTCCATCCGTATTTTCGCGTCGCGGACGCGGACAAGGCGCGCGCGCGGATCTCGACCCGTGCGACGCGCGCCTTCGACAACGTGACGAAGCAGATCGTTCCGTTTGCGGGCTTCGACCTCACTGCGAAAGAGGTCGATTCGCATTTGCTCGATCACGGCGGCACGGACGGCGATCTCACGTGGGGTGACGGCGCGCGCCTGGCGATTCGCGCTTCGCCAGAGCACACGCGTTGGGTCGTATGGACGCTCGGCGGTCGCGACTTCGTGTGCGTCGAGCCGTGGACGGCGCCTGCGGACGCGCTCAACACGGGCGAGTCGCTCCTCGAGATCGCCGCGGGCGAGTCGCGCTCTCTCTGGGTGAGCATGGAGTACGTCGCGAAGTGACCACGACTCGTCACTTCCTCGCGCCCGCACCCGCCGACTCTTCGCGGGTTCGCTGCGCGCGCGGTCGCAACAAGCCACGCGCCATCGCCTGGTTCGGCTTCACCGCGTTTTGGGGGCACGTCCGTCACTTGCTCGCGTCGGCGATCGCGACCGACAGCGTCGACTCGCGCCAATGGATGATCCCCGACTCGCCGCGCGAGCTCCTCGGCCGCGTCGTCGCCGTGCTCGAGCCGCGCGGCGCCAAGAGGAACGAGACGCTCACGGGAGCGTTCGGCGGCGAGCTCTGGATCGATTTCGTTGCCGACAGCGGTGACGACGTCACCGTCAGCGAAGCGGTCGCGCGTTTGTTCGTGGGCGAGTACGAGGTAGACGATCCCGACTCGACGGACGGCGCGAAGCTCGCCCTTCCGCGCGGCGACGTTCTCATCCTCGGCGGCGATCTCGCGTACCCGGTCGCGACGGTGCGCGAGATGACGCGCCGCCTCGTCGGACCGTGGAACCGCGTGCTCGAGCCGCTCGTCGCCGGCGCCAAGCCGCGCGTGCTCCTCGCGATCCCCGGTAACCACGACTGGTACGACGGGCTCGATGGCTTCGCGCGTCTCTGCCAAGCGCCGTGCACGTTCGAGGATCCGACGGAGCTCACCGAGGCGCTCCACCCGCACCCCGAGGAAAATCCCGTGCTCGCGTGGGCCGAGGCGTTCGCGAGCGGCGAGACGGTGAAAAAGCCGGGGGCGATGGCGCTCGCGGGCTACGTGCCGGTGCAGCACGCCAGCTACTTTCGACTGCAGCTCGCGCGCGGGCTCGAGCTGTTCGGCGTCGATCGTCAGCTTCGCCGCGTCGATCCGCGGCAGCGCGCGTACTTCAAGTCGGCGCCGGGCGCGGCGCGCGTCGTGCTGATGCCGGATCCCGCGCGGGCGTGGGGCGAGGTGCGCCCGAACGGTGTCGCGACGCTCGAGACGATCGCCGTCGATCCGTCGCGCGATCCGACGCTCGTCCTCGCGGGCGACACGCACCACTACGAGCGCTCGCGCGAACACAAGAGCGTGCACGTCGTCGCGGGGGGCGGCGGCGCATTCTTGCAAGGTGCACGCATTCCGCAGGGCGGTGCGGCCTACGCGCGCGACGTCGAGTTCCCCGGCCCACGCGCGTCGTGGACGATGTGCAAACGCCTCCCGTGGCACGTCGCCCGCGGCGGCGCGGGGTGGATCATCACGAGCCTCTGCGCCGTCGGCGACGCGATGGCGCTCTACGCATACTTCCGCGACGGGCTCCACGGCGCGGTCGTCGCCGCGGTCGTCGGCAGCGTGCTCACCGCCATCGCGACGGCGCTCCTCATCGGGTGGGGCCGTCACAAGGCGAGCGTGGTCGCGCCGGTGTCGATCTTGTTCGGCGTGCTCATCGGTGCGCTGCCGATCGCGCTCGGTGTCGGCGCCGACGTCGTCGGGATCGACGAGATCGGCGGTAGTCGAACGGGCCGCTTCCTCGCCGGCGCGCTCGCGCTCGTCCTCTCGACGTTCGCGAGCGGCTGCGCGTTCGGCGCGATGCTGGCGACGATCGCGCGCCTCGGCCTGAACCACGCGCAGCCATTCGCAGCGCTCGGGATCGCGGGCTTCAAGCACTTCGTCCGGTTGCGCGTCCGCGAGCCCAAGGACGGCGGACCGTCGAAGGTCGACGTCTTCGTCATTGGCGTCGTCGATCCGGTCGGCGGCAGCGCGCCGGTGCTCGTCGACAGGTTTTCATGGCCGGGTGGCGCGGAATGATCAAGCGGCGTTTCGTTCTCTTCCTGGTCGTGATCGCGCTCCTCTCGTGCGCGCCGGCGCGAGCACCGACGAGCGCGCTGGCCACGTGGCAGTACGTCGTCACCGCGCCTCGCGCCGGCGAGTCTCTCGTTCGCGTCGAGATGACGGTGGGCGAAGCGGAGTGGCTGGTGATCCCCGAGGGCGCGGTGCCGGCGGTGCGCGAGGTCGAGCAGCGTCGCGGCGATCGCTGGGAGGCGGCCCCGCGAAACGATACCGCGTGGGAGCTCTCCGACTGCCACGCCCCTTGCGTCGCGAGATACACCATCGATCTCGCCGCGCTCGTCGCGTCGTGCGGACGCCATCGCGACTGCGCGATGAGCGTCGAGGGGGTCACGATCGCTCCGGTGTCGAGCTGGCTCTTGCGACCGCACGTCGGCGACGCCGACGTCACGATGCGCGCGCTGGGCGACGGGCCGTTTGCGTTCGGGATGCGTCGTCGCGGCGACGGGTATGCGTTCCGTGTGAGCGAGCTCGGTGAAGGGAGCTACACGGCGTTCGGTCCGCTGCGACTCCGTCGTCTTCCTCGCACCGACGTCGCGATCGACGTCGCGCTCCTCGGCGCACCGATCACGATGACCGACGACCTCGTCGTGAAATGGATCGGCGAGGCGGTGGATCTCTATGCGCGCTTTTACGGGCGCTTCCCGGTCGACGCGACGATCTTCGTCCTACCCGTCGAGGGGGACGCGGTTCGTTTCGGGAGCGTGATGGCGCTCACGGGCGCGTCCGTCTGTCTCTTCGTCGGGCGCGACATGGCGCCGGGCGCCACGCACGTCGACTGGGTCGTCGTGCACGAGCTGTTTCACCTCGGCACGCCTACGTTTCGCGGCGAGGGGCGCTGGCTCGGCGAGGGGTTCGCGACGTACTACGAGCCGCTCCTTCGCGCGCGTGCGGGCTGGATGAGCGAGGCGGAGCTGTGGGCGCACTTCGACGAAGAGATGCCGCGCGGCGTGCGCCGAGAGGGCAGCGCGTCGAGCATCGAGGAGCGACGCGACATCGACTCGATGTATTGGGGAGGCGCGCTCTTCGCGATGATCGCCGACGCGAAGATTCGCGAAGCGACGGGCGGCGCGAAGTCGCTCGACGACGCGATCCGCGCCGCGCACGCGCACGGCGCCAACGTCACGCAGATCTGGAGCGTCCGCGAGTTCTTCCGCATCGGCGACGCAGCGACGGGGACGCACGTCCTCGCCGATCTCCACGAGTCGTTCGCGCTCCGCGGCGACGCGATCGACGTCGCGCGCGAGCTCGCCCGCGCGAAGAAGCTCATTCCGGCGCATCCGTAGGATTGGCTTCGGGCGCTGCACGGATGTACCGTAGTGCTCGGTGTCGTCGCTCCGCAGCAAGCTGTCGCGTCTGTCGTCGGTCGGTCCGGCTTCATCCGCGGACGCTCGCGCGGCGAGCGGCAACGACGCGAAGAGCGAGCTGCTCGACGATCTGCGCGCGCGCATCGAGTCCGTCATCGCGCGCTCGTCCGCGCGTTCCGGTCTCCCCCGCGCCCCGCCACGCGCCGTCGACACCGAGGATCTCCCGTTCGTGACGACCGAGACGCCGCTAGGACCGCTCCACGTTCGCACGCACCGCCTCGGCGTGTCGCACCGCACGGGCCGCGCGCCCGTCCTCGCCGCGCGCACCGCGAGTGCGGAGCTCCTTGCGCTGCTCGCGCTCGATCCGTCGCTCGCCGCGTGCGATCCGTCGCGCGCGCTCTACCTCGACACCGAGACGACGGGCCTCTCCGGCGGCACCGGCACCGTCGCGTTCCTCGTCGGCCTCGCGTTCTGGCAAGACGGCGCGCTCGTCGTCGAGCAGATCCTCGTCCGTGCGCTCGGCGAAGAGGCGCCGATGCTCGAGCGCGTCTGCTCGCGGATTCGCGAAGCGTCGATGCTCGTGACGTTCAACGGCAAGAGCTTCGACATGCCGCTCCTTCGCACGCGCTTCGTGATGGCGCGCATCGACGCGCCCGTAGAGCCGCCGCACCTCGATCTGCTCCACGTCGCGCGCCGCCTTCACAAACCGCGCGGAGTCGCCTGCAACCTCACGTCGATCGAGCGCGACGTCCTCGGCTTCGAGCGCTTCGACGACACGCCGTCGGGCGAAGTGAGCGCGTGCTATCTGCATTTTCTCCGCACCGGCGAGACGCGCGCGCTCCTCGGTGTGGTCGAGCACAACGGGTGGGACGTGGTGGCGATGGCGTCGCTCGTCGGGCTCTATGGCGAACCGTTCGATCGCGCAGCCGGCGCTGCCGGCTGGGGAGGCACGCAGCTCGTGGCGGCGGATCTCGTCGGCGTCGCGCGCACGCTTCGTCGCGCAGGCGACAGCGCCCTCGCGCTCGATGTGGCGAACGTCGCGGTCGAGCGCGGCGCCGGCACCGAGTCGCTCCGCGCCCGCGCCGAGATCGCGAAGGCGCGCGGCGATCGCCAACGCGCGCTCCACGACTTCGAACAGATCGTCGCGTCGGTCGACGACGCGCGCGCGCGCCTCGAGCTCGCGAAGCTCTACGAGCACTTCGTCAAAGAGCCCGCGCTCGCGCTCGATCTCGTCGAGCGCGGCACCCCCGAGCGCGAAGAGGGCACGTCGAAACGCAAAGCCCGCCTCCGCCGCAAGATCGAACGCACGACGCAGACCGCGCTCCCGGGTGTGATCGCTCGCAACAAGTGCTAAATCGCACCGTCATGTTCGAAGAACGCGAGCGCTACGAGCCGGCCACCATCGAGCCGAAGTGGCAGAAGTACTGGGACGAGCACGCGACGTTCCGCGCCGTCCGCCACGCGGGTCGCCCGAAAATGTACGCGCTCGACATGTTCCCGTACCCGTCGGGCTCGGGTCTCCACGTCGGGCACCCCGAGGGCTACACAGCGACCGACATCGTCGCGCGCTACAAGCGCATGCGCGGCTTCGACGTGCTCCACCCGATGGGATGGGACGCGTTCGGTCTGCCTGCGGAGCAGCACGCGATCGCGACCGGCACGCACCCGCGCGAGACGACGAAGAAGAACATCGCGACGTTCAAGCGCCAGCTCAAGATGCTCGGCTTCTCGTACGACTGGGATCGCGAGGTCGACACGACCGATCCGGGCTACGTGAAGTGGACGCAGTGGATCTTCCTGCAGCTCTTCAAGCGCGGCCTCGCGTTCCAGAGCGAAGTGCCGGTCAACTGGTGCGCCGCGCTCGGGACGGTGCTCGCGAACGAAGAGGTCATCGACGGGCTCAGCGAGCGCGGACAACACCCGGTCGAGCGCTTGCCGCTGCGTCAGTGGATGCTCAGGATCACCGAATACGCCGATCGCCTCGACGCGGATCTCGCGGCGCTCGATTGGCCCGACACGAAGGGGAAGCAGCACCACTGGATCGGTCGCAGCGTCGGCGCCGAAGCGATCTTCAGCGTCGAGGGGACGAGCGACACGATCACCGTCTTCACGACGCGGATCGACACGCTCGCGGGTGCGACCTACGTCGTGCTCGCGCCGGAGCATCCGCTGGTCGCGAAGCTCGCATCGCCCAGCCAACGCGCCGTGGTCGCCGCGTACGTCGAGCTCGCGAAGAAGAAGAGCGACATGGATCGCAGCGACGCGACCAAAGAGAAGACCGGCGTCGCGCTCGGCGCGAGCGCGGTGAACCCGATCAACGGCGACAAGCTGCCGATCTGGGTCGCGGACTACGTCATCGGGACGTACGGCACCGGCGCCGTCATGGCCGTCCCCGCGCATGACGATCGCGACCACGCGTTCGCGAAAGCGTACGCGCTCCCGATCGTGCAGGTCGTCGCCCCGAGGGACGGTTCCGCGATCGACGTTCAAGCGGCGTCCTACACGAACGACGACGACGGCGCGGTCACATACCACCAGCGCGCCGACGTCGCGATCCGCGACGGCATCCCGACGGAAGAAGCGCGCGGCCTCGTCACGAAGTGGCTCGAAGAGCGCGGCAAAGGGCACGCGCGCGTCACGTACCGCCTTCGCGACTGGGTCTTCTCGCGGCAGCGCTACTGGGGTGAGCCGATCCCGATCTACTTTCCGGTCGACTGCGAAGGCGATCCGCGAAAGAAAGATGCAAAGTACACCGTTCGCCACGACCAGCCGATCGCCGTCGCCGAGAGCGATCTGCCGCTGCGTCTGCCGGACCTCGAGGACTTCAAGCCGGGCAACGATCCCGCGGGGCCGCTCGCGCGCATCGCCGACTGGCGCTTCTTCGAGCGGGACGGAAAGTGGTTCGCGCGCGAGACGAACACGATGCCGCAATGGGCGGGCTCGTGTTGGTACTACTTGCGCTTCACGGACCCGAACAACGACGCCGTCGGTTGGAGCGAGAAGGCGTACGACGAGTGGATGCCCGTCGATCTCTACGTCGGCGGCGCCGAGCACGCGGTCTTGCATCTGCTCTACGCGCGCTTCTGGCACAAGGTGCTCTTCGACATCGGCGCGGTGAAGCACGCCGAGCCGTTCACCAAGCTCGTCCACCAAGGGATGATTCTCGGCGAGAACAACGAGAAGATGAGCAAGGCGCGTGGCAACGTCGTCAACCCGGACGACGTCGTGCGCGAGTTCGGCGCGGACGCGCTCCGCGTCTACGAGATGTTCATGGGGCCGCTCGAGCAGGTGAAGCCGTGGCAGACGGCGGGGCTCAAGGGCGTGCGCGGTTTCCTCGATCGCGCGTGGAACGTCGCGACGGGGAAGGTGACCGACGATCCTGCGGCGTACGATCACGAGACGAAGCGCCTCGTTCACAAGACGATCAAGAAGGTCGGCGACGACATCGAGTCGATGCGCTTCAACACCGCCGTGAGCGCGATGATGATCCTGGTGAAGCACATCGGCAGCTTGCCCGCGGCGCCGCGCGAGGCGCTGAAGTCGCTCGCGCTCATCGTGTCGCCGTTCGCGCCGCACCTCGGCGAAGAGCTGTGGCAGCGTCTCGGCGCGACCGAGTCGCTCGCGTACGAACCGTGGCCCGCGTTCGATCCCGCGCTCGTCAAAGACGCGTCCGCAGAGATCGGCGTGCAGGTGAACGGCAAGGTGCGGGGCGCGGTGACGCTCGCGCTCGACGCTCCCGAGGCGACGGCACGCGAGGCCGCGATGGCGGATCCGAAGATCGCGTCGCATGTCGAGGGGAAGACCTTGAAGAAGGTCATCTACGTCCCGGGACGCATCCTCAACTTCATCGTGGGGTGAGGTTGGACCGCCAAGACGCCAAGGAGAGCGCGATGACGTTCTTCGCACCAACGTCTTGGCGCCTTGGCGTCTTGGCGGTCCTCTCCCTCTTGCACGCGTCGTGCGGCTACGCGCCCCTCTACGCCGGCAACGATGGCGCGAAGTTGCACGTGCACTTGCATCGGTCGCTCGTTCCCGACGCCGCGGCGTCGGACGAAGTGGTGAGCGGCGCGCGCGAGCAGCTCGCGAGGGAAGGGGCGCTCGCGCCGGGGGACGGGTGGCCGCGCGTCGAGATCGAAGTGCTGCGCATCGATGCGACGAGCGACGCCGTGTCCGCGCCCAAGGGGAACGTCGTGCCGGTTGCGCGCGGCGTCGAGGTCGCGCTCGTCGCGCGCGCGTGGATCGTCCGGGCCGACGGCGCCGAAGCGGAGCACGACACGGGCGACGTGCGCGCGCGCGATCTCGTCGCGACGCAGTCGGTCGGTCGCGCGGATCTCTTCGCGCACGGCGACGCCACGCGCGCCGTCGCACGCCGCGTCGGACGGCGCCTCGCGCTCAAAGTGCTCGGCCACCCAATCGTCGTCGACGAATGATGCGTCGCGCGCGCTACGGCGCGTAGTAGCGATGCCGCGGCGCGTACTGCGGCGGCGCGACCCAGCACGTGTGCGTCCAATGGCAGGGGAAGGGGCGCGCCCACGTCGGCTCGGGCGGCGGGCCGTACAGACCGACCGGCTCGTCGCCGATGAACCCGAGCGACACCGTGCGACGTGGTGGCGGCGGCAGAGGCGAGCTCTCGTACAGCGGCTGTGCGATCTGCATGAACCCGTCGCGAATGTCCGGGTTCTTCATCTTTTCGTGCTGGACGATCTGCGCGTTCACGGGCGTACGCGGCGCGAGCTCGGACTCGGCGAGGCACGCGGGCAAGAACATCACGGCGATCGCGCTCACAGCGATTCGTTCGAACATCGTCGCGCCTCCGTTGTCGGCTGGGCTCGAAGCGAACGAGGTGCAAGGACTCGACCAAGCCCGAAAATAAGGCGTTTCGCGCGATGGTTGCACATTACAAGTCCCATGATCGGGACGTTCATGCTCGCGCTCTTCTGTGCGAGCCGACGCGGATGCTCACGTATGCCCCGCAGCAAACGTGGTACCGTCCCTGCCGCATGGTGACGATTGGGTGTGCCGGCTTCCCAGTACCGGCGACGCGCTACTTCAAGGAGTTCCTCTTCGTGGAGGTCCAGGAGACGCACGTCGCGCTGCCGGGGACGGGGACCATCCGTCGTTGGCGACGCGAAGCGCCGCCCGGATTCAAGTTCGCGATGCTCGCTCCGCGCGAGATCGGACAAGAGGGATTCCGCGAGGGCAAGGTCGTCGAGAACGCGATGAAGAACTTCATCGAGGTCGGCAAGGAGCTCGCGGCGACGGTCGCCGTCTTCGTCGCGCCGCCGGAGTTCACCGCGAGCCGCGGCAACAAGACGGCGTTGAGGGAGTTTCTCTCCGGCGTGAAGAAGAAGTTCGCGAACATCATCTGGGAGCCGCCCGCGAGCTGGGATCCGGACGAAGCGCACTCGCTCGCCGCCGATGCGGGCGCGGTCGCCGCGCGCGATCCGCTCGCGCACGGAACCACAAGCGCGCCGTACGCGTACTACCGCCTCCCCGGACCGGCGGGCCACAAGAGCCGCTACGAGGATCCCGCGATCGAGAAGCTCGCCGAGCTGGCGCGCGTCACGACGAACAAAGACGCCACCTACGTTTTCACGAACGTCGACATGTTCGCCGACGCGAAGCGCCTGAAGAAGGCGCTGAAGCTCTAGCCACAAACGACTTCAGGCCCTCGCGACGCAGGTTTCTGCGCCGCCGAGAGCCCGAAGAAGGTGTGTGACGTGCGCGACCGAGCGTCGGTCTAGTTGCACTCCGCCATGCAGGTCGTGTTCTGGCAATTGTCCGCCGCCGTGAGAGCTTCGTACGCCGGGTTGCCGCCGTCGACGTCGTAGGCAGCCTTGCACGCCGCTTTGCACGCGTCGCCGCCGTCAGCGGTCCCGCAGCCGATGATGCAGTCGAACAGGCTCTCGCAGTCGGACTTCGCTCCGTTGACCGCGGCGAAGCACTTGGTGACCTCGGCGCAGCATTTGGCCGCCGAGCACTTGTCGCAAGTGCCGCACGCCGAGTAATTCCCGGCGTCGTCCGTGTCGAAGCCGATGATCTTGCCGAACTGCTCCTTGTCGATAATCGGGCACTGCGCTTGGCAGGAGTTGGCAACGCCGCCGTCGCCGCTGTCCGCGGTTGCGCTGTCGCCACTGCCGCCATCGGTCACCGATCCATCCGCTCCGCCGTCACCAAGCGGCCCCGACGTCGTGGTCACGGTACAGCCGATCGCCATGACGGCGCTCGACGCGGCGAGCGCGACGGCGCCCAGGATTGAAAGCTTCCAAGTGTTATTCATCGCTACCTCTTCTCCGGTGCGGCCTGCGCCGCGCTAGTGGTCAAGCTCTCCCTCGAAATCCTTAACTCGTCAGATTCACCGAATGCACCTTCACCGTCAAATTATTGGGATAGCCCGCACTCGCGCGAGCAACTCGCCGTGAGACAATCGCTGTACTTGCCAGACGTGGTCTTGCCGTCGGGGTTCGCGGCGCCGCATTGATCGACGCACGCGCCCGTCGTGCATCCGACGAGGCAGGCGATGTACGTGTCGCAAGGCGTGTTGACGGTGCACGCGGCGCGCTCGGCCGCGCACTTCTGCGACGCGCAGGTGTTGCACGTCAGAGCCGTCGAGCCGTCGAACGGCGTGGACGCATCGGCGACCGGC
>JAYVXB010000778.1:0-28834 GCA_043785585.1 Deltaproteobacteria bacterium | reverse complement strand
CGCGATCGCGATCGCGCGAGGTATCGACGTGCGCGACGGCGCGCGCGTCGAGACGGTGACGCGCGACGGAGACGACGCCGTCGTCGAGAGCTCCGCGGGGGCATTCCGCGCGCGCACGGTCGTCGGCGCGGACGGCGTCGGTAGCATCGTGCGAAAGGCGATGGGTCTCGGCGCGGGATCCCTTCGCGCGCAAGTCCTCGAGCTCGACACGGAGCCGGTCACCGGCGATCCCGATCGCACGATGCTGCACTTCGACGCGTCGGACATGTCGCTCCCCGGGTACGCGTGGGACTTCCCGACGATCGTCGACGGGCGAAAGCTCGTCTGTCGCGGCGTCTACATGCTCAAGGTCCCTGGCGCGCGCGGCGACTCGATCGATGCCGACATCCACGCGCTCCTCGCGGCGCGCCTCGCGCGCGTCGGTCTCGACATCGATCGCTACAAGAACAAGCGCTACGCCGAGCGCGGGTACGAGCCCGCGGCGACCGTCGCCGATGGGCCGCTGATGCTCGTCGGCGAGGCGGCGGGGATCGATCCGGTGACCGGCGAGGGGATCGCGCAAGCGATCGAAGCTGGCGCGCTCGCTGGCCGATTCCTCGCGCAGTCGCTGAAGGACGAGACGCGCGGCGACTGGACCGAGGAGCTCGCTTCGTCACGTCTCGCTCGCGATCTGCGCATCCGCACGCGCTTCGTCCGCCTCTTCTACGGATCGACGCGCCCCGAGGTCGAGCGTTTCCTCCTCGAGTCACCCGACGCGCTCTTCGTCGGCTGCCAACACTTCGCCGCGGATCCGTACGACTGGCTTCGGCTGGTGCCCGTTCTCGCAAACGGTGCCGCGCGCCTCGCGAACGTCGCGATCGCGACGATGCTCGGCGGACGCTGAGGCGTCGTGTCCTTGGACGCGCTCGACGACATCGACGCTGTCGCGTTCACTGCGCCGCCAAATTGGGGCCGCCGCACGTCCAGCCGAGAGAGGGCGGCCGCGGCGTTCTCCGGATAGACGTCCCGATAGATGCCCGGGAGGTGCGTCGTGTCGCGCCCGCACGCCGCGTCGTGCTCGGTGGCGGCGAGGGGCTGCGCGTAGCTCGATCGCGTCCCGAACGTCACCGGCGACCAACTGGTAACCGCCCGTTTGCCACCTGGTGACCCGCGAGTCGATCGCGGAAATCTCGCTCGATTTCGCGCGAGGCACGCGACGTGCGTCGCACCGGGCATGACCCCGCTTCCGTCCTTCTTTCGCAGACTCACCTTTCTCGTTTCGCTTTCGACCGCTCTCGTGGCGAGCTGCGGCGGCAAGAGCATCGACGCCGCAGGCGACGACGCCGCTCTTCACGATGACGCCGGCATTCACGACGCGATCTCTCACGACGCGCCTCTTGGCGACGCACGGCGTCCGGATTCTGCGGGCGACGGCGGTGCGTGCGCCGATCGCGCTGACGCGGCGTCCTGCGTCGCGTGCTGCGACGTCGCGTTTCCTGGCGCTGGCGCGTTTCCACTCTACTTCGCGGACTGCTGTTCGACGTGTCCCGCATGTCTCAGCACCGATCCCTGCTCGCCCAACCCGACCGGCGCCACCGCCGCATGCCTCGCCTGCCTCGGACCGAAGCTCGGACCTGGGACCAGCTGCGGCGGCAGCTCGCAGTGGAACGCTTGCGTGAACAGCGGCACCGGCTTCAAGTGCACGGACTTCGTCGCGTGCATCAAATCGTGCCCTGCGCGTTGATACGGGTCGCTCACGGTACGAGTGCCTTCACGCGGCAGCGCGAGCGACGATCATCTCCGTCGTCGTCACGGCGCCGACGCTCTTGCCCGCGGCCTTCCCAAGGCGATCGACGTCCTCGTGCACGCTTCGCAGGGGAGCGGCAACAAGGGGTACTTCTTGATGGTCGAAGGCGGGCGGATCGATCACGCGCTCCATTCGACGAACGCGAAGCGCGCGCTCGCGGACGCCGTTGCGTTCGACGACGCCATCGCCGCCGCGCTCGGCAAGGTGAACCTGCAAGACACGCTCGTCGTCGTCACGGCCGACCACGATCACACGATGGCGATCAACGGCTACGGGCGCGTCGTCGGCGCGACGTCGCCGTCGAACCCGGGGATCCTCGGCACCGTTCAGAACGTCGACGGCACCGACGCGCTCGACGCGGACGGTCTCCCGTACACCGTGCTCGCGTTCGGCAATGGCGTGCGGCGCCCGGACGTCCGCGGCATCTTCGACGTGAAGGCGCTCGTCGAGACGAAGCCGGGCTCGCCGATCGTCGGCGCGGGCAACGCGGTGACGTTCGATCCCGCCGGCGCGCCGTGGGCGGACAACTACTACCAAGTCTCGGGCGTGCAGACGTCGGGGCCCGGCAGCGAGACGCACGGCGGCGGCGACGTCGTGCTCCTCGCGGGCGGCGCTGGCGCGACGCGCTTCAAGGGGACGCTCGACAACACGCAGGTGTTCGGGCTGCTCAAAGCGGCGCTCGGGCTATGACGCGCGCGCTCGCGATCGTCATGCTTCTGTCGGCCGCGGCGTGCTCGAAGAGCGAGGCGTCGACGAAGCCAGTGCCCCCCGACACGCCGCGGATCGACACGCCGCGCGCCGACATGCCGCACGCCGATCCACGCGGCTGCCTCGCGGCGACGATACGTCACGAGGAGCACACCGACGATCGCGACGGCGTCGCCACGACGTCAAATACGAAGACCGCTTCGTACGATGCGAAGAGCGCGTCTGGACCGAGCGCGTCTTGCCGCGGGGCGTGCCGCCGGAGCTCGATCACGCCCAGGGGCATCGCCACATGCCGCCGATGTTCACGATGGCGCGACTCGTGACGAAGGGCGACGCAGGCGCGACGCTCGCGCTCGTGTCGCGCGCGGAAAAGCAGATCGTCGAGATCGGACGAGAGTCGTACGACACGGCGCACTTCGACGGGGACTTCGACGCGGCCGCGCATTTGCTCGCGCCGTCGTCCGTGACGGCGATGACGAAGGTCGAGGGGCGTACGGCGCCCTCCGGAGCCGAGTGGCGCGAAAAGCGAAGCGCGGGCGGCGTCGTGCGCGTCCTCTGGTCGACGACGTACGACGTTCCGCTCGAGATCGAGAGCGACGCCGCGAGCGGCGCGCGTCGCGATCGCATCACGGTGCACATCGACGCTCTCCCTGCCGACGCGGATCTCCCGTGGCGTTCGATCGACGGCTACACGCGCAAGAGCGACGCCGACTTCATGGACTGATCGACGTCTGTGCCGACTCGGGGACCGCGAGCCGCATCTCGCCCAGCCGTTACCTAAGGCGCGAGCCGATTGAGCATGCGGGGAAACGGAATCGTCTCGCGCACATGATGCAGCCCGCATAGCCACGACACGGTGCGCTCGATCCCGAGACCGAACCCCGCGTGCGGGAAGCTGCCGTAGCGCCGCACGTCGAGGTACCACTCGAAGGCGGCCGCGGGCAGGTTGTGATGAGCGATCGCTGCCTCGAGCTTCGCGAGCTCGTCCTCGCGCTGCCCGCCGCCGACGATCTCGCCGTACCCTTCGGGCGCGAGCACGTCCATGTTGAGCGCGAGCGTCGCGTCGTTGGGATCGTGCTTGAAGTAGAACGCCTTCAGCTCCATCGGGTACCGGTGAACGATGACCGGACGATCGAACTTGTTCGAGATGACGGTCTCTTCGTCGCCGCCGAAGTCGTCGCCGATCTTCGCCTCGGGGTGACCGTTCTCTTGGAGGAGCTTGATCGCCTCGGCGTAAGTGATCCGCGGGAAGGGGGGCACGACCTTCTCGAGCATCGTGGTGTCGCGCTCGATCACTTTGAGCTCTTCTTTGCGCGTCTCGAGGACACGCTGGACGATGAACGCGATGAAGTCCTCGGCGAGGCGCATGTCGCCTTCGAGATCCATGAACGCGACCTCGGGCTCGACCATCCAGAACTCGGCGAGGTGACGCCGCGTCTTCGACTTCTCTGCGCGGAACGTCGGCCCGAAGCAGTACGCGCTGCCGAACGCTGCCGCCGCGGCCTCCATGTAGAGCTGCCCCGACTGCGTGAGGTACGCCTTGTCGCCGTGGTAGTCGGTCTCGAAGAGATTCGACGTCCCTTCGCACGCGTTCGGCGTGAAGATCGGCGCGTCGACGAGCGTGAACTCGCGCCCGTCGAAAAAATCGCGGACGGCTTTGATGATCGCGTGGCGAATCCGAATGATCGCGTGCTGCCGCTTCGAGCGGAGCCACAGGTGGCGGTTGTCCATCAAGAAGTCGGTGCCGTGCTCCTTCGGCGAGATCGGGTACTCGCGCGACACCGCGTTCACGACACGCACGTCGCTCGCGTCGAGCTCGTACTGCCCTTTGATCTTTCCGTGCTCCTTCACTTTGCCGACGACCTCGAGGCTCGTCTCTTGGGCGACGTGATCGACGGCGGCGAAGAGCTCGGGCGACACGTTCCCTTTGAAGACGACGCACTGGACGATGCCGCTGCCGTCGCGCACTTCGAGGAAGTGGAGCTTGCCGCTGGAGCGCTTGTTGTAGAGCCAGCCGCGGAGCGTCACTTCTTCGCCGACGCGGCTCGCGAGGTGAGCGATCGAAACGGTGGCAGGCGTAGAGGCGGCCGGGGTCGTCATGGTCGCCCGATTTACCACGGTTTACCGCTTGCCGAGGCGTTCGCGTCGGCGTTCGTCCGCGGCGGACTGGCTCGAGCGCAAGTCTTCCGAGTCGAGGTGCAGCGGCGGCACCGGCGTCGGACGTCGCTCGTCGTCGAGCGCGACGAAGACGATGAGGCAACGCACGCACGGCCAGCGTCTCCGCGTGAGCGAGTCCTCGCCCGTCACGACGACCTCGAGCTCCATCGACGTGCGAAACGTTGCCGTCACGCGCGCGCGCAGGTGCACGACCTCGCCGACGCGAACGGGCCCCTCGAACAGCATATCGTCGATGAACGCCGTGACGCACGGCCGCCCAGAGTGACGCTGCGAGCAGATCGCTCCGCACAGATCCACCCACGCCATGATCTGCCCGCCGAAGACGTTGCCGAACACGTTCGCGTGTTGCGGCAGCACGTACTCGGTCATCTCCGTGATCGACTCGATCTGCGAGCGCCCCGGGAGGCCCGGAATCGTCATCGAGCTCGGCTCTCTCATGTCGTCTCCCATGCTGGATGCGGTTGCCCGAGCCACGACGTGAACGCCGCGCGCGCCGCGGGCGACGCGTCGTCGACTGGGACGAGGCGAACGCGGTCGCGCTTCGGTGGATCGAGCGTGGCGGTGCGCGTGAGCGTGCGCCCGTCGCGCGAGACGAGCACCTCGACGACGTCGCCGGGCTGCTTTCGTGCGAGCGCGGCCTCGACGTTCGTCCCTTCGACACGTCGTCCGGCGATCGCGACAATCTCGTCGCTCGGATCGAGCCCCGCGCGGTGCGCCGCCGTGCCGCGAGAGACCGCAGCGACGATCGCGCGCCCCGAATCGGAGCGCAGACGCACGCCGAGCGATGCGCTCGCGCTGTCGGTACGCAACCCTCGCTCGACGCGCAATCCGACGTGCGCGAGCGTTGGCGCGTAGTCGATCTCGCCCGGCGCGCGGACCCAGGCGTCGAGCAGGTCGCCGACCTTCGTCTGCGTCGACGTCTCGAGGATCTCCTGCATCGCGCCCTCGGGGACCGGCACGCCGCGCGCACCGAACGTCTTCCACAGATGCGCCAGCACCATGTCGAGGTTGGCTCGCCCCTCGGAGCGCGCGCGGATCTCGATGTCGAGCAGCGCGCAAACGAGCTCGCCTTTTCGGTAGTAGCTCACGCTGCTGTTCTGCGAGTTCTCGTCGGGGCGATAGAGCTTGATCCAAGCGTCGAACGACGCCTCTTCGAGCGAATGAACGAGACGCCCGTGCGTCCCGTCGAGGTACCCGATCTCCGCCGCGAGATGATCGAGGTACTCCTGAACCGTGCAAAGCCGCGCGAGGCGGAGCACGCGCCAATCGAAGTAGCTCGTCGCGCCTTCGAACCACCAGAGGAGGCGTGTGTAGTTCTCTTCTTGGTAGCGGTACGGCGTGAGCCCACCCGGACGGATGCGCTTCACGTTCCACAAGTGAAACGCCTCGTGCGCGATGAGCGACAAGAGATCGAGGTACGCGTCGTGCGTCGCGAACGCGCCTGGGCTCGCGAGGAGCGACGCGCTCGCCCGGTGCTCGAGCCCGCCGCGCCCGCGCGCGGAGAGATGAAGCAGGAAGAGGTAGTCGTCGTAGGGGAGCTCGTCGCCGAAGAGCTTTGCTTCGGTCTCGAGGATCGTCGTCGTGTCGGCGACGAGTCGCTGCACGTCGTCGGTGTGGACGTCGCGCGCGGGCCAGATCGCGAAGCGGTGCGGCTTGCCGAGCACGTCGAAGCGATGCTCGAGGTGCGTGCCGACTTCGATCGGACAGTCGACGAGCGTGTCCACGTCCGGCGACGCAAACGACGTCGCGCTCGACGTCGTCGCGGCAGGGAGCGCGGTCGACGTGCGCCATCCCTCGGGCGCAACGATGTCGACGATCGCGTCCGCGTTCTCGTGACCTTCCACCGCGAGGAACGTCGCTGCGCCGTTGAGGTACGCGTGCGTGTCGTCGACGTGATTCGTGCGCACTGTGAGCTCGTTGCAGTAGACGCGGTACCGAACGCGCACCTCCGTCGCGCCGCCGGTCTCGACGCGCCAAGCGTTCTTCCGAATCTTGCTCACGCGCGCGGGCGCATCGCACGCGAGGCCTTCGACGTGACGCGCGTACTCGCGAACGAGGTACGACCCTGGCGTCCAGACGGGCATGAAGAGCGTTAGGGACGCGGGGAGGGGAGCGTCGGAGCGGACGGTCGCTTCGATCTCGACGAGGTGGGTGCTCGGCTTCGTGACGTCGACGCGGTGGTGGATATGGATGGGCATTTGTCGGGGAGTGGCGCGTGGAACGTGGAGTAGGCGCGATCGCGGGCAGGTTGACAACGCCCCTCTTTCGGCTACGGAATGAATATTCATTCCGATGCGAGCGACAGCCGAGGTCCCTGAGCGAGCCGACAAGCGCGAAGCGATCCTCGACGCCGCGTTGGAACTGTTCGCGCAGCGTGGCTTCCACGGCACCGCGGTCCCGGCCGTCGCCGAACGCGCACGCGTCGGTGCGGGGACGATCTACCGCTACTTCGCGAGCAAAGAAGCGCTCGTCAACGCCGTCTACCAGCGCCACAAGAGCGCGGTCGCCGACTCGATCATCGGGAATTTCCCCTTCGAATCGACCGCGCGCGAGCAGTTCCACGCCTTCTTCGCGCGCACGATCGCCTTCGCGCAATCCGAGCCGCGCGCGTTCAAGTTCCTCGAGCTGCATCACCACGCCGAGTACCTCGACGACACGAGCAAGGCGCTCGAGCAACGCGTCCTCGTCCTCGCGCGCACGTTCCTCGAAGGGACGCGCGAGCAGCAGATCACGAAGCCTCTCTCGAGCGAGCTCTTGATGTCGGTCATCTGGGGAGCGGTCGTCGGGGTCGTCAAAGCGTCGTGGGAAGGGCGCTTGAAGTTGACGAAGGAGGCTGCGACCCAAGCCGAAAACTGCTGCTGGGAAGCGATTCGGGCCTGATCAGGGAGAAAGTTCGAGATGGCTTCGTATCTCTAGCATCGGAATGAACGTTCATTCCTAAGGAGCCGCCCGTGAACTCGATCAAGCCTTCCCACCGCTCGAAGCTCACCATCCTCATCACCGGCGCGACCGCCGGGATCGGCAGGCACGCCGCGCTCGATCTCGCGCGCGCCGGGCACCGCGTCTTCGCTGCGGGGCGTCGCGTCGCCGCGCTCGAGAAGCTCCGCGAAGAGGAGCCGCGGATCGAGACGCTCGTCCTCGACGTCACCGACGCAGCGTCGATCGCGGCGGCCTCGGGCGAGATCGATCGCATCACCGATGGATACGGCGTCGACGTGCTCGTGAACAACGCCGGCTACGGTCTCGTCGGACCGCTCGAGTCGGTGAGCGACGCGGACATGCGCGCGCAGTTCGAGACGAATGTCTTCGGCTTGATGGCGATGACGCGCGCGTTCTTGCCGCGGATGCGCGAGCGCCTCTTCGGTCGCGTGATCAACGTGAGCAGCATGGGAGGGCGCGTGACGTTTCCGTTCATGGGCGCGTACAACGCGACGAAGTACGCCGTCGAGTCGCTCTCCGACGCGCTCCGCAACGAGGTCGCGCCGTTCGGCGTCGGCGTCGTGCTCATCGAGCCGGGCGCGATTCATACGGAGTTCGCCGACGTCGCGATGGTCACCGCTGAAAAATACAAAGGCGCACCGTCGGCCTACACCGCCGTGCTCGCACGCAGCGACGAGCTCCAGAAGCGGATGATGTCGACGGCGGTCGGCCCCGAGCATGTGACGCGGGCGATTCGAAAAGCGATCGAGGCGAAGAACCCGAGCGCGCGCTACGTCACGCCGTGGCGCATCTACTTCGCGCTCACTCTGTTCACGATCCTGCCGACGAGCTGGACGGACCGCGTGCTGCGCGCGCTCCTGGGGCTCAATCGATCGCTCGTCGCGGGCCCGACGAAGACCGCTGACGCGGCGGTGTAGATCACGGCGGTACGACCCGAACGTCGAGGTTGAACGGTCCCTTCGCCTCCGCGTAGCCGTGGACGATCACCCAGTACGAGCCGGCGGTGAGCTCGAGATCCAAGAAGCTGCGATCGCCCGAGAAGCCGACGTAGCAAGCGCCCGGGACGAGCGTGCCGGGGCACGATGGCCCCGTGCGCACTTCGAGGAGCGTCGTGTACGTCGAGCCGCTCATGTCGAAGACGACGCGCTGCGGTTGCGTGAGCACGAGACGCAGCACTTGGTCCGGCGCGCCGTTCGGCGGCGCGTTGGGGCTGTCGCAGCTCGCGCCGTAGTTCGCGGTCGCGTTCGTCGTGTCACCGGTGAAGAAGCCGCCGTCGGCGGGGATGTCGACGGCGTTCGGGCAGAGGTCCGCGCCGGACACCGTCGTCGGCGGCACGGTCGGGCGCACGAGCGTCGTGAGCGACGTGAGCGCGCCGACGGTGTCCGCGATGACGACGCGGTAGTCGCCCGCGGGGACGCTGCGCTTGCTGGCGCGGACGGGCGTCGAGCCGCCGTTGCACACGAGGCGATCCATGAGGCCGCACGCCGGTGCGTCGAACGACACCGCGCCCGACTCGGTTTGCGGGAAGCGCCCGACGACGAGAACGTCCGACGCGACGCTGAGCGACAAGTCGTACGCCGCGTTCGGGCCGCCGGAGAAGCACCCGTCCTTGATCGCGTCCTCGTGCTCCGAGAGATCGACGGGCATCGTCGCGTTGACGACGATCGCGGGCGGCGATGCGCACGTCTGGTTGGGCGGCGGCGTCGTCGGCGGATAGAGGCGCACGAGAACGCTCACGTCGATCTGCGACATCGCCGCGACGGTCACGATGTACGTCCCCGCTGCGAGGCCGCGCGCGAAGAGCGGCAGTGTCGAGCCGATGCGGCAGCGAAGCTCGTCGGAGGAGTCCGTGCAATGTGGCGTGCGGAGGCCGATGACCGCCGCACCGCTTCCGACGAGCGGCGACGCGAAAATCTTCACGTCGGACGCCTGCGTCAGCGTCAGCGCGTACGTCAGCTCGCCTGTCGCCGCGCCGCATCCGCTCACCAAATCCTTTGCCGGATCGACGATCGCGACGGTCGTCGGCACTTCAGGCGTGATCGGCAGGGCGTTCGCGCACGTCTCGTTCGTCGGCTTGGGTGTGGGAGCGAGGAACGCGACGCGGAGCTCGGCCGTCGTCTCGGTCTGCGTCGTCACGATCGCGTAGTAGGTCCCGGACGCGAGGTTCCGTGCGCGCGCGCGGACGCTCGTCGCGCCGGCGCCCGACCCGCACGCGAGCTCACTCACCGGTTGCCCGCACGTCGACTGAAGCGCGACGGACACCTCGCTGTTCGACGCGGTCGCCCACACCTCGAGATCCTTGTTCGCGCCGGCGGGAATCGTGATCGCGAAGGCGACGTCCTTTCCGGCGGTCGGCGTCGTCACGCTGCACGACGTCGCGAACGACTTGCTCGCGCCGAGCGTCGAGAGCCCGTACGTCCCCGGCGCGCCAACGGCGATCGCCGTCATGCACGTCGTCCCGACGGGGGTCACGCACGACGCCTCGTCGACTTGGCCGTCGCAGTTGTCGTCCTTGTTGTTCGCGCAGACCTCGGAGTGCGTGCTCGCGACGGTCGGGTCGCGGTCGTCGCAGTCGTGCTTCGAGACGCAGTGGTCGTCCGGATCGCCGTCGCCGTCGAGATCGCGCGGCGCGTTGACGCAGATCTTCGTCGCCTCGACGCAGTGATCGATCGTGCACGAGTCGCCGTCTTCGCACGTGACCACCGGCCCCGGCTCGCAGCCGTGCGCGAGCACGCATCGCTCGCGCCCGTTGCAGAAGGCGCCGTCGTCGCAGCGCGTGTCGTCCGGGACGTTGCGGCAGCGCAGCACCTTCTTGTCGCAGGAGTCGAAGGTGCACGCGAGCTTGTCGTCGCATTGCCCGTCGTCGACGCACGGGCCGCCGAGCGTCGGATCCGCGTCGGCAGGCGCGTCGGCTCCGGCGTCGTCGGCTGCGTCGGTCCCTGCGTCGAACGGCCTCACCAGAAGATCGCGCGACTTGCTCCCACACGCCGCCGCGACGATCGCGAGCACGACGAGGACGAGGAGCCGGCGCACCGGAGAAGCATACCGTCCGGACCTCTTCAGAGCACGAGCGTCTCCACGTGCTCGCCCCAGACGCCGCGCAGCACGTTCGAGATCTCGCCGACCGTCGCCTCGGCCTTCACGGCGTCGAGGATGCACGGCAGGAGGTTCGTCGTGCCGCGCGCCGCTTCGTCGATCCGCTTCATCCCCGCCGTATGCTTCGCCGCGTCGCGTGCCGCGCGGATCGCACGGAGGCGCGCGACCTGTTCGGCTTCGATGCGCGGATCGATCTTCATCACCGGCACCGGCGCCGAGTCCTGCACGAACGCGTTCTGTCCGACGATGAGCCGCTGCTTCCTCTCGACCTCGAGCTGGTACGCGTACGCCGTGTTCTGGATCTCGCGCTGCGGATACCCCTGCTCGATCGCCGCGACCATGCCCCCCAACTCGTCGATGCGCGCGATGTAGCGGCGCGCCTCGTTTTCGAGCCGATGCGTCAGCGCCTCGACCGCGTAGCTCCCCGCGAGCGCGTCGACGAAGTCCGCGACGCCCGACTCCTGCGCCACGATCTGCTGCGTGCGAAGCGCGATCGTCGCGGCCTCGCTCGTCGGGAGACCAAGCGCCTCGTCGTAACTGTTCGTGTGGAGCGACTGGCAACCGCCGAGCACCGCCGCGAGCGTCTGCACCGTCACGCGCGCGATGTTGTTGAGCGGCTGCTGCGCCGTCAGCGTCATCCCCGCCGTCTGGCAGTGAAAGCGAAGCGCGCGCGCGCGATCGGTCTTCGCGCCGAAGCGCTTCTCCATGATCTCGCTCCACATGCGACGCGCCGCGCGAAACTTCGCGATCTCTTCGATGAGGTTGTTGTGCACGTTGAAGAAGAACGACAGTTGCGCGCCGAACTGGTCGACGTCGAGCCCCGCGTCGACGGCGGCCTGCACGTACGCGATTCCATCGGCGAGCGTGAACGCGATCTCCTGCGCGGCGTCCGCGCCCGCTTCGCGGATGTGATACCCGCTGATCGAGATCGTGTTCCACTTCGGCACCTCGGCGGCGCAAAAGCCGAAGATGTCGTTGATGAGGCGGATCGACGGCCGCGGCGGGAAGATGTACGTCCCGCGCGCCATGTACTCCTTGAGGATGTCGTTCTGGATCGTGCCGCGCACCTTGCCGCGCGCGACGCCGTTCTCTTCGGCGACGGCGATGTAGAGGCAGAGAAGGATGCTCGCGGTCGAGTTGATCGTCATCGACGTCGAGATCTTGTCGAGCGGAAGATCCGCGAGCAAGACGCGCATGTCGTGGATCGAATCGATCGCCACGCCGACGCGCCCGACTTCGCCGAGCGCCTTCGGATCGTCCGAGTCGCGTCCCATCTGCGTCGGCAAGTCGAACGCGACCGAGAGCCCCGTCTGCCCCTGCCCGAGGAGATAGCGGTAACGCTCGTTCGATTCGCGCGCGGTGCCGAAGCCCGCGTACTGGCGCATCGTCCAGAGACGTCCGCGGTACATGTTCGGCTGGACGCCGCGCGTGAACGGCGGCGCGCCGGGGACGCCGAGATCGCGCGCCGGGTCGAAGTCGATCGCGTCGAGATCGTCGGGCCCGTAGAGCGGCGCGACGTCGACGTGGCCGGCGAGGTTCGCGATGCGGGCGCGCGGCGCCTCTTTCGCTTCGAGCGGGGCGAGGGTGCGCTCGGTCCACTGCTTGCGGAGTTGGGCGTAGTCCGACATGAGTCAGCCCATAGCATGGGGTCGCTTCCTTCGCGTTTCTAGCGCGCCTTGTTGCGGATGATCGCGCCGAGAGCTTCACCTGCGACGTGCGCGATCTCGTCGAGGCGGCGCGTCGCGATGAGCGTGTCGCCGACCTCGTCGGAGAGGACGACGATCGTGGGGCGCGCTTCGATCCGCACGCCGGTGACCGCGACCTCGCGCGTCGGCGCGCCGTGCATCGCGTCGAAGAGAGCCGTGTGCTCGTCGAGCTTCTGCAAGCGGCCGAGGTGCGTGCCGCCGTCGAGCGCGCGCGTGAGGAGCGACGGCGACGTCGTCGGAATCTGCACGCGGCGAAGCGCGGCGCGTTCACCGAGCTCGGGCGTGCACGTCCAGCCGATGAGCTCGTCCTTCTTGACGACGAAGATCGCGACGCGACGCGCGACCGTGCGCGCGCCTGCCAGGAGGAGATCGAGCACGCGATCGCGGTCGGGCGCCGCCCGCATGGCCGCGATGATCGTGCCGATGTCGGCAAACGGCAGCGTCGGCGCGTTGGCCGAGAACGGTCCGCGCGTGGTGATCGGCGTGCGTGAGACCGGCATGGGCTCTGCGGCGATCGGCGGCGTCGACGCGCGCCTGCGACGAAGGTCGATGACCGCGTCGGGCTCGGGGAGGCCGGGCTCGTGGATCCGAACGTCGCTCGAGCCGAGCGAGATCGCGACCGACGAGCCGTCGACCTCGACGATCGAGACGGGGCGCATGCTCCTTCGGCTGAGCGGGATCGGAATGTTCGGATCCACCGCTGGGAAATCGCCGATCTCGGTCCGGTAGAGCGCTTCCTCGTCCGCTTCGTCGTCCGCCGGCCGTCGAACCGCGCGCGTGCCGTAGAGCGGGGTCTCTGCGATCTTGCGGATCGCGCTCGTCGCCGGCACCCAGATCGGCGCCGCGAGCGAACGGACGCCGCGATCGGGAACGACGCGAAGGCGCTTGAGCGCGGCGTCCATCGCGACGAAGCTCGTGCGGACGAGACGAACGGGCGCCTCGAGCCAGAACGCGATCTCGTCGCCCGCGTGCGAGTCGCGTGCGTCGACCACCGCGACGTCGACCGTCTCCGTGCGAGGATCCTGCCTCACCGGGAGCGCGAGAAGCTGCTCGCAAAGCCCCGCCGGAAGCCTCGCGACGAGCTCGGGCACGGGGACGACGTGGCGGAGCATCGGCGCATCGCCGCGCGCGAGGTGCTCGTCGAGGCGCGTGACCTCCATCGCCCCGACCGCGACGAGCGCGCGCGGAAGGCAGACGCCCGTCGTCGCCACGACGAGGAGCGCATGCGCCAGGGCGTCGGGCGCGATGGCGTCAGCCAAGATCAGCGACCGACCGAGCTCGAACGTCACGTCGCCGACTCTACCGCGAAACGTGCTTACTTCGGCGTCTTCCCGAACTGGAACACGACCTCGCTTTTTCGCACGAGCCCGAGCTGGTCGCGCGCGATCCGCTCGACAGCCGCGGGATTGTCGCGCAGCTCGCGCACCTCGATTCGCAGCTTGCCGATGTCGCGCTTCAGCTCGTCGCTCTCGCCGTTCACGTCGGCGAGCTCGCGCTCGAGCGACTTGAGACGAGGCAGCCCTTGCGGCTCGAGAATGAGAATGGGGACGGACACGAGCGCGAGGATGAGCATCGCGATCGGGAGCACACGCTGGGTGAAGAGGGTGAGGCTCGAGGACACGTCTCGCGAGGCTCGCACGAGGCGGCGACCCTTGGCCAGTTTCGCGCTGCCCTTGCCTGGGGGAGTGGTAAACCGTCGCGACATGAGCACTCGCTACGAAGCGGTCATCGGGCTCGAGGTCCACGCTCAGCTGCTCACGCGCACGAAAGCGTTTTGCTCGTGCTCGACCGCGTTCGGCGCGTCGCCGAACACGCACGTCTGCCCGACGTGCATCGGCCTCCCCGGCGCGCTGCCCGTCTTGAACGGCGAGGCGGTCGCGATGGCGGTCCGCACGGCGCTCGCGCTCGGGTGCACGCTTCGCACGACGAGCCGCTTCGCGCGCAAGAATTACTTCTACCCGGATCTTCCGAAGGGCTACCAGATCAGCCAGTTCGACGAACCCTTCAGCGAGGGCGGGTACCTCGACATCGAGAGCGCGCCGAGCGACGCCGCCCCGAAGAGCGACGAGCCGCGCGCGATGAAGCGCATCGGCATCACGCGCGTCCACATGGAAGAGGACGCCGGGAAGAACCTGCACGATCGCGGCGACAGCTCGATCGTGGATCTGAATCGCTCCGGCGTGCCGCTCGTCGAGATCGTCGGCGAGCCCGACTTGCGCAGCGGCGCCGACGCCGCCGAGTACCTTCGCACGCTCCGCGACGTGCTCGTCTTCCTCGGCGTCAACGACGGCAACCTCGAAGAGGGATCGTTTCGCTGCGACGCCAACGTTTCGATACGTCCCGTCGGCGAGACGAAGCTCGGCACCCGCGCCGAGCTGAAGAACATCAACTCGTTTCGGTTCGTCGAGAAGGCGATCGAGCACGAGATCGAACGGCAAGAGGCGGTGCTCTCTTCGGGCGGGCGCGTCGTGCAAGAGACGCGCGGTTGGGACGAGAGCAAGGGGACGACGTTCTCGATGCGCAGCAAAGAAGAGGCGCACGACTATCGCTATTTCCCGGAGCCGGATCTTCCTCCGCTGGTGCTCGGCGACGCGTTCGTCGAGCGCGTGAAGGCGACGATGCCGGAGCTTCCACGCGACAAGCGTCGTCGCTTCGTCGCCGAGCTCGGGATTACGCCGTACGCAGCCCACGTGCTGACGCAACATCCGCGCGTCGCGGCGTTCTTCGAAGAGGCGGCGACGCTCTCGGGCGACGCGATCAAGGTGGCGAACTTCATCCAGAGCGAGGTCCTGCGCGACGTCACGACGCACGGGCTCGCCGCCGAGATCCCGGTGAGCGCGAGGCAAGTAGCGGCGCTGATGCGCCTCGTCGAGTCCGGGAAGATCAGCGGCAAGCAGGCGAAGGAGGTCTACGCGAAGATGGCGAAGACCGACGCGATGCCCGAGGCGATCGTCGCCGATCTCGGGATGCAGCAGATGACCGATGCCGGCGCCATCGAGGCCATCTGCAGGCGGATCGTCGACGCGAATCCGAAGCAGGCCGAGGCGCTCCGCGGTGGCAAGACGGCGCTCATGGGGTACTTCGTCGGTCAGGTGATGAAGGAGACGAAGGGGAGCGCGAGCCCGGCCGTCGTCAACGACGCGCTGAAGAAGCTGCTCGGCACATGAGCTCCGCGAGCGGTCGCCCGCCGCCGATGCCGCGACGCGGTCGCATCCTCATCGTCGACGACAACACCGAGCTCGTCGGCACGCTCCACGCGGTGCTCATGAGCGCCGACATGAGCGACGGGCGCGCGGCGCCGCATCGAGTCGAGGTCGTGACGGCGTCGCGTGGCGACGAAGCGATCGCGATGGCGAAGGCGTCGGGGTTCGACGTCGCGATCGTCGACGTGAAGCTCCCCGACGCGAGCGGTGTGGATCTCATTCAGCCGCTCCGCGCGGCGTCACCGTTCGGCGAGGTCGTCCTCATCACGGGATTCGCCTCGATGGACACGGCGATCGGCGCGCTTCGGAGCGGCGCGTTCGCGTTCGTGCCGAAGTCGTTCCGCCCCGAGGAGCTCTTGTCGACGGTCGAGCAAGCGCTCATGAAGGTTCGCTTGAGCCGCGAGCGCGAAGAGCTCGAGCGGCGCTACCGCGCGCTCATCGAGCTGACCGACGTGCTCGTCATCGGTCTCGACGTCGACAACTGCGTCGCGCTGTTCAACCGAAAGGCCGCGGTCCTCGCGGGGCTCCATTCGAGCGAAGCGCTCGGGCGCGATTTCGTCGAGACGTGGATTCCCGAGGAAGACCGCACGCGGACGCGCGACGCGATCGCGGCCGCGCGCGGCGATCGCGCGCGCGAGATCGAGACCGGCTTCGTCGATTTGCGATCGACGATCGACACGCCGCTCGCCGAGGTCTCCTCGCGTGCGACACGCGACGGAGGCGCGACGCGACGACGCATTCGGTGGCACCTGTCGAGCGCGCGCGAAGACGAAGAGACGTCTGGCCTCGTTTACGGCATCGGGATCGACGTCACCGAGCGGCGCGCCCTCGAGAAACGCGCCGCCGACGCCGAGGCGCTCAGCGCGATGGCGACACTCGCGCTGAACCTCGCGCACGAGATCCGAAACCCGCTCAACGCTGCAGTCCTTCAGCTCCACTTGCTCGGCCGTCACCTCGACAAGCTCGACATCGCCGCCGATCCGCGCGCCGTCCTCCACAAGAAGGCGGAGATTGTCGGCGCAGAA
Source organism: Deltaproteobacteria bacterium (assembly GCA_043785585.1). GTDB lineage: Bacteria > Myxococcota_A > Polyangia > Polyangiales > Polyangiaceae > JBBQXV01. Next base: position 12,192 of record JAYVXB010000778.1, on the reverse strand, counting down.
ATCGGACGCTTGAACCGTCTGCTGACCGAGTTCCTCGAGCTTGCGCGCCCGCGCGGGATCGTCGCGCAGCCCGTCGAGCTCGGCCCGCTCGTCGAGGCCGTCGTCGATCTCGAACGCGACTCGGCGACCGCGCGCGGCGTGAAGATCGAGCGAAGCATCGCCGCCGGCGCGACAGCGCGCGGCGACGCCGAGAAGCTGAAACAGGTGGTCCTCAACTTGGTGGTCAACGCGCTCGAAGCGATGAAGGACGGGGGCGTCTTGCGCGTCGGCGTCGCGATCGAGGACGCGAACGTCGTCCTTCAGCTCGACGACACGGGCCCCGGCATGGACGCGCAGACGCTCGCGCAAGTGTTCGATCCGTTCTTCACGACGAAAGAAGCAGGCACCGGGCTCGGCCTCTCGATCGTGCGAAAGATCATCGAGCAGCACTCCGGCGAAGTGCGGATCGAGAGCGAACGCGGCAAGGGTTCCCGCGTGCGCGTCGTGTTGCCGCGGGTCGAGGGGTAGGGCCCGGTTGCGCGCGCTGCTACGCCCCGAGCACGCGCTCAATCTGGCCGTCTTCCGCGTCACGGTTCCGACCCTCATCCTGGTGTCGCCGGAGATTCGCGATGCGCAGCGATTCGCGTCGCTGGCGTCGGAGCTTCGCGCACCTCCCGAAGGCTTGTCCTGGCTCTCGCCGCACCTCGCGAGCTCGCCCTCCCTCGCCGTCGCCGCGCAGATGGTCGCGGTCGTCAGCGCGCTCGCCGTGATCGCGGGTGTGCGCGCGCGGATCGCTCTGTGTGTGCTCACGCTCGTCGCCTTTTATCTCTTCGCGACGTCGCAGCTCGTCGGACTGGTGACGCACGACATGCATCTCTTGTGGTTCGCCGCGCTTCTTGCGGCGAGCCCCTGCGACGACGCGCTCGGCTGGGACGCGCGCAAGCGCAGCGGATCGTGGCTCGCGCTCGAGCGTGCACCGTCGCTCGCGTACGCGATGCCGCTGCTCGGCGCGCGCGCGTTGCTCGGCTTGGTGTACCTCTTTCCGGGCATATGGAAGCTCCGCGAGTCCGGCTTCGCTTGGGCGACGAGCGACAACCTGCGAAACCAAATGTGGTGGAAGTGGTACCAGAACGACTGGGTACCTGCCGTGCGCGTGGACCACGCGCCGACGCTCCTGCACGCGGCGGCGCTCGGCGTCATCGTGTTCGAGCTTTCGTTCATCGTGCTCGTGCTCACCCGTCGAGGGCGCGTCGTCGCGGCGATCGCGGGCCTGCTGTTTCACCTGATGAGCGACGTGCTCTTGCGCATCCCATTTTTCAGTCTTTGGGGCTGCTACACGCTCCTCTTCGATTGGCATCGCTTCGCGAACCGATCGCACCCGAAGGTCGACCCGGTGAACGAGAGCGCAAGCTCCTCGCGCGCGCGACTCGCAGCCTTCGTCGCATCGCTTCTCTTCGTCGCCGAGGTCGTGCAAGGCGTCCGTGGACAGACACAGTCCTTCCCCTTCGCGTGCTACCCGACCTTCCAGTGGATGGTCGGCACGACGATGCCCGACCTCGAGATCGAGGCGGTGCGTGCCGATGGATCGACGACGCTCGTTCCGCACGCTCGGGACAGCCGAGGAATGCGATCGCAGCGTACGTGGGGGATGATCTGGAGCTTCGCGGGAGTAGGCGGTCCGGTCAGCGAATCGCGGCTGCGCGCATACTTCGAGACGATCGAGCGAGAGGCGCCCGACGCGACTCGCGACGCGGTCGTCGTGCGGTTTTATCGCGTGAACATGTCCGTGGTGCCCGAAGAACGCGGCGCACCCGCCACGCACCGAACTCTGCTCCGCGAGATCCACCTGGCGCGGTGAGCGTCAACGCGTGAGCGGGATTCCGCGATCACGAAGCGGGGCGCGCACGTTGTGCTCGAGCGACCTCTCGGCGAGCGCGAGATACTCGTCTGTCTGCATCCACGAGAGAGCGTCGATTCCGGCGTTCCCCCCGCCGATCCTCGAGCGTCGCAAGTGAGCCCACTGGCGATGGACCCCGCCAATCGCAATGTCGGCTTGCGTCCCGAGATGCGCCAGCGCCGCAGCGTCGAGTCGTCCGAGCGCCCAATCCAAGAACGTGAAGCCGAACGTCCCGTGCGCCGCCTCGTCGCGAACGATGCGGCCGAGGATCGCCTTCGGCAACGGATGCCGCGCGGCGTGCCACGTGCCCCGCAAGAGAGGAATCGAGAGCGCCTCTCCGACGCAAAAGAATCTCACGACGAGCTCGGACGCGCGCACGAGCGGAGACAGGTTTGCATCCGCGTCCGCGACGAGGTGATCCGGATCGTGAACGATCTCGGTGCCGCCTCCGAGCTCCATCGCCATACGCGAGCACAGCTCGACGTGAACCAGCTCGTCGAGCGGGAAGCGGGTCGCGAGGGCGATGAGGTCGAGCGGCGCGCGCGCCTCCATGAGCGCCCTCAACGTCGCGCAACACGCGACGCCGGTGCGATGCTCTTGGTACGCGGCGCCCGTCCAAGCCTTGCGGGCGATGAGCACCGAGCTCGCCGAGAGCGTCGAGATGTCGAGCGTGCCCCATGGCATCGCCTCGACCTCGGGACGCATCTTTCGATACCGACGCTCGATGCCCTCGCCGAACATCTCGAGCTCGAACAACTCGACGGTCATTCGCGCCTGCCGTCGATCAATCGTGCGCCGCTTCGGCGGAGGCGTCGGCCGGCGCGTCGGTGACGACGTCGCGCAGGGCGTCGCTCGCGCTGTCGCTCGCGGCCTCGGCATGCGCGTCCGAGCCGAAGTTGCCCGCATCGCCCGCGGAATCCTCCGTCGACGCGTCGTACGGGTACGCCATGAGGTTGCCCACGGTCTGCCTGTCGGAGCACGCGACGTACGCGACTGTGGCTACACCAATCGAAGCAAGCAAAAGTGGACGACCGATTCGTCGACGAGTCATGAGCCGAAGCATAGCGCCGGCATCGTGAAAGTCGCGCCGCGCAGCGAGTATTGCGCGGACGGGCGTGCTGGCTTCAGCGTGCTAGCGGCCAGGCGGACGCAGCGGAAGCGACGTCGTCGACTGCGGCGGCGGCGGGATCTTCGCCGCGGACGCCTTCGATTGGTTCGTCGGCTCGGTCGCGCCCTCGGCGCCCATCTCGAGCGCGACGAGCGCGTTCAGGATTCGCTCCATGCCGTGCTCTTGCGCCGCCTCTTTCAAGAACGTCGCGACGACGCGCACGAGGCGCACCGCGGTCGTCTTGCCGAGGTCGATCTCGCGCTCGAGGAAGGCCTCGAACGTTCCGTATCCCTTCGCCTCGTAGAGGCGCCGCGCCTGGATGTCGCGGAGGATCGCGCCGATGTCGTAGAACGTCTTGTTCACGTTCTTGCGAAGCGCTTTGATTTGCACGAGCGCGTTGTGAAGGTCACCGATGCGCTGCTTGATGTCCTCGGCGCCCACGGGCACGCGAATCGTCGCGCGCGCAGAGCCCGGAAGCGGCGGCTCGGCCGCGCGAGCACGCGCTTCGGCGGCGTGCTTTGCCGCGTGGCGTGCAGCCCACGGGGCGGCACCGCGGAGTCCCAGCTTTCGCTTGAGCGGACCCCCCGCTTCGCCTTTGGCATCCTTCGAAGACGAGGCCTTCGAATCTTTCGACTTGGGCTCGGAGCCCTTCGTTGCTTTGCCTTTGGCCATGTCCGTGCGTTCTCACACTCTGAGGCGTCAAGCGCCCGAAATGACTTGTACCGACGGCCAATTACCAGAGACCTGTGCTCCGCGTCCACATCAATGCGCTAGAGTCCCGCTTCCTGTGGCTGTTCTCACATCCATTTCCGACGCAGATGCCCGTGTCGTCGCACGCGAATACGAGCTCGGCGAGCTGGTTCGCCTCGAAGGGATCCCCGCGGGGAGCGTCAACTCGAACTTCGCGCTCGTGACGGACAAGGGCCGGTACTTTCTTCGGATTTACGAAGAGCAAGGGGACGCGGGGGCGCGCGCGGAGGGGGCGCTCTTGGCGAAGCTCGCGGCGGCTGGAGTGGCGACGCCGGCGCCGATCGCGCGCGCGGACGGGACGGGGACGATTGGCGCGGTCGCGTCGAAGCCGGCGGCGGTGTTTCCGTGGACGGACGGGACGCATCGCTGCCAAGCGAGCGTGACGCGCGACGACTGCCGGCGCGTCGGGGCGGCGCTCGCGGCGGTGCATCGCGCGGGCGAGGGGACGGTCCGCGACCTTGGTCGCTTCCGCTACGAAGATCTCGCCGAGCGGATCGCGCGCATCGCGACCGCGCGTGACACGACGCTCGCGGCACAAGCGCCGGTGCTGCGCGCGAAGCTCGATCAGTGGACCGCACGCCGCGACGCGAGCCTTCCGCGCGGCGTCATCCACGGCGACCTCTTTCGCGACAACGTCCTCTGGAAAGAGGATGGCTCGATCGCCGCGCTCCTCGACTTCGAGAGCGCGTCGGACGGCGTGCTCGCGTACGACTTGATGGTGACGGCGCTCGCTTGGTGCTTCGGCGACGCGCTCGACATGGCGCTGGTGCGCGCGATGATCGACGGCTACGAGTCGATTCGTCCGCTCGACGACGCCGAGAAGCGCAGCCTCGTCGCCGAAGGATGCGTGGCGGCGACGCGGTTCGCCATCACGCGCATCACCGACTACGCGATGCGCGTCACCGACGGCCCGCGCGTCATCAAGGACTGGCGGCGCTTCGCGGCACGCCTCGCGGCGCTCGAAGCGATCGACGCGAAGGGAGAGAACGTCGGCGCGCCACGTGGCGTCGACGGATCGCCGAACGACTGATTTGACCCGCACGCGCCGTCCGGTCGACGATGACGCGATGCCTGCGGACCTCTGGACCGGACCTTTCCTCGACGAGATGCGAAGCTGCGGCGACGAGCTCGCCGATGCGGCGATTGGAGCGCTCTACGCCGACGGCGACATCGTCGCGGTGAACGCGTTGATGCGAACGCTCGTCATGAACGACGGAATCCCGTCCGACGCGCTCCCTCCCGTCATCGCCGACTACCTCGCGAGCACGTCGACCGTGCCCGCCGTCGACATGCCGAAGATCCGCCGTGGCGAGGCGCTCTTCGGAACGCTCGGTCCGGAGATGCTCCTCGTGCTCGGCTTCTATTCGCTCCCGGCGTCGTACGCGGCGCGGAAGGGCGTACAGGTGTTGTATCGAACTGGGTATCTCTTGAAGCGCCCCGTTCGTCGCGTCTTCGAGACGACGCAGATGGTCGTCGACGTGATGGCGAGAGACGGCCTCGGTGCGAACGGAACGGGCGTGCGCACGGCGCAGAAGGTGCGGTTGCTCCACGCGGCCGTTCGGCATCTGCTCACGCACGATCCGAGACAGCCCTGGGATCCGTCGCTCGGCGTGCCGCTCAACCAAGAAGATCTCGCAGGCACGCTCAGCGTCTTCAGCTACGTCGTCCTCGACGGGCTCACGCGCCTGGGGATCGCGATCGACGACGACGATCGCGAGGCGTACATCCACGCGTGGGCGGCGGTGGGTCGCATCATGGGCGTGCGCGAAGAGATGATCCCCGCGAGCTTCGCCGAAGCGAAAGAGCTCGCCGAGATCATCTACACGCGACAAATCGCCGAGTCGCCCGAAGGCGCCGCGATGGCGAACGCGCTCATCGAAGGCATGCAGACGATCCTCCCGAGCGCGCTCCACGGCTTGCCCGCGAGCCTCATCCACTTCTTCCTCGATTCGGATCCGTTCACACACCAAGACGTCGCCGCGATGCTGAAGACGCCGCCGGCGAACTGGACCGAGTCGCTCACCAAGGTCATCGGTACGGTGGGACATTTACTCGAGAGCATCTCGGCGGATCTCGATCCGGCGGCGACGGTGATCCGCTTTGCGAGCCGCGAGCTCGTGAAGGGGATGCTCCTCGTCGAGCGTGGCGGACACCGCGCGCCGTTCGCGATCCCGCCGGATCTCGCCACCGAGTGGAAGATCGTCTGAGCGATGCACTGGTCACTCGTCTTTCGACTTCAGCAGGGTGGCTCGTTCAGCATCGTGAGCCCGTATTTTCTCGTCGGTCTGGTCGGTCTCGTCCTCTGGTTCATCGCCTACGTCATCGTGGTGAAGCAAGGCTTCCAAGAAAAGTCGTATGGGATCCCATTCGTCGCGATCTGCTTGAACGTGACGTGGGAGTTCATGGCGAGCTTCGTCTGGGATCATCCGGTCGAGATTCCGGTGCTCGCGTGGCTCGATCGCGCGGGGTTCTTCACCGACCTCGTGATCGTGTCGCTGCTCTTGCGCTACGGGCGCGCGCAACAGGTCATCTTGGAGGTGAAGCGATTCTACTATCCGATCTTCGTCGTCACGATCGCGATGGCGATGACGGGGCAGTGGACGTTCACGCGCACGTATTACGATCCGCTCGGCAACATCGATGCATTCATGATCAACTTGATCATGAGCGTCCTCTTCATCTTCATGTTCTTCGCGCGAAAGGGCATGTTCGGGCTCTCGTACGCCGTCGCGTGGTGCAAGATGATCGGCACGGCGTGCACGTCGGTGATGTGCTTCTACTGGCTTCCGATCATTCACCCGGCGATGCACGACTTCGCGTTCTTGAACTTCCTCTACCTCGCGATCGTCTTCTTCGACGCGGTCTACGTCGCGCTGCTCTGGGACGCGCGGCGCAAGTTGGCGGTCGCCAAGGCGGCGTGAAAGCGCATGCCGCGCGCCTCCGCGAGGTTGGCCGCGCGCTGCCATTCGCGTTGCGCGGCGCGCGTGTCGCCGTCGAGCTCGTGGATTCGCGCCGCGAGGATCGCCGCGGACGCCCCGCCGATCGGACAGAGTCGCGCCCACGATCGGAGCGCCGCGAGCCGCGCGCGCGCTGCAGCTTCCAGCACCACCTCGGCTTGCCCCGCCTCGCGCGCTCGCTGCCAGGCCGTCACGTAGACGTCGCCCGGGATCTCCAGCAGCTCGAGAAGCGGCGCGGGATAGGCGTGCTCGCGCCCGACGAGCGACGTCGCTTCGTCGATCGCCGCGCGCGCTTTCGTCAGATCGCCGGTCTTCGCGTGCACGAGACCCGCGAGCGTCGTCACCGAGACGCGCACGAGGCGGCTCTCGAACGGTGCGACGCACTCGGCGATCCGCGCGCGCGCTTCGTCGTGGCGACCGAGCAGCGTGAGCGACATCGCGACCGCAGCGACCTGACCGGCGCGATGCTCGGGCGCATACGCGCGGAGGAGCTCGGCGGAGCGCTCGAAGTGCGCGAGCATTCCGTCGAGATCTCCGGTGAGCGCGTCGCAACGGGCGAGGATCGACTCGGCGCTCGAGCCGCCGAGGCGATAGCCGACGCTCTCCGCGCGCGCCGCGCACGCCGTCATTTTCGTGCGCGCCAGATCGAAGTCGCCGAGGCTCACGAGGAACGCAGCCTCCATGACCTCGATGTCGACGAGGCTCGATTCGTCGTACTGGGCGTTCGCTTCGGTGCGCCCGCGATCGAACGACCGACGCGCGAGCCGCCGCAGCCCCGCCGCGCCTGCCGCGAATCCGAGGACGCCGAGCGCGTAGACGTCGACCGTACCCGCGCGGAGCGATGCGGCGGTCGCAGTGAGGCTGAGCGCCAGAACTGGGATGGCGTCGAGCTCGTAGACCCGCGCGATCGCGAGGCGGCTCGCGGCGCGCGCGAGCTCGATCAGCCGGCGGGCGCGAGCGTCGTCCGACTTCCGGCGGCGCGGCGTGATCAGGAGCCACAGGAGGACCGCGATCTGGGCGACGGCGACGAGCACCCACCGCGCGCGCCTGACGGGCACGCGCATGCCGAGGAGCGCGAGTGCCTCGACACCGTGCTCGGACGCGCTCGAGAACGCGCCCGCTTCGAACGCGGCGACGCCGAGGACACGATGCAATCGCGCGCGCTCGATCGGATCGCCGTCGACCGCGTCGCGAAGCGCGAGCGCACGGTCGAGGAGCGCCATCCCTTCGGCGCGCGCGCCGCTCTCGAGCGCTTGTTCGCCCGCGAGCGCGGCGTAGTGCGCCTCCTTCGCGCGATCGCCGGCCGCTCCCCAGTGGTGCGCGAGCGCCGCGCCGTGCGTCGCCTCGTCGCCGTGGAGACGCTCGATGACGCGCGCAATCTCCGCGTGGAGCGCGCGTCGGTCGTCGTCGCCGACCTCGAGGAGCAGCCCCTCGCGCAGCTTGTCGTGCGAGAAGCGGAGGACGCCGTCGCGCCGCTCGAGGACCGCCGCGCCGACGCAGCGCTCGGTCCACGCCTCGATGTCGACGTCCGGCGAGAGCGCTCGCAAGATCGCGGGATCGATCTTGCGACCGATGATCGCCGCGGCGCGGAGCAGCGGTCGCGACTCCGACGGCAGATCCCGCAGGCGGCGCTGCACCACGCGGCGCACGCCGCCGGCGAAGACTCTGTCCGGAAGCGCGAACGTCCCGATGCGGTCGAGCGATCCGGCCTCCTCCGCGAGTGCGCGCACGACTTCGACGAGGAAGAACGGGTTGCCTTCGGTCTCGCGCTCGAGGAAAAGGACGACGTCGGCGCGCCGTCCGACCGGGCCGATCATCGACTCACCGACCGACGCGATCTGATCGACGGGCAGTCGTCCGAGCTCCAGCAGTTGCATCCACGGGAGCGTGCTCGGCAGGTCGGGGCGCTCGTCGTCGCGAAAGCTGCACGCGATCATCAACGGAAGGCCCGACGTGAGCGGCGCCACTGCCTGGAGCAGCTTCACGCTGTCGCTTCGTGCCCAATGCACGTCCTCGAGCAGAAGAAGCATCGGCTGGGGCTGGCGCTGAAGCATCCCGACGACGACCTCGACCAGGCGCGCGTGCGCGGAGGGGGCATCGAGGTGCGGCGCCGGCGCGACGCTCCTGCCGATGAGCGCGGCGATGTCGGGCACCACCGGCAAGAGCACGCTCGCGTCGACGTCGCTCGCGTCGGTCGCGACCGCGAGCCACCGCAGCGCGCCTTGCCACAAGCGGTACGGGCTGCCACCTTCGCTCTCTTCTTGTCCGCGGAGCACGAGCGCGCCGTGCACGCGCGCGAGCGTCCGGAGCTCGTCGAGGAGTCGCGATTTCCCGACGCCGCTCTCGCCGCCGACGAGCCACGCGCTCCCATGGCCTTCGACGGCGCGAACGAGCTCCGCGCGGAGCTTGGCGATCTCGGCGTCGCGTCCGACGAGGCGCGCGGCTTGTAGGAAGCTCTCGCGCGTCTCGGCGGTGTCGGCGGGGAGGGGACGTCCGATGGCCTCGCTCAGCGCCGACAGGACGGCGCTCGCCGTCGCGTATCGAACGGACACGACGTCGCTGATCATCGCTTTCACGACGGACGCGACCGCGGGCTCCGCGTCCAGCGTGGCGACGTCGAACGAGCCCGCGTGCAAGCTGCCTGCCTCCTCGACGGCGATGCGTCCGCCGAAGAGCTGGTAGCTCATGACGCCGACGGCGTAGAGATCCCGTGCGACCGTCGCGTCGTCCGCGCGCGACGCGCCCATCGGAGAGACGATGACTTGTCCACCGACGACGCCGACGTTCGCAGGCGACAAGTCGCCGTGCGCGAGATCACGCCGATGCAAGTACGCGAGTGCTCGCAAGAGCTGCACGATCCAGCTCAGTTGGATGGCGCGTGGCTGCTGGCGGGCCGCTTCGAGGAGCGGCGTCGGTTGGTCGCGCAAGCCGAGCGCGAAGTACGCGCGTTGCTCGTGATCGAACCCGAAGTCGAGGACCGATGCGATGTTCGGATGCCGGAGCGACGCGAGGAGCTCGAACTCGCGCGCGTGGGCGGAGCGCGAGCTCACCTCGCCCGGCGACGCCGCGCGACCGACCCACGTCAACGTCACGACTTGCCCGGTGAGCCGATCGATCGCGCGTCGAGTCGCTTCGCTGCCATCGCCGTGCGCTTGGATGGGCTCGTAGCGTTTGCCAACGACGCGCGCCGCCGAGGCTTCGCTCGCGATGCCTGCGTCGACGTCGGCGAGGAGCGCGTTCATCGATCGGTAGCGCTGCGCCGGGAGCGGCGACAGACCGCGCGTCACGATCCGCGTGAGCCATGCAGGCACGTCGCGCGCGCGCACGTCGGGGAGCGTCCCGCACCACACCTCGTACGCGAGCGCCGCGATCGTGTCGGCTTGGTACGGCCGCTCGCCGTAGAGCGCCTCCCACAGCGCGACCGAGAACCCGTATTGATCCGTCCGCTCGTCGGTCTCGGTGCCGAGGAATTGCTCCGGCGCCATGTACGCCGGTGTTCCCATGATGACGCCGCTCATCGTCAGCGGCGCGTCCTGCACCGAGCCCGCGAGATCCGACGCCGTCGGTCTCGCGTCCTTGCGCACCTCGCCCGCGATCCCGAAATCGAGCACGCGCACGCGGCCGTCCTCGCCGATGAGGACGTTGTCCGGCTTGAAGTCGCGGTGCACGAGACCCGAGGCGTGCGCCGCCGCGAGCCCGCGTCCTGCGTCGACGAAGACGCGCACGACGTCCCGCCACGATCGCGAGCCGGCACGCATCCACGCTTTGAGCGTCGAGCCCTTGACGAACTCCATCGCGAGGAACACGCCGCCGACGTACGTGCCGACGTCGTGGACCGTGATGACGTTCGGGTGCGCGAGCTTCGCCAGCGCCTTCGCTTCTCGAACGAGGCGCGCCTCGTCGACACCCGCGTGGAGGAGCTTCACCGCGACGGTGCGATCGAGCTGCGGATCGTGCGCGGCGTACACCGCGCCCATCCCGCCCGCGCCGATGTTCTCGCGGATGATGTACCGCCCGACGACCGTGCGCTGTCCTTTGTCCGACGTGATCGGCTGGGCAGCGGTCGGCGCTCGCTCGCGCAGCGTCTGCTCGTCGCGCGAAGACGGCGTCAACGCCGTGCCTTCCGACATCATCGTCGGTTCGTCCGGCGCTGCCGAACGCCGCGGCGGCTGTTTCGGCTCGGGGCGGGTCACCAGAGCCGAGAGTCTCTCATTTCGGCTGGGTTACGTGTGCGCGACGCGCACGCGGTCGAGCGGCGCTGCGATCGAAGCGCGAAGCTCTTCGATCTGTGCGCGTGCGGCCGTGAGCCGTGCCGCCTGCGCGTCGACGTCGGCGCGCGCTTTCACTTCGTCCTGCTCGCCGTGCGTGCGCGTCTCGCGCGTCGCGCGAAGCACTTCGAGCACCTCGCGATGCAGCTCTTCGCCCGCGCTGACGACCCACGCGTCGAGCGTGGCTCCGAACCCGTCGATCATCTCGTCGAGCTTGGGCGCCACCTTGGCTGCCGCCTGGCGAAGCACGTCGGGCGCGCGCTCCTTCGCCTGCTTCTTGAACTCCTCGTCGACGCGGCCCTTGAGAACCAGCGCGAGCACCGGCCCCGTCGCGGCGACGATGATGCCGACGATCGGATTGATGAGCATCACGCCGACGCCGCCGACGAGGAGCGCGACGACGCCGACGTCGTAAGCGAGCGTGTCGATCTGAACGTCGAGCCGTTTGTTGTCCGCGCCGAGCACCTCGGCCACGCGCTTGCTCGACTCGAGCGCGTCGTCACGCACGAGCGCGATCGTCTTCTCGGCGAGCGACTCGAGCTGCCCGGCAATCTCCTTCGTCTCGACGTCCGCCCACTTCTTGAACTCGTCCTCGAGGTACGCCGGCAAGAACTGCTTCAGGTCGCCGGCCTTCGCCGTGTCGATGACGTTTGGCAGCTGACGAATCATGTCGTCGACGAAGCGATCGAGATCCTTCTTCGCGCCGACCTTGATGCCGCTGATCTCTTCTTTGATCTTCCCGCGGCGCTGCTCGATCGTCTGCGCCTGCCCCGCGAGGTCCGTCTCGAGCGCGTTGATGCGACGATCGAGCTCTTCGCCGTTCATCGCGATCGATCGGCGTCGCGCGTCGATCCCCTTTTGCAAGAGCGTGCTCGCGAGCAGTCCTTCGCCGAGCGCGTTGTCGAGCAAGATGCGCCCGCGCTCTTCCGCGAGAAACTTCGTCAGGTGCGCGAGCAGCTCGGGGAGCCCGCTCTCGCCGACGTTCCCTCCGAGCGCGTTTTCCGCGCTGATCGGAAAGACGATCGGCGCCGTCACGAGCTTCGCGAGCTGGAGCTTGGCGTAGTCGAGCGCCTCCTTCTTCTCATCGGTGCTCAAGATGTCCCACTTCGTGATGACGAAGACGATCTTGTCGCGCGATCCCTTGAGGAGCTTGTCCTGCAAGAAGACGCGCTCGCTCTCCTTCAGGATCTGCCCGGCATCGAGCAGGAACAACACCGCGTCCGCGCGCGGAAT
>JAYVXB010000777.1:0-28897 GCA_043785585.1 Deltaproteobacteria bacterium | reverse complement strand
TGGAAGGCGCGCTCGTGCTCATCCGGGGACCGCACGTTCTACGAAAGCGACCACGGGCGGTCAATCGACGCGGCCGTGTCACCGTCTTGACCCCGACGTCCACCGTGTCAGAGTTCGACGTAAGCTCTGAACGCGCCGACCTATTTGGCGCCTCGCACGCCCACGCCACAAGCCACGCCCCCTACTATCGGCCGAATTCATCGAGCGTTCGGAAAGTGCCATGAGCGACCAACAGATTGCGTGCAGCGAGTGTGGTGACACGTTCTTGTTCACCGACGCGGAGCAGGCGTTTTATCGCGAGAAGAGCCTCGCTTCGCCGCCGAAGCGCTGCAAAGCTTGCCGCCAAGCGCGCAAGGCCGCGACGGGCGGAGGGGCGCCGCGTGGAGGGGCGCCGCGTGGAGGCGCCGGAGGATTCGGTCGATCGAACGGACCGCCTCGTCCGAGCGGCGACGCGAACGAGTACCGGAGCCCGATGAACACGGGAGGAAACTCGTGGGCGCCGCGCGGCGGAGGACAAGGCAGCGCGCCGCGCGGAGGTCCAGGCGGCGCCCGCGGACCTCGCGCTCAAGCGGGATTTCAAGCGCGCGGCGACAGCCGATCCGGAGGTCGCCCGAACGGCAACGGCGCGAGCAACGGCTACCAGGGTGGAAACGGCGGCCCGCGACGCTCCGACGCGCGCGGACCAAGCGACTACCGAAGCCCCGCGTTTCCCAGTCAACGCGCCCCGCGTGGCGATGCCCCCCCGCGCGGCGCGCGCGCACCGAACAACGCGAACGTCGCGAACGTCGCGAACGCACGCCCACCGCGCGATCCCGCCGCGCCGCGTCCCGAGCGCCCGAAGTTCGAGATCACGTGCGCCCAGTGCAACGTCGCAGCGCAGGTGCCGTTCAAGCCGATCGAAGGCCGCCAGGTCTTCTGCCAAGAGTGCTACCGCGCGCGTCGCGGCATCGCGCGGCCGGAGGCCGAAACGCTCGACGTGGTCGCGGACGCCGAGGGCGGAATCGTCGAATAGCGGTTCGTAATCAAGCAGTTGCGCCTCACTTGACGCGACGCGTTAGCGACTTACGTTCTCGGCATGACCCGAGAACATCATGGCCAGAACGACGCGCACGAGCTGCTCGTCGGAATCGCGTGGGGCATCGGACTTTGCGCGCTCGGCGCGACCTGGTGGCTATCGCAACGCTGACCTCGGCCTTCGCCGATGTTTCGCACGGCGCCGCTCTCGAAATAGAAAAGCGTGCTCGCGCGAACTGTAGGGGTGAGTACACCGCGACGCGAGTCCCGTGCTAGTCATCGGACCCCACGAGGAGCCGAGAGCGTGCCGCGAACCCCGCAGAAACGTGTCGCCCGCGCAACGCCCAAGGCGGCGAAAAGCAACGCCCCGAAGGCGCCCGCGGATCACGACGATGATGACGAGGCGCCCGAGTCGGGCGACGGCGCAGACACGTCGTCCGATGGCGAAGGCGCCGACGAGGGAGAGCCGATCGAGATTGTCGGCGAGCCCGCGCTCGAAGCCGACGCGGACGAAGACGTCGACGACGTCACAGCCGAGATCGCCAAAAAGGTTCCCGCGTCGCGCGTGTCGGGCGACTCGAGCGCGTCGCTCGCGCGCTTCGATCCGATGGCGGCGTACTTGCGCGAGGTCCAGCGCCATCCGCTGCTCTCGCCCGAGGAGACGCGCGAGCTCGCGGTGAAGTTCGTCGAGACGCAGGATCCGCAGATGGCCGCGCGCCTCGTGACGGCGAACCTGCGCCTCGTCGTCAAGATCGCGTACGAGTACCGCCGCGCCTACAAGAACATCATGGACCTCGTGCAAGAGGGCAACATCGGCCTCATGCAGGCCGTCAAACGGTACGATCCGTACCGCGGCGTGAAGCTGTCGTCGTACGCGGCGTGTGGATTCGCGCGTACATCCTGCGGTTCATTCTCCACAACTGGCGTCTCGTGAAGCTCGGGACGACGCAGGCGCAGCGAAAGCTCTTCTTCAATCTGCGAAAGAAGCGCGCCGAGCTCGTCGCGATGGGGATCGATCCGACGAACGAAGAGATCGCGAAGCGCCTGAACGTCCCGGAGTCCGACGTCGCCGAGATGGACGTGCGCCTCACGTCGAACGAGAAATCACTCGACGCGCCGGTGGGCGATGCCGAAGGCCGATCGATCGCGAAGATCGACATGATGCCGAGCTCGGTCGACGGGCCGGAGGCATTGCTCGCCGACGGCGAGCTGCAGGCGCTCCTCAAAGAGAAGCTCGGTACGTTTCGCAAGACGCTCGACGGCAAGGACAAGGAGCTCGCGATCTTCGACGAGCGACTCGTCGCGGACGATCCGCTCACGCTCCAAGAGCTCGGCGATCGCTTCGGGATCTCGCGCGAGCGGGTCCGGCAGCTCGAGCAGCGGCTGACGTCGCGCCTCCGCGACTACTTGCGCGAAGAGATGGGCGACGCGACCGAGGTCGTCTGAAGAGACATCGATGAATGTCGGCGTGCTATCTGCACGCCGACGGAGTTATCGTTTCGCATGGGCGCTCACCTCCCGTCTCGCGGGACGCTGTTCGTCGTCGCGACGCCGATCGGGAACATGGGCGACATCACGACGCGCGCCGTCGAGACACTGCGCGCTTGCGATCGCGTCGTCGCCGAGGACACGCGGCGGACGCGCGGCCTGCTGACGCACTTCGCGATCGCGGGCAAACCGCTCGATGCGCTCCACGCACACTCGACGGACGGCGACGTCGCGAGGCTCGTCGCGAAGCTCGAAGGGGGAGAGCAGATCGCGCTCGTGACCGACGCGGGGACGCCGGTGGTGAGCGATCCGGGGGACGCGCTCGTGAAGGCTGCGGTCTCGGCGGGCGTGCGGGTCGTGCCGATCCCGGGGGCGAGCGCGGTGCTCGCGGCACTCTCGGCGAGCGGTCTCGCGGGCGACGGGCGGTTTCGGTTCTTCGGTTTCTTGCCGCGTGACGGATCGGCGCGGCGCGATGCGATCGCAGAGGTGTGCGCGACGCCGGAGCAGGTCGTCGTGTTCGAAGCGCCGAATCGGACGACGGCGACGTTGCGCGATCTCGCGGCGGCCACACCGGCACGAGGCGCGTGCGTCGCGCGCGAGCTGACGAAGATCCACGAAGAGCTCCTGCGCGGGACGCTTTCGGAGCTCGCCGCGATCGATCGCGAGTGGATCGGCGAGGTGGCGATCGTCCTCGGGGCGCACGATCCGACGGCGCGCGAAGAGGCGATCGACGACGACGCGATCGACGCGCGGATCGACGAAGAGCTCGGGCGCGGTGTGCACGCGAAGTCGGTCGCGGAGCTTTTGTCGGCGTGGAGTGGGCGATCGAAGCGTGACGTGTACGAGCGCGTGATCGCCCGGAAGCGGCGCTGAAGAAGCCCCATGGAACGCGCAAGGCGTGACTCGCGTCGCACGTTCGAGCGCGGTAACCTCCGCCGCCATGGGCAACTCGAAGGACGACCCGAACGACGGCGTCAGCCGACGGCGCTTCCTGTTCGGAACCGGCGTGGTGGCGGCGACGACGCAGCTCGACTGCAAGATCGAGATCCCGAACGGCGGCGCCGGCCAAGTGCTCGGGCCCGGCAAGGTCGCGTTCGGGTTGCGCGTAAACGGTCAGGACAAGAAGGTCGAGATCGAGCCGCGCGCGACACTCGCGGAAGTGCTCCGCTTCGATCTCGCGATGACCGGCACGAAGATCGGATGCGACCGCGGCGCGTGCTCCGCGTGCACGGTGTGGCTCGACGGCGTGCCGGTGAACTCGTGCATGACGTTCGCGCTCGACGCGGCCGGCCACGACGTGACGACGATCGAAGGGCTCGCGCGCGGCGGCACGCTCCATCCGGTGCAGCAGGCGTTCGTCGATCACGACGCGCTCCAGTGCGGCTTCTGCACACCAGGAATGGTGATGAGCTGCGCGGCGCTTCTCGCGCGCACCGCGAATCCGACGCTCGACGACGTGCGCGCGGCGACGAGCGGCAACCTCTGTCGATGCGGAACGTACCCAAAGGTCTTCGACGCGACGCTCGCGGCCGCGAAGGTCAGGAAGGCGTAGCCCCATGGCCGATCAAATCGTCCGCGTCCCAAGCGGAATCGCCGGCGTCGATCTCGGAGAGATCGAGCGCACCATCTCGGCCGACGAGCCCCCTGCCCTGTCGCCGAACGAGAAGCTCAAGGTGATCGGAAAGCCGACGCCGCGCCTCGATGGCGCGCTCAAGGTGACGGGGGCCGCGCGCTACACGTCCGACGTTCGGTTGCCCGGGATGCTCTTCGCGCGCGTCGTGCGCTCGCCGCATCCCCACGCGAAGATCACGTCGATCGACACGAGCGCAGCCGCGCGCGTCGAAGGCGTACGCGCGGTGCACGTGCTCGAGCATTTGCTCGGGAGCGCAAAGCTGCGCGATCCGTCGCAAGAGGCGCCGTCGAAGCTCCCGATCGTTCGTTACGCCGGGCAGCCGATCGCCGGCGTCGCGGCGACGACGCAAGCGATCGCCGACGAAGCCGCGCGCCTCGTGAAGGTGACGTACGAGCCGCTCCCGTTCGTCGTCGACGTCGATGCGGCGAAGCAGCCGGGCGCGCCGCTCGTGTTTCCGGGCGCTGCCGATCAAGGCGGGACCGCGGGCGGCGGCGGTGGACCCGCGGGCGTTCCGCAGACCGGCAACGTGCGCGGTCCGAACAAGAGCGGCCCGGGCGGACCTCCACGCGGTGACGTCGCGAAGGGCTTCGCCGAAGCCGACGTCGTCGTCGAGGCGACGTACCGCACGCAGGTGCAGACGCACTCGGCGCTCGAGACGCACGGCGTGGTCGCCGATTGGCGCGCGGACGGATTGACGGTGTACGCGTCGACGCAGGGGACCGCGAGCGTGCGCGACGAGCTCGCGACGATCTTCGACTTGAAGAAGCCGCAGGTGCGCGTGGTCACCGAGTTCATGGGCGGAGGCTTCGGCGCGAAGTTCGGCGCGGGGAACTTCGGCGTCCTCGCGACGCACCTTTCGAAGAAGGCCGGCGCGCCGGTGCGACTCATGCTCGATCGTCGCGAAGAGCACCTCGGCGTCGGTAACCGCCCGAGCAGCGTGCAGACGCTGAAGATCGGCGCGAAGAAGGACGGCACGCTCACCGCGATTCACCTCGTCGCGTACGGCAGCGGCGGCACCGGTACCGGCTCGGGATCGAGCGGCCCGTCGAAGAACATGTACCCGTGCCCCAACGTGCTCGCGGACGAGTCCGACGTCTTCACGAACGCCGGACCCGCGGCGGCGTTTCGCGCGCCCGGGCATCCGCAAGGAGCGTTCTCGCTCGAGCAAAGCATCGACGAGCTCGCGGAGAAGCTCGGGATGGATCCGCTCGTTTTGCGCGACAAGATCGACGTCGAGGACAAGGACGCGCCGCAGCTCGACGCGTCAGCGCGGCGCGAGGAACGGCGCATCGGCGCGCAGATGTTCGAGTGGTCGCGACGGAAGGCGCCGGCATCGGACACCGGAACGCTGAAGCGTGGCCTCGGGTTCGCGCAGGCGATTTGGTATCGCTTCGTGAGCCTCGACTCGTCGTGCGAGGTGCGCATCGGCAAAGACGGCAGCGTCGAGATCTTGTCGGCGGTGCAGGACATCGGCGGCGGCATCCGGACGGCGCTCGCGCAGGTCGTCGCCGAAGAGCTCGGCCTCCAGCCGCGCGACGTCACCGTTCGCATCGGCGACACGAATTTTCCGATCGGCCCCGGCTCGGGCGGGAGCGTCACGACCGGATCGCTCACGCCCGCGGCGCGCGAGGCCGCGTTCCAGGCGAAGCGAAAGCTCTTCGAAGCGGTCGCGCCGACGCTCGGGAGCGACCTCGAAGCGTCCGGCGGCCAGGTGTTCTCGAAGAGCGATCCGTCGAAGTCTCTCGCGTTCCGCGCCGCCGCCGCGAAGATCCGCACGGAGATCGTCTCCGCGCAGGCGTCGCGCCGCGAGGACTACGGCGGCTTCGGCAAAGGGCGCCGCGGGATGGGCATCGGAGGCTACGGCGGCGTTCAGTTCGTCGAGGTCGTCGTCGACACCGAGACCGGGATCATCAAGGTCGATCGCGTCGTCGCGGTTCACGACTGCGGTCGGCCCCTCAACCCGCTCGCGACCGTCAGCCAGATCAACGGCGGCGTGCTGCAAGGGATCTCGTACGCCCTCTACGAAGACCGCATCCTCGATCGGAACACCGGCACGATGGTGAACGCGAACCTCGAGCAATACAAAATCCTCGGAGCGCGCGAGACGCCGCGCATCGATGTCCACCTCATCGAGCAGTACCGCGGGCGAAGCTCGACGGACGCGGGCGGCATCGGCGAGCCGAGCACCGTGCCGACGGCGGCTGCGATCGCGAACGCGGTCTACAACGCGATCGGTGCGCGCGTGCGCGAGCTGCCGATGACGCCGGCGCGCGTGCTCGCGGCGATCGCCAAGCGAGGTGCGCGATGAACCGCTTCGAATGGGTGAACGCCGCGAGCGTCGCGGAGGTCGTCGCGCGCGGACAAGGCGCGGTCGTGAAGGCGGGCGGCGTCGACGTGATGGATCTGATGAAGGAGGGGCTCATCGCGCCGCGCCGCCTCGTGAACCTGCGGAGCGTCCCGGGGCTCGACCGCCTCGGTGAAGGGCCGAGCGGACTCGCGATCGGTCCGCTCGTGACGCTCGGCCGGCTCGCGTCGGATCCGCTCGTCGTGCGTCGCTACCGCGCGCTCGCGGAGGCGTGCGCGCACGCGGCGACTCCGCAGATTCGGAACATGGCGACCGTCGGCGGCAACCTCTTGCAGCGTCCGCGGTGCTGGTACTTCCGGAGCGAGCAGTTTCCGTGTCGAAAGAAGGGCGGCGGGACGTGCTTCGCGCAGCAAGGCGAGAACGCCTACCACGCGATCTTCGACAACCAGATGTGCGCGGCCGTGCACGCATCGTCCGCCGCCTGCGCGCTCGTCGCGCTCGGCGCTCAGCTCGAGCTCACCGGCGCGGGCGGCGCGCGCACGGTTTCGCTCGAAGGATTTTTCACGAAGCCGGCGCAGGGGATCGAACGCGAGAACGCGATCGGCGACGAAGTCATCACCGCGATTCGCGTTCCGGTGCCCGCCGCCTCGGCGTACGTGAAGCTCTCGGAGAAGGAGTCGTTCGATTGGCCGCTCGTCGAGGTCGCGGTGGCGATCGAGCAGTCGGGCGGCAAAGTGACACGCGCGGCGATCGCGCTCGGCGCGGTCGCGCACACGCCGATGCGTTCGCCGGCGGCAGAGGCAGCGATCGTGGGGAAGGCGATCGACGAAGCGAGCGCGAGCGCCGCGGGGTTCGCCGCTGCGCAAGGCGCGACGCCGCTGCGCGACAACGCCCACAAGGTGCAGCTCCTTCAGGTCGCAGTGAAGCGCGCCCTCTTGGCGGCGAACGGAGGTGCGCGATGACGACGGAGAAGCGAACGCTGCCGATCGCAGAGAGCGACGAGTCTCCGCCGCGCGTCTGCCGAATGCTCCGTACGAAGACGGCGTTCGGCACCCTCGAAGGGCTCACGCGAGACTGGCGCGAAGGGACGTCGATGACGGCGGTCTACTGGTGCTTGCGGACCATGGAGACATGGGGGCCCGACGATCGCGTCACCGAGGCCGGCTCGTGCCGCCGCGGGCGCGTCTGCTTCGAGAGCGACGAGGAGATCGCATAGCGACTCCGCAGCTGCCCGACGCGGACGAGCGCGCGGCGATGCGAACGTATCGCGGCTCCCGGACGAATCGTGAAGCCGACCCGATGCCCTCCCGCGTAGGATGCCGCGCATGCAAACGTGGATCGGCGTGACGATGGCGGTCGTGGTCTTTTCGCTCGGCGGCTGCGGCGGCAAAAAAGACGACGAGTGCAAAGCGATGATCCCCGTCGCGACCAAGGACATCGAAGCGCTGAAGGCATCGGCGGCGGCAGCGGCCGCCAAGTCTGGCGCGGGGGCGAAGGAGCTTTCGGCTGCGGTCGTCCTCGTCGCCGAGAGCGCAGAGAAGCTCGCAGGCGACATCTCGAAGAAGGGACCGACGACCGCGGAGCTCCAGAAGGCGTCGAGCGACTACCAAGCGATGGCGAAGGCGATCGCTGCCGCGGCGCTCGACGACGCTGACTCGCTCGATCGCATCGCCGCGCTCGAGCCCAAAGTTCGCCCGGACATCGCGGACGCCGATCGCAAGACCGTGACGGCTTCACAGGAAAAGGTGAAGCAGCGTTGCACCGAGCACCCGGCGCCCGAGTGCAAGGCGATCGCGAGCCTGTCATCGACATTGACGCCGACGTCGATACCGGAGCAGCTCGACAAGGTCGAAGCCGATCTCGGAAAGATACGCGGTCGCGACGTCGCGCTCGGGCCGCTCGTTACCACGCTGCGCGGTGCGCTCACCGGCCTCGCCAGGACGCTTCGCGACGCGACCGACGCCGCCGTCGAATTGAAAGCGGCGCAGGCGAAGCGCATCACCACGAAGGCCGCGGTCGATGCCGCGCTCGCGAAGGAAGCGGGCATCACGGCGAGCCTCGCCGCGTTTTGTAGCAAGTAGCCGCCCTCGTCACCGTCGGCGACGAGGCGCACGCGTCCGGCGTGGCGACTGTTCCGTAGCGGGAACGATGCGTTGCCCACGTGTGGCGAACCGGGCCGACGCGAGCGCGCATCGGACGCTGCATGAACAAGCTAGCCCTCGTTGCCCTCCTCGTACCGCTCGCCATCGCAGCGTGCGACGATCCCGCAAAGAACAAGCCGCAAGCGACGGTGTCGTCCGTGGTCGCCGCGCCCCCTCCCCCGCCGTCGACCGGCGTCGTCACGACCTACTCGATCGCGCCGCCGTCTTCGAAGGTCGAGTGGACCGGCTCGAAGGTCACCGGACATCACGACGGTTCGTTCGGAACGTTCAGCGGCGCGATCACCTTCGATGGTTCGATCGAGAAGAGCACAGTGTCGATCGACATCGACACGACGACGATCACCACGACACCCGACATGCTCCTCACCCACCTGAAGTCGCCCGACTTCTTCGACGTGCAGAAGTACCCGAAGGCGCAGTTCGTCTCGACGTCGATCAAGGCGGGCGGCGCCGACGGCGCGACGCACACCGTGACAGGGAACCTCGATCTGCACGGCGTGAAGAAATCGATCACCTTCCCCGCGACGATCACCGTCGTCGGCGACGCGATCGACGCGACGGCGACGTTCTCGATCAACCGCAAGGACTTCGGCATCAACTACGCCGGCAAAGCCAACGATCTGATTCGCGACGAGGTCGTCATGAAGCTGACGATCCACGGCGACAAGAAGAAGAGCTAGAGCCGCCGCGAGTCGCTCACCGCAGTGACGCGCGCGTGGCGGGAAGCGGCGTCTTGGCCACGCGAAGGCGCGCGACCACCCGTTTGCGCAGCGTGTGCTGGATGAGTCCTTGCGCGCCGATATCCTCCGCCTGCAGGAAGATCGTGAACCCGAACGCGCCATCGCCTGGGCCCTGCGTGAAGCGGACCACCGGTGGCGCGTCGGCGACGATGCCGGCGATGTCGACGGCGCGCTCCGCTTCTTCGACGAGGATCTTCTCGACCGCGTCGGGATCGGCTTCGTTCGATACGTCGATGCGCACCTCGACGGTCAGGTGGGGCGTCGGTCGGCTGAAGTTCGTGATGACCGCCTTCGCGAGCGTGGCGTTCGGCACCACGATGAGGTTGTTCGAGAGCGTGCGCAGTTGCGTCGAACGCCATCCAATGGCCTCGACGTAACCTTCGTTGACGTCGAAGCGGATGAAATCTTTGGGACGTATCGGCTTGTCGGCGAGGAGGTGCACGCCGGCAAAAAAGTTGGACAGCGAGTCTTGCAGGGCGAGCGCGACCGCGAGCGATCCGACTCCGAGCGCCGTCAACGCGGGCGCGAGCGAAATCTGGAGCGCCTCGGAAACGTACAGCGCCATCGACGCGACGCCGACGATCCACATCGCCGCGCGGCCGAGGCCCGCCGTCGACTTGAGGTCAGGGTTCGAGCGGCCATAGGCGTCGATCGCGCGGAACGCGATGCGCATGATGACGCCGATGCCGAGGATCCCGAGGCCGACGGGGAAGTAGCGCGTGACTTCCTTCGAAACGATCGCGGGCAGCGGCACCCAACGCAGCCCCGCGCTCATCGCAACGAGGAACACCGCGATCGCCGCGGCGCGCGGGACGCTCGCCACGAGCAACTCGCTCAGCTCGGTCCGTTGCGACGGCGCGGCCTCCACGAGCCAACGTCGAAGCATCGACCGCACGAACGCCGAGACCGCGAACCAGAAGAGCGCGTACGCGCCGACGATCGCCCACGGCGAGACCGAGTGAAGGAGCGCGGCCATTGCGGCCTAGGCTAGTAGAGTCGCGCGATGCGCGCTCGCTCAGGGCACGCCTTGCAACGTCGAATTCGTCAGCGTGATGCTCTTCGCGTTCACGCCCACCGCCGTGCCGACGTCGCGCACGCTCCCCGTCGAGACGCTGGTCCAGTGACCGCCCGTGTTCCCGGTCATCGTGGTGTCGGTGATCGTCAGCGTGCCGCCGAAGTCGTTGCTCGTGAAGAAGAGGCCGCCGCCGAACGCGCCCATGCCGGCGTTGTTGTTCAGGACCGCGTCGCCGCAGAGCGTGACGTTGACCGACGCGCCGTCGTTGTAGATCGCGCCGCCGTTGCCGCCCGATCCGATTTCGTGCTGGCCGTTGTTGATGAAGCTGCACTGGTTCGCGTCGTCGTTGTTGGCGCCGTGGCCGATCGCGTTGTTGCCGGAGAAGAGGCTGTCGTAGATGTCGAGCTGGCAGAAGAGCCCGCCGACGGCGCCCGCATTCGCGGCGCTGTTGCCGGTGAAGGTGCTCTTGACGATCAGCGCGCCGTGCTTGCTGCCGAGCACGTAGATCGCGCCGCCGCCGGTGTCGGGGCCGAGCGGCGCGCCCTGATTGTTCGCGAAGATCGAGTCGATGACCGTGAGGTTGCCGTCGCGCATGTAGAGCGCGCCGCCTTGCCCATCGTTGAACCCCTGCGAGCACGGCGCGGGCGCGGTCGGGATGGCCTGCACCGGCGTGGTCTTTCCGTTGACGAGCGTGATGTGCTGAAGCGTCAGTCGATGCTCGTTCGCGCGAAAGTTGGCGCTGTCGAAGCTGAGGATACGCACGGCGTGGCCGCCGTCGAGCGTCACCTTCGCGGCGCCGTCGATGACCGTGTCCTTGTCGACCGGCACGTGAAGCGTCGCGGTGACGAGAATCGTCGCGGCTCCTCCGCAGTTGAACGTGATGGTGCCGCCGTTGGTGACCGCAGCGCTGAGCGCCGCGAAGGTGCAGCTCGCCGCCGTCCCGGTACCGACGACCGTCGTCGGATGAGAGGTGTCGACCGGCTGCCCCCCCGTGGGGACTCCGGCGCTGCACGATCCGTTCGGGTTCCCTGCTTGTCTCGGGACACCCGCGTCGGACATGCCGCCGCTGTCGGACGTGCCTCCGCCATCGGGCGTCGCTCCGCCGTCGAGCGTCGCTCCGCCGTCGAGCGTCGCTCCGCTGTCCGCGCTGTCCGCGTCCGGTGGCACAACGAGCGGCGATCCACCGGGACCCCCGTCGGAGCCGCACGCGACGACGAGACAGAGAATCGATCCTGCGGAGAGCAGCGAGGCGGTGCGGGCGATGCGAGGCATGAGCCTCCTTCCGTATAGCAGAGGCCGCGAACCTCCCGAACCGGCTCACCGTTCGTCCCGCCGGGGGCGGCGCCTCCGCACGGCGCGGTGACCCGAGCGCTCGACGCAGCCCGTGGATGCGACCGCGAGCGGCCGCGAGCGTGTCGACATCGCGTCGTCATAGCTCTCGCCGCCTCTCGCCACCGGTCGCCCGCAACGGTATAGAAGCCGCACGCCAACGAGGCCCGCCGTGGCCCCCGTTCTCCTGGAGGATTCCATGTACGACTTGACGAAGTTCTATATCGACGGCGCGTGGGTGGAGCCGCGATCGAAGCGCGAGCTCGACGTGATCAATCCGGCGACGGAGAAAGCGATCGGCAAGGTCGCTCTCGGCACCGCCGAGGACGTGGACGCCGCGGTCGCTGCGGCGCGACGCGCGTTCGAGACGTACTCGCAGACCAGTCGCGAGGAGCGGATCGCGCTCATCGGCGCCATCCTCGCCGCGTACCAGGCACGCTTCGCCGACGTCTGCACGGCGATCTCGGACGAGATGGGCGCACCGATGAAGCTCTGCCAGGAAGCGCAAGCAGCCGTGGGGCTCGCGCACACGATGACGATGTTGGAGATCTTGAAGACGTTCAAGTTCGAAGAAGACATCGGCACGACGCGCATGCTGAAGGAGCCGGCTGGAGTCGTAGGAATGATCACGCCGTGGAACTGGCCGGTGAATCAGGTCTTCTGCAAGGTCATCCCCGCGCTCGCCGCGGGCTGCACCATGGTGCTCAAGCCCAGCGAGATCGCGCCCGTGAGCGCGAACCTGATCGCGGAGATCCTGCACGCGGCCGGCGTGCCCAAGGGCGTCTTCAACATGGTGCACGGCGACGGGCCGACCGTCGGCGAAGCGATCGCGCGCCACCCCGGCATCGACATGGTGTCGTTCACGGGCTCGACGCGCGCCGGAGTTCAGGTCGCCAAGCTCGCCGCCGACAGCGTCAAGCGCGTGGCGCAAGAGCTCGGCGGAAAATCCGCCAACGTGATCCTCGAGGGTGCGGACATCGCCAAGGCCGTCACCAACGGCGTCGTCGCGATGATGATGAACAGCGGGCAGTCGTGCAATGCGCCGTCGCGCATGCTCGTCCCCGCCGCGCACTACGACGAGGCGGTGAAGATTGCCAAGGCCGTCGCCGAGAAAGTCGTCATCGGTGATCCGAAGTCGGCGACGACGACGATGGGCCCGCTCGCCAACAAGACGCAGTTCGAGAAAGTGCAGAAGCTGATCGCCAGGGGCATCGAAGAGGGCGCGACCGTCGTCACGGGCGGCGGCGGCAGGCCGCCCGGGCTGAACGAGGGCTACTACGTCCGACCGACGATCTTCTCGAACGTCAACAACGACATGACCATCGCGCGGGAAGAAATCTTCGGGCCCGTGCTCGTGATGATTCCGTACAAGACGGAGGAAGAAGCCGTCCGCATCGCCAATGACACTCCGTACGGTTTGTCCGGATATGTCTACGGCGGGACGGTCGAGCACGCGCGTCGCGTTGCTGCGCGCCTTCGCACGGGGATGGTCCACGTCAATGGCGCGTCGATGGACTTTGCCGCGCCGTTCGGCGGGTATCGTCAGTCCGGCAATGGCAGAGAGTGGGGCGCGAAGGGGCTCGAGGAGTTTCTCGAGACCAAAGCCGTCATGGGGTACTCCGCAGCCTGATTCGGCGACGTCGGCTCGTCTCTCGCGGGGCTCATATGTCGTGCGTGTCGCACTCGATGCGAACACGCCACGCTTCTCCGCTCGCGCGATCCTGACAAAGCCGCGCGTACTCGGTTTGTCGCCACAGGATCGGGGCTTGCAGAGTGAATGACCGCAACGTCCCTCTGTCCAACGATGTGCGCGTGCCTGCGCGCCACTTCTTTAGGAGATCATCCATGCCCCGTTCCTCGTCGTTCCTCGTCGCGCTCGCCGGCGTTTCGTTCGCGTCGCTGGTCGCGTTCATCCCGGCCGAGGCACGCGCCGACATCCTCTCGTCGTGCGGCAACCTCGACATCGCGGGGAGCGCGAAGTGCACACTCGACACGTCGGGTGGATGCACCGCCAAATGCACGCCCGTCAGCTTCGAGGCGTCGTGCGCAGCGCAGCTCGAGACGACGTGCAGCGGTCAGTGCACGGCGACCGTCGACGCGAGCTGCACGGGAAGCTGCAGCGCGTCGTGCGACGCGAGCTGCATGGCGAACCCCGGCAACTTCAGCTGCCAGGGATCGTGCGAAGCCGACTGCGACGGAAGCTGCCAGGCCGAGTGCGCGTCGAACGCGAACGGCAGCCAGTGCGCGGCGTCCTGCAAGGCGACGTGCGGGGCGCACTGCAACGCGAAGTGCACGGGCACGCCGCCGTCGGCGACGTGCTCCGCGAAGTGCGAGGCGAGCTGCAGCGGAAGCTGTTCGGCCAAGGCGAACCTCGACTGCAACGTGAAATGCCAGAGCATGGGCTTCGCCAGCTGCGAAGCGAACCTCCAAGGGGGCTGCACGGTCGCATGCACGCAACCGAAAGGGGCACTCTTCTGCGACGGGCAGTGGGTCAACACGACGAACCTCGATCAGTGCGTCAGCGATCTCGAGGCGGTGCTCCACATCACGGTCACCGCGTCGTCGAGCGGGAGCTGCTCGGGAAACCAGTGCACGGGCCAGGCGCAAGCGGCGGCGACCTGCGATGTCGGCGCACCGGGCGATCCGGCGCTTCCGGGCGGCATGCTCGCGGCGGGGCTCGCGGTCGCGGCGATGGCCGGGTGGCGTCGCTCGCGGAAGAACCGAGCGGCGTGATCGCCGCCGGATGAGAGATCAGCTCCTCGACACGTGGGTCACGACGACCTGGCCGTCGTTCGCTTCGATCGACAACGTCGCGATCCCGCCAGCGAGGAGAAGTACCTTCGTCTCGCGCGGCCCGCACGGCGCTTCGATCCACGTCCGCTGAGCCGGCGACAGCTCGGCGAACAGCCGCGCCGCGTCCGCGCCTAGCAATCCGAAGACGCCCGTTCCGCCGAGCTTCATGTCGAAGCCGAGCGTAAGGCATGCTCGAACCGTCGCTTCGTTCGCTCGTAGGACGAGGCACGCGATCATCCGCGCGTCCTGCGCGCGAACCTCGACTATCGGTTTGGCGTGCGACACGAGCATCTCGTGGACGAGCGCGATCGCCTCGTCCTCGGAAAGAGCAGGCTGCGCGTATCGCTCGCGAAGGGATTTTCCGATCATGCCTACCAGAGCGTCACGGGATCGCCGACGGGACGAAGGCGAGGACCGCCGCTCCTCCACGATACGGTGCGATCGCGCGAGAGTCACCGCGTCATCGCGCGTGGTCGAGCCAAGCAGCGACCGCGCGAAGCCCCGGCGCACCGCGCAAGCCAGCCTTCGCGTACGCGTCGCGAGCGCGCATCGCGAGCTCCTGCGCCCGTGCCACGCGCGACGCGCGATCTTTCTCCGCGACCGCCGTCACGGTCGCCGCAAGCGCGCGCGCCAACGCGAGCTCGGTGTCCGCGCGCTCCACCGCGTCGCCCGCGTGCGCCGATCGAAACGCGAGCGCGCGCTCGAGCGGCGCAAGAGCCGCCGCCGGTCTTCCCCGCGCGAGCTCCGCCTCGCCGACTCCGCTGAGCACCATCGCCACGTCGGGATGGTCACGACCGAACGCCTTCTCGTCGATCGCCAGCGCGCGCGCGTAGTACCCGAGCGCGCGCTCCACGTCTCCGCGACGACGCATCGCCTCGCCCAGATTGTAGAGGACGAGCGCGACCTTCGGGTGCTCGGAACCGAGCGATCCCTCCCAGAGAGAGCGCGCGCGCTCGAGCGCGACCGTCGCACGATCGTAGTCGCCTTGGCGCGTGTAGACCTCCCCGAGGTTGTTCACGTTCGCGGCGAGGCGCGCGTTGCCCGGACCGAGGGCCTTCTCGAGCACGGAGATCGACCGCAAGTACGTCGCCGCCGCGTCGTCGTAGCGCGCTTCGGCGAAGAACGCGTTCCCGAGATCCGTGAGCGGCCCCGCCATCGCGAGATCCTCGGCGCCGAGCGCCGGCTCCCAGATCGCGAGGCACCGCTCGATCGCCTCGCGCGCCTCGGCGAATTTCCCTTCGCGGTAGAGCAGGCGGCCGAGATTTCGCTGCACCTCGCCGCGTGCGAACGGATCGGCGCGCGCCACCGCGGCTTCCGCGAGAAGCTCCCAAGCGTGCGCCTCTTCGAAGCGCGCCTGGCGCAGTCCGATCTCGGCGACGAGCGCCGTGAGCGCGCGTGCCTGCACGACGTCGTGCTTGCCTTCGAGCGCCGCCGCCGCCGCACGAAGGAGCGTGAGCTCGGACTTCTTGTATTCGCCGACGTCGTCCTCGAGATCGCCGAGGAGGAAGAGCGCCTCCGCCTCGAGCGGCCGATACCCGATCTCGCCCGCCTCACGCGTCGCCTCCGACGCGACGGCGATCGCGTCCGCATACGCGCCGACCCGCTGCTCGGCGTTGCCCACCGCGAGCTTGCCCCGCACCTGTTCGACGCGCGCGCGCGTCGCGGGATCGGACGGCGGTCGGATCGGCGCACGAAGCGCCGCGGCGTCGGCGCAACCCGCGAGCGGCGGCAGCGACTGCGCGGCTTGCGGCGCGCGATCGACGATGGCGGCGTCGGCGCGCGCGAGGACGTCGACCTGCGCGCGGAGCTCACCGAGGCGAAGATCGAGACACTCCATGCGGAGATCCAGGAGCTCCGCCGATTGCTCGCCGCGCACGCGCGTCGCTTCGCAGGCGTCGGTGCGCATCGCCGTCCATTGTTGCGCGTACCGATCGAGCGCTCGCTCCACGCCGGCGAACGCGACCGCCGCGTTCGAGACTGACGCGTTGCCGAACGCGTCACGCACCGCGCGCTTCCTTCCTTCGTCCCAGACGCCCTCGAGCTTCTTGTCCGCGCCGCGGCAGACGCGCTCCGGTTCGCGGCGCGCGCGCACGTAAGCCACGAGCGCAAAGACGACCACCGCGATCCCAATCGCGATCGCGACGACGCGACGTCGCGCGCTCGTGCGATCGCGACGAAGCTCAGCAAGGAGCGCATCCATCGACGGGTACCGCGCATCGGGTGACGCGGAGAGGCCGCGCGCGAGGAGCTGGCGCAGGCGACGCGGCACGTTGGTGTCGTCGGGCGCGGGCTGAAGCCGTCCGCCCGAGACGCTCCCCGCGTACTCGTCGTCGCCCTTTTCGAACGGCGTCTCGCCGTACAGTGCCTCGTACAGGCTCACGCAGAACCCGAACTGATCGCTGCGGGCGTCGACGGTGCCGCCCCGATGTTGCTCGGGCGCCATGTAGCGCGGCGTCCCCATGATCTGCCCGAACCGCGTGAGTGGTGCGCTGAGGAGCCCTTGGCGCGACGATGTCGGCGACAGCGAGGGTGACGGCGTCGGTGAAGACGTAGGCGGCGACGTCGTTCGCGTGAAGGATGCGACGTCGCGCGTGCTGTCGGCGAGCGGCGATTGCAGCGAGGCGTCGGTCGGCCCGTCGGTGCCCCCTGCCCGCGCGAGCCCGAAGTCGAGGACGCGTGCGCGACCGTCGTGTCCGACGATCACGTTGGCCGGCTTGAAGTCGCGATGGACGAGCCCTGCGCGATGCGCCGCCGCGAGCCCTTCGCCCGCATCGATGAAGACGCGCAGGATCTCGGCATGCGTGCGCTTGCTCTCTCGGAACCATTTGTGGAGCGTGACGCCTTCGACGAACTCTGTCGCGATGAAGACGTCCGACTCGAACATCCCGACGTCGAAGACCGCGACGACGTTCGGATGCGAGAGTCGCGCGAGCGCCTTGGCCTCGCGGAGCAGACGTTCGTGGCGCGCGTCGCCCGCGTCGACGCCTCCCGCGTGCAAGAGCTTGAGCGCGACTTCTCTCTCGAGCTCGGGATCGTAGGCTTTGTAGACGATCCCCATGCCGCCTTCGCCGATCGCATCGAGCACGACGTAGCGACCGACGCACACGCCGCGCGCGAGAGGCGCGCGCGCGAGGCCCACTTCGCTCGCGCTCATCGTCGGCGAGTTCTCGTCGAACGGGCGGGGAGCGTTGGGAGGCACGATCGAGAAGCATACCCCGCGGCGAAGGACACGACGCGATCCGCAGCGTCGGCGCTATCGTTCGCACCGTGAAGGTGTGACGACTTCGCGCTCTCGACGAAGCCTGCCGCGCATCCACCAAGTCTCTACATCGCCTTACCGAGAGCCTCGTCGACGGCGCGCGGGTTGAAGCCGACGAGGATCTTCCCGCGCACGTCGAGCACCGGGATCGATCCGCCGCGCTTGCCCGCCTTCTCGAGCTTGGCCTGCATCTCGCGACCGGCGCCGGGCTCTTTCTCGATGTCCTTCTCGACGTACGAGATCCCCTTCGAGCGAAAGTACGCCTCGGCTTCGTGGCACGGGCCGCACCACGACGCGCCGTAGATGATGACGGCGGGGCGTCCGTTCGCGTTCGGATCGGGGCGACCGGGATCGCCGCCGGCGTTCGCGGTCGGCGCAGGTCCGGGCGCACTCGACGACGGCGCGGCGCTCGCGAGCGTCGGCCCTTTGGCTTGACGTCGCGACAGCGCGATCGCGTCGAGCTCCGCGCGCGTCGCGATGCGCACCGGGAACGTGCCATCGGCGCGCGCGACGCGGAGATCGGCGAGGAAGATCTTGTCGCTCGTGAGCCCTTCGTCGCGGTTCGGATCGATGACACGCACGACGTCGCGCCCCGCGATCGGAACGTCGGCGACGCTCTGCTCGACGTGAAAATCGCCCTTGTCGTCGATCCACGTGAGCAGGAGCCCCGTGCTGTCGGATCGGAGCACGAGCGGCTCGCCGGTGGCGGGATCCGCCGCGACGTCGCCCCCGGTCTTCTTCGAGCAGCCGAGCGACGACGCGACGAGCGCGGCAAGCGCGACATAAACGCAGGCAACGATGGCGCGCGCGCGCGTCATGCGAGCTCTCCGGACAACTGCGTCCACTCCGTCATCATCAGCTCGATCCTCTTCGCAAGAGCTTGCTCTTCCCGGGCCATCTTCGCCAGCTTCTCCCAGTCGTCCCCCGGCGCCGAGCGCAAGATCGTTCGAAGCTCGCCGAGCTCGGTCTCGCCTCGCGCGATCGATTTCTCGAGCTCCTCGACGCGGCGTTTCTTTCGCTCGACCGCGCGCGCCTGCTGGCGTTGCGCTTCGTACGCCTTCGCTTTCTCCGCCTCGGGAGCCACCTTTTCGGCGGCGGAACGTGACCGCTCGTCACGTTCAACACGCTTCTGGTTCGGCCTCTTCCTGTCGGCGACCGGTTCGGGCTTCGGCGCGTGCGCGGCGACATAGTCGCGGAATCCACCCGGGTACACGTCGGCAACGCCGTCGCGCACGCTCACGATCCGCGTCGTGACGTTCTCGAGGAAGCGGCGATCGTGCGAGACGAGGATGACGGTCCCTTCGAATCCGATGAGCGCCTCTTCGAGGATCTCGCCCGCGGGGATGTCGAGGTGGTTCGTCGGCTCGTCGAGGAAGAGCAAGTTGCGCGGCTCGAGCAAGAGCTTCGCGAGCGCGAGGCGCGATCGCTCGCCGCCCGAAAATCCCGAGACGACGCGGAGCGGATCGTCTCCCCAGAATCGGAAGCGCGCGAGGTACTGACGCGCCGCCTCGACGGTGAAATCGCCGCGCACGCGACGGACTTCGTCGACGGCGGTGAGGGTCGTGTTCACGTCGCCGAGGTGCTGATCGAAGTAGCCGTCTTGGAGGTTCGTCCCGCGCCTCACGTCGCCGCGATCTTCCGGCGCGCCGCGACCCGAGAGGAGCTTCAGCAGCGTCGTCTTCCCGGCCCCGTTCGGTCCGACGATCCCGATGCGCTCGCCGCGACGCACGAGCAAATCCACGTCCTCGAACAGCACGCGCCCGCCGCGCGACGCCGCGAGCCCCTTCGCGTCGAGGACGATGTCGCCTGTCCGTGCCGCGGGCGCGAAACGAAACGCGACCCTCTCGGCGATGTCCCAAATGTCCTCGGGGCCAACCATCTTGTCGAGCTTGTCGAGCATCTTGCGCCGGCTCTGCGCCTGCTTCGTCTTCTGCCCCGCGATGTTCTTGCGGATGAAGTCCTCGGTCTTCGCGACCATCGCCTTCTGGCGATCGACGAGCGCACGCTCCCGCGCGAGATCCTCTTCGCGCGCGACGACGTAGTCACTGTACTTCATCGGGTAGATACGGAGCCCGCGCGAGCCGAGCTCGATCGTCTGCGAGCAGACGTTGTCGAGGAACGCGCGATCGTGCGACACGATGAGGACCGCGCCGCGGTAGCCGACGAGCCAGCTCTCGAGCCACGCGATCGTGTCGAGATCGAGGTGGTTGGTCGGCTCGTCGAGCATCAGCAAGTCCGCCTTTTCCGCGAGGACGACGCCGAGGGTCAAGCGGCCGCGTTCTCCCCCCGAGAGCGAGGCGACGGGTCGCGCGAGATCCTTCTCCGTGAAGCCGAGCTTCTGCGCGAGGATCGACACTTCGCGTTCGAGCTCGTCGCCACGCGCAAGGTGATACTGGTCGGTCACGCGCGCGAGCGTATCGAGCGCCGCCGCGTCGCCGCTCGCCGCGTCGTGCTGCGCCTGATGGAGCTCGTCACGGAGATCGACGATCTCGCGAAACCCGGAGAGGAACGCGCCGAGCACGTCGCCCTGCGCGGCGACTTCGTGCGACTGGCGGTAGTAACCGACCTTCACCTCGCGACGGACGACCGCGCTCCCTCCGTCCGGATCGAGCTCCTTCGCGACGAGCCGCAACAACGTCGACTTGCCGGCACCGTTCGGCGCGACGAGCGCGGCGCGCTCACCGTGCGCGAGGCGGAAGGTGACGTTCTCGAAAAGGGTGTCGCCCGCGTAACCAAAGCGTAAATCGGCGACCTGAAGCACCGTCATGCGGCCTCTAGCTAGCACATCGCGGGGTGCAGTTTGCCGCCGTCCATGCGAGACTATCGGTCGATCGAAACGGGCACGGATGCGCGTCGAAGACGACGTCGGGGAGTCGAAGAGCGAGGCCATGGCAGGCCAGCAAGCAGACGAGCAAGACGAAGCGGTGGCGCGGAGGACGGGAGACGACGACGCGGCCTCCGCGAGCGCGCCGCCCGAGCCCGCTGCCGCCGTTGCCTTCCTCCGCGACTTCCAGACCGGTACGGTCATCGAAGGCAAGTACCGCGTCGACAAGATCCTCGGACGCGGCGCGATGGGGATCGTCGCCGAAGCGACGCACGTCGAGCTGCGCGAGAAGGTCGCGCTCAAGTTTCTCTACGCGAAGGACCACTCGGCCGAAGAGGACTTCCGCACGCGCTTCCGTCGCGAGGCGAAGGTCAGCGCCAAGCTGCGCAACGAGCACATCACGCGCGTGATCGACGTCGGCATTTGGCGCGAGAAGTTCCCGTACATGGTGATGGACCTGCTCGAGGGGATGGATCTTCGGCAGATCATTCGCGAGCACGGCAAGCTGCCGATCCCGCTCGCGCTCGACTACATCGTGCAGATTTGCGAAGGGGTCGCCGAGGCACACGCGCATGGGATCGTGCATCGCGATCTCAAGCCGTCGAACCTCTTCGTCACGAAGCGCGCGGACGGCACCGACCTCGTCAAGGTTCTCGATTTCGGGATCTCGAAGTGGACCGCGCAAGAAGGCGAGCTCGACGAGCTCACGCAGACCGGTGTCGTGCTCGGGTCGCCGAAGTACATGTCGCCAGAGCAGCTCTTCGGCTCGGCCGACGTCGACGCGCGCGCGGACGTCTGGTCGCTCGGCGCGATCTTCTACGAGATGCTCACGGGAAAGCCGCCGTACAACCTGCCGACGCTCACGCGCATTTGCGCCGAGCTCTCGAGCGATCGCCCGCCGCCGAGCCTCCACGCGGCGAACCCGGACGTCCCGGACGAGCTCGAGGCGGTCGTGATGCGATGCTTCGCGCGCGCGACCGACGACCGCGTTCAGAACGTGGCCGAGCTCGCGGGCTCGCTGCTCGAGGCGGTCGGCGCGCCGTTCGCGTCGCAGGCGCGGGCGAAGATTCAGTCGACGCTCGATCCAAAGGGTGCGCGAGACGCGCTCGCGATGTCGGGCGGCGGGCTGGCGCCCTCGGGGGCGTACGCGTCGCTGCCGATCAGCACGTCGCGAATCGCGATCGACGCGACGCCGCGGCCGACGCCGACGGTGACCGCGGCGCGTGGGGCCGACGTGGCACCGGCGCGATCGAAGCGCGGCGCGTGGCTGGCGATCGTGCTCTTGCTCGTCGTGGTCGCGATCGGCGCGTTCGCGTTTCGGGTGCTCACCGCCGGTGACGTGCCGATGGCGAGCGCGAGCGCGAGCGTGCCGGTTCCGGTCGCGAGCGCACCGAGCCTCGAGCGCACTGCGGCGCCGTCGACCGTCGCGAGCAGCCTCGCCCCCGCGCCGTCGGCGACGACCATCAGCAGCGCCGTCGCGACCGCGAGCGCTGCGACCGCGCCCAAGACCGCCGTCTGGGGAGGAGGCTTCGTTCGTCCGCCGCCCGCGCAGACCGCCGCCGCGACCAAGGCCGATCCGACGGCGGCTCCTCCTCCTCCCGCGACGACCCAAGAGCCACCGAAGAAGAAGCCGAACCCGCTCGAGGATCGGCAGTGACCCGGACGGCCGCGATCGCGATCCTCGTCGCGCTGCCGCTCACTGTCGCCGCGGCTCCTCTCTCCCGCGCGCACGCACAGCCACCGTCGGGCGCTTCGAGCACCGAGAACCGCGCGCTCGCCGAGACGCTCTTCTTCACGGGGCGCGGCATGATGGAGGCCAAGCGCTACGCCGACGCGGCCGTGAAGCTCGCCGAGAGCTACCGCCTCGATCCGGCGCCCGGCACGCTGCTGAACCTCGCCGTCTGCCACCAGAAGATTGGCAAGGTCGCGAGCGCGTGGGGCGAGTTTCGACAGGCGCTCGCGGACGCGAAGCGCGCGGGACGAACCGATCGCGAGGAGCTCGCGGTCGCTGCGATCGCCGAGCTCGAGCCCGAGCTCCCGTGGCTGTCGATCGAAGTGCCGTCGCCCTCGCGCGTTCCGGGTCTCGAGATCTCGCGCAACGGATTGCCGATCTCGTCGGCGGCATGGGCGACCGAGCTCCCGGTCGATCCGGGCGAAGTCGAGATCGTCACTCGCGCGCCGGGCTACACGCCGAAGGCGCAGAAGGTGCAGATCGAAAAGAAGCAGCACCTCACCGTGCAAATCGAGAGGCTCGACCTCGCGCCGATCGTGACGCGACCTGCCGAGGGCTGGTCGATGCGTCGCAAGACCGGCGTCGCCGTGCTCGGTTTCGGTGTCACCGCCGCGACGATCGGCGCTGCGTTCGGCGCCGCGGCGATCGGACGGCGCCTCAGCAGCGATCGCGCGTGCGATCTCTTCGACGGCGAGCGTCGCTGCACGCAAGCAGGCGTGGACGACATGTCGAAGGCGAGGGCGTTCGCTTGGATCTCCGACGTGGGAATTGGCGTCGGTGCGATCGCGATCGTCGCGGGCGCGTACTTGTTCATCACCGGCGGCGACACACGCCAAGTCGTCTCCCAACCGACGACGGGTAGCGTTCGCGTGTGGATGAGCGTCGGCAGCGGCAACGCGCAGGGCTTCGTCGGAGGCGCGTTCTAGTCATGCGTCGCGGTTGGCGGGCGTGCGCCCCCTTTGCTCTTTTCCTGCTCGCGCTCGGGGGCTGTCAGCTCGTCGCCGGCGTCGAGGATCGCAAGCTGGATCCGCTCCCGCGCGCTTGCGCTCTCCCGACCGTCGGCGACGGCCGCATCCGTCTCGCAAACCTCGTCCCGCAGGACGCGCACGCGGACTTCTGCGTCCGCGCGAGCGGCGCGTCGTACGTTCGGCCCATCCTCCGCGACGGCGGCAAGGATTGTCCGAACGGCTACGCGTACACGGACGTGAGCGCGCCGTTCGCCGTGCCAGTCGGGAAGATCGACGTCAAAGCCATCCCTGCCGGCTCGACGTGCGCGGCGACCGCTCTCTCCGA
Source organism: Deltaproteobacteria bacterium (assembly GCA_043785585.1). GTDB lineage: Bacteria > Myxococcota_A > Polyangia > Polyangiales > Polyangiaceae > JBBQXV01. Next base: position 5,310 of record JAYVXB010000777.1, on the reverse strand, counting down.
AGCGATCGCGATCGACGTCGGCGCCGATCTCGTCGTCACGGTCGCGCGCATGGGCGCGAGCAGCGGCGCCGAGCAAATCGTCGCGTTGACCGAGACGACGCCCGCGAGCGGCTCCGAGACCAAGATCCGACTCGTGCACGCCGCCGGCAACGTGCCGCCGATCTACATCGGCGCCGCGAAAGATCCGCGACTCCCGACCGACGTCGCCGGTCGCCTCGTGCTCGATGCCGTCCCCTTCGGCGCCGCCCTCTCCCCGAAGTCGAAGGCGACCGTCGGCATCGTCGACCCGCACGGATACGTCGTCCTGCCCCCGACCGACTACGATCTCGGCGTCGCCGCCGACGGCGCGACGAAAGCGCTCCTCGTGGCGCACTTCTCGCGCACGAGCACCGCACGAACCATCTTCGCGATCGGCGACGTCACCAGCGCGTCGTATCCGGTGCGCGGCCTCGTCTGCGAAGACGAAAACGCGAACGCGCTGACGACGAGCTGCGCATTGACGGCGCTCGCGACGCTGTCGGTCGACATGTTCAACGCCGGCCTCTATGGAGCGAACGCCGTCGACGAGAACGCGCGCCGACCGGTCATCTTCGATCAGGTCTCGAAGCGCACGTCGGACCTCGTCTGCTTGACGGAAGTCGGGCGTAAAGCCGATCGCGACGCCCTCGCCGCGAGAGCAAAGGTCGCGTACCCGTACGCGGTCATCGCGACGACCGACCTCGGCACGCAACCGACGGATCCGACCGACCAGAATGGACGGACGCCGGCGCTACCGATGATCCCGCCGTGCAAGGGCGCCGTCTCGCCGCAGCTCGTCGACGACGCGTTCCAATGCATGGTCGACAAGTGCAACTCGGCGCTCGGCGATCCGAACGGCGTGCTCGCGGGCGGGAGCGACTGCATCTCGTCGAAGTGCGCGTCCAAGTTCATCCCGCTGCTCGACGGGGACCGCAACCACTCGCGCTGCTTCGAGTGCATGATCGTGCACGCGACCTCGTACACGACGTTCGCCAACTCGAAGAACGCCTGCAACACCGACCCGCGCCACCCGTTCAACTTCGACGGCGAGAACCCGTCGATGATCCTCTCGCGCTATCCGCTCTCGAACACCGACGTCTACGTGCTCCCGTCGTGGCTCTACCGGCGCACGGTTCTCTACGCGCAGGTCCAGCTCGAGCAGGGCACGTCGGTCGACTTCTATTGCGCGCAGACTTCGTCGCCGTTGCTCGACTCGCTCTTGCCGTACGCCGGCGACTATTCGAACGGCAGCGACGCGACCGGATACGACGTGGAGCAGCTCCTTCAGGTAAATCGTACGATCGAGTACGTGAAGGCGAAGAGCAAAGATCGACCGGCGATCCTCGCCGGCGACTGGCACGCGAGCGACAAGCAAGCGTCACCCCCGCTCGACGATCTGAACGGAGCATCGCTCATCGCGCTGCGCGGAGCCTTCACCGAGGCGCTCCCGCCCGGCTACAAACGCAGCTGCACGTACTGTCCGCTCGCGCTAAATCCGTACAACGGCGACCGCTCGTACGCGTTCCTCGACGCATTTCTGTTGGGCTTCCCGGACAGGGCGACGACCGACGCCACCGTCTTCTTCGATCAACCGATCGTGACGTTGTCCGACGGCACGACCCGGGGAATGCTCTCGCAGATGTTCGGCTTCAACGTCCGCGTCACTCGCCCGTAGTTTTTTTCGTCGCGGCGAAGATGACGACGTACACGTCCGGTCGCGGGCGAAACATCGTGACCTTGTCCGGGTGCGCGCGTTTGTCGAAGTGCTCGTACCAGACGAAGTTCTTCCAGGTGTCGTCGTCCGAAATGTACTCGGGGACGAAGAAGTGCACGGCGACGTAGCGCCCCTTCACGGTCGGCGCGAGATCGGCCGCGAAGCTCCACGCCGCGCGCGCGGGCGGCGGATCGGGATCGCCGTGGAACGCGCCGCCGTAGACGACGATCGCTTTCTCGGGATCGTGATCCTTGCGCGCGAGGAGCCCCTTCACCTGCGCGGTCGTCAGGCGCGCGATCATCTCGAGCAACGTTCCGACCGCCGCCGGCCCGGTCGCCTTCGTCGCGGCATCGAAGTCTTTGCACGTCGGGCGGAGCAGGTCCGGCACGATCCCCATCGCCTTCGCGGCGGTCCCCATCGCGAGGTACTCGTTTTGATTCGACGCGGCTTGGTGTTGCGTCACCGCTTCTTGGCGCTTGCGCACCTCGTTCGCCTTCTTCTCGCACCCCGTCGGCGGCATCATCAGCTCGACGAGCAGGTCCGACGTGCGCCCTTTCAACAGCGGCAGGATCTCCGCGGTGAAGCGCTTTGCCGAGGAGTCGATCCCTTCGGTCCCCTTCTGTGCGTGCGCTTCGCCGACGGCGACGAGCAGCGGCTTCGTCTCGAGCACGGCCTGCATCGCATCGGCCGCCGAGTCGTAGAGACGGCATCCGAGCGCGCCGCACGAGGGATTGGGCGGTGGCGTCGCAGAGGCGACCGCGGATGCGGACGGCGCCGCCGCGACGGAAGGGAGCGGGGCCAGGCTGGTGGACGGTGCGGGCGCCGCCGGAGCCGAAGGGGTCGCGCACGCGGCGACGAGGAGCGAGCACACGAGCGGTGCATGCAGACGCATGAGGGCAGGTTATCAGGTCACCGACGCAGCCATCAGGTACGCGCCGACTCCGTACGCGAGATTCTCGCGGCGCGGCACGAGATCGTACGTCCACGACGCGAGCGCGTTCGTCGCGGCCGAGATCGACGGCATCGACACGCCGTCAGTCGTCGATGCGATCGCGCGCGTCACGTGCTCGATCGCGCGCGTCGCGGCGGATGCGAGCTCCGGCGCGAGCCACCCGCGCCCGACCCCTTTCGCGATCGCGTACGCGACGAGCGACGTCCCCGACGTCTCGACGTACGTCGGCCGATTCACGAGCGTCGTCCACGCGCCGTCGGGGCGTTGATGCCGCACGAGAGCGCGCGCGACGCGATCGAGCAGCCGCGCGAGCTCCGCGTGGCGCGCGTGGTCCGGCGGGAGAGCGTCCAAGATTTCGACGATCGCGACGACGACCCACCCGTTGCCGCGCAGCCAATACGCTGCGTCGTGCGGAACGACGCGATCGAACCTCTCGAGCCACGCATGACGAAAGAGCCCGTCGACCTCGTCCTGCAATCGCGACGCAAACACCGCGGGCTGCGCCGTGCCGAAGTGGAGCATCTCGTCGTCGTCCGCGAAGACGCCCCACTGCGCGGCGAAGACCGCGTACATCATCAGCGAGTCGACCCAGATGGCGCGCGGATAGAGCATGCGGAGCGCGGACGTGCCGAGGTGATCGAGCGCGCCGATCGAGTTCTTCGTCGCGTGCGCGATGTACTCGGCCACCTTGCGCATCGACGCACGTCCCACGTCGCAACCGTCGCGCGCCAACGCGAGCGCCGTCAGCGCCGGCGGGCAGAGATCGCTGCGATCGATCTTCGGAACGCCGCGCCGCGCCCACGTGGCGTGGTACCGCTCGAGGTACGCACGCCACGGCGCGCGCTGGTCCTCGGGCAACCTCGCGCGAAGCTTCTCGACGCCATAGAGGAAGATTCCGTCTTCCCAACCCCACGCGAGCGACTCCGCCGGACGACGCGCGGCGTACGCCGTCGCGAGACGCACCGCCGTCGCGATGCCATCGCCCTCCCGCGTCGCCGACGTCAGCTACTCCTCCGCGTCGCCCGTCGCCACGCGTGCCGGGAGCTCGGGCTTCGCGTCGCCGCGCTGGGTCGCGCCCGCGATCTGGTACGGCTGCCCGAGCGCGCGCTTCCAGAACGATCGCGAACGCCAAGAGAGGTACGCGAGGTTGAACTGGAGCGCCTGCTTGCGATCGAGGTACGGGTTTTTGATCCCGCCGAGCTCGGCGAGAAGAAGAATGAGCTCGCCGATGCTGACCGGGCACCCTTCGAGCCGCACGTACGGCGAGTTCTTCGCCTCGCGGAGCTTCTTCGACATCTTGATCATGCGCGCGTACACGTCCTGGTGCTTCGCGCTGTGCGGATCGAGCGTCGATCGGTCCTTGTAGAGGCTCTCGATCTTCACGAGATCGCCGCCGACCTTCCCTTCGAAGGTGCAGCAGTCGCCGATGAAGATGACCTTCTCGCCGTACTTGATGTCGAGCGGCCCTTTGTACGCTCCGAAGACGAGGTGGATGCGCGGCAGCTTCTTGTCGCACTCGGTGTCGTAGAGGCGAAGGACCTCGATGACCTCTTCCATGACGCCCGGGCAACCGCCCCAGCAGTACCCGTCGTCGGCGTGACCGGGCGGCGCGCCCGAGTACGCGAAGATGTTCGTCCCCTCGAAGTACTTCTCGACGCGAATGAGGCCGACTTGAAATCCTTTTGCGCGCTGCTTCGCGACGTCGACGGTCACGTCGCCGCTGATCGCGATCTGGTCGTCGTTGATCGGACCGAAGCCGCGCTCGTGCGCGAGGCGGATGTGCTCGACGTCCCACGGATCGATCCCGATGATGCGGCAACACACCGAGTCGATCGCGACTTGGTTGTTCCCCATGACGATGAGATCGAGCTTGCGCGGGATCGGCGTGAGCATGCGCCCTTCGCCGGCGATGATCCCGTCGATCGCGATGAACTGCGGCTGGATGATGTACTGGAGGTCCGCGACTTTGCGGTTGAGCGCGTGATCGTGATCGATGAGGCGATGACGATCGTCCTGGATCCCGATGTAGTTCTTCATCGAGAACGTCACCGTCGTCCACGGGTGCGCCTTCAGCTTCGGTATGTTCACGAAGAAGTCGGCCTTCGCGATCGGCTCGGGCGTGAAGAGAGAATCACGGAGGCGGCCTTCGTGCGTCAGCGGGATCTCGACCTGCGGGACCTCGTCGAAGCAGTAGCGCTTGGCGCCGACGCGCTTGATGACGTCGTCGAAGCCCGACTGCTTGAACGCGAGGCGTGAAGGGATCGTGATCGCGCAGCGTTCGCCGACGGCGAGCTCGGTCATCCTTCCTTCGTTGCGATCTTGGAGCGCGAGCAGCACCCCTTCGCCGAACTCGGGCCGCGTGTGCGCGTGCTCGAAGAGCTCGCCCGCGGCGACCAAGTTCGGTTTGACGAGGGTGCGACCGTGCGGACGGAGATTGAGCTCCTCCATCCCTTCGCGGATGATCTTGCGGATCGTTTGCGGATCGTAAGCTTCGCAGTGCCGGAGGATGACTTTGGCGTCGCGCGTCGGGTGCATCCCCGAATGATAGCGCTCGACCGCTCGGAAGAATCGCTATTTGCCCGGAGGCGCTTACTTCACGACCACACGGTCGGTCGCGAATTTGAAC
>JAYVXB010000776.1:0-3175 GCA_043785585.1 Deltaproteobacteria bacterium | reverse complement strand
GGAGCTCCGCCAGCGCACGCCCCTCGCACGCGCGCGCGCGCTCCTTCGTACGAAACAGCCACGCGACGAGCTGCGCGCCGACGAGCGCGTCGTGCGTGTTCGCGAGGAGACCGATCGCGCGCGCGTCCTCGGCGAGGTGACGCTCCTCGGCAGCGCCGATCGCATGCGCGACGAACGCGACGTACTGCGCGTCGTACAACGACGGCGCCAAGTGCGCCGTGCTTCGCACGTGCGACAGGACGTGCATCACGAGATCGCCCCAAGGCGCGCGCCCGATCGTCCGCATCGTCGCAGCTCTCACCGCGGCACGCACCCGCCCGAACCACCCTGCGATGGCGGCGTTCGTCCGAACCCCGGCTTCACCGCGCCAGCGTATAGTCGTTGCGCATGTCCGAACAGCACGACAACCCGCTCCTCGCTGCGCGCCGCGCCGGCGATCTCCCGTTCGATCGCATTCGCGCCGAGCACGTCGAGCCTGCGATCGCGGCGCTCGTCGAGCAAGCGCGCCAGCGCCTCGACGCCCTCGCGAACGACGACGGCCCGCGCACGTTCGATCGCACGCTGCTCACGCTGGAAGCGATCGGGCAGCCGCTCTCGGAGGCGATGGGGATTGCGGCGCACCTCGAGTCGACGGCGACGACGCCGGAGCTTCGCGCGGCGTACAACGCGGTGCAGGCGCCGGTGAGCGAGCTCTTCAGCAGCGTGACGTTGTCGGAGGGCGTGTGGAAGCGCCTTCGCGCGTACGCAGAGACCGACGAAGCGCGAGCGCTCGTGGGGACGCGCAAGCGCTTCGCCGAGAAGACGCTCGACGACTTCCGTCGCAACGGCGCGGAGCTCGACGCGGCGGGGAAAGAGCGGCTGTCGGCGATCGACGCGGAGCTCGCGACGGTGACCGCGAAGTTTTCGCAGAACGTGCTCGACGCGACGAACGCGTTCGAGCTCGTCATCGAGGATGAGGCGCGCCTCGCGGGCCTCCCCGCGAGCTCGATCGAAGCGGCGCGTGAGAGCGCATCGTCGCGCGGCGTCGCCGGGTGGCGCTTCACGCTGCAAGCGCCGAGCTTTTTCCCGGCGATGACGTACTTGGATGACGCGCGCATTCGCGAAAAGCTCTACCGGGCGCACAACACGCGTGCGACATCCGGCGCGACCGACAATCGCGGCGTCGTCGCGCGCATTCTCGAGCTGAGGGGCGCGAAGGCGAAGCTCCTCGGCTACGCGACGTTCGCGGATCTGATCCTCGCCGATCGCATGGCGAAGACGGGCGACGAAGCGCGGCGCTTCGTGCGCGAGCTGCGCGAAAAAACGCGCGCGTGCTTCGAGAGCGAGAACGCCGATCTCGCCGCGTTCGCCGGACGGGCGCTCGCGCCGTGGGACGTCCTCTACTGGTCCGAGAAGCAGCGCGTCGCGCGCTACGACTTCGACGACGAAGCGCTTCGCCCGTACTTCGCGGCCGACGCCGTCGTCGACGGCCTCTTCGACGTCGCGCAGCGCCTCTACGGCGTGCGCGTCGAGCCGCGCGAAGGCGTCCCCGTGTGGCACCCGTCGGTGCGCGCGTTCCGGATGCGCGACGCCGACGGTGTCGAGATCGCGACGTTCTACCTCGACCTCTACCCGCGCGACTCGAAGACCGACGGCGCCTGGATGCACGGCATCGTCAACGGCTCGAGCGGCGAGCCTCACGTCGGTCTCATCTGCGCGAACCTGTCTCCGCCGATCGGCGGCCGCGCCGCGCTCCTCACGCATCGCGAGGTCGAGACGCTCTTCCACGAGTTCGGGCACCTGCTCCACCATTGCCTCAGCAAGGTCGAGATAAAGAGCCTCGCCGGAACGCACGTCGCGACCGACTTCGTCGAGCTGCCGTCGCGCATCATGGAGAACTGGTGCTGGGAACGCGAGGTGCTCGATCGTTTCGCGCGCCATCACGAGACAGGCGCGTCGATCGACCGTGACGTGTTCGATCGCATGCGACGCGCGCGCAACTTCCGCGGCGCGAACGGCCTCATGCGGCAGCTCGGGTTCGCCGCCGTCGATCTCGCGCTCCACTGCGACTACGACGCGGCGAAGGACGGCGACGTCCTCGCGTTCGCGCGCGGCGTGATGCAGCAGTACTCGCCGACGACGTTGCCCGACGACTACGGAATGATCGCGTCGTTCGCGCACCTCTTCAGCGACGCGGTCGGGTACGCGGCGGGCTATTACTCGTACACGTGGGCGGCGGTCCTCGACGCCGACGCGTTCACGCGCTTCACGCGCGAAGGTCTGCTCAGCGCCGACGTCGGTCGCGCGTTCCGAGAGACGATCCTCGCGCGCGGCGACAGCGAAGATCCCGCGGCGCTCTACCGTGCGTTCATGGGACGCGAGCCGAAGCTCGACGCGCTCCTCGAACGCACGGGGCTCGTCGGCTGACGCTCGTCAGATCGCGAGGCGCTGCCGAAACAGCGTCGCCATCGAGCGACTCCAATTCGTGAACGCGGCGACCGCGGGCGACGTCGTCTTCTTCGCGGCGCGTGCGGGCGCGGGCGCTGCAACAGGAACGGGATCCGCGAGGTGCGCGGCGAGCGCGTCGGCCATGAGGTTGCTCGCGTCGCGATCTTTCTCCACGCAGCGAAGCGACATCTTTCGCGCGAGATCCACCGGAAGATAAATCGTCATCTCGCGCATCTCGCGACCCGCGTCGGTCTTCACGACCATGTCGACGGGCGCGGCCTTGATCGGCGCGAGCTCGCGAATGTCGGACGTCCTCGGCTCGGACTTCGCGACGAACGCATCGAGATCAGCCGGCGGCGGCTTGCGCAGCGAAACACCCACTTGCTTCTTGCCCATGGAAGAACCTCTCTAGCTCGTCGAACAACGATTGAAGCTCCGACGCCGCGCGATCGCGTGGCGCGAAGGTGGTGACGCCGCGGCCTGCGGCGAGCGATTCCTGGTACGCGATTCGGTAGCCGAGCTCGGACGCGAGCACCGGAAGACCGGACGACTCGAGGACGTCGCGCGCGCCTTTGCCGAGCGCGGTCCGACCCTGCTTGCGCGTGATGACGATGCACGCCTTGAGCGCGTCGCGGAGCGTGCGCGCTTCGTTGACGACGTCGATCGCGCCCGAGAGCGCCCACGCATCGGCCGCCGATGGACCGCACGGAAGGATCGCAACGTCGGCGATCATCAGCGCGCTTCGCTG
>JAYVXB010000775.1:0-28909 GCA_043785585.1 Deltaproteobacteria bacterium | reverse complement strand
GCAAGGGTGGTCGCGTCTTCGCCAGCCACTACAGCTACGTGTGGCTCTACAACGACGCGCCGTTCTCCGGGACGGCGACGTGGGCGCCGATGGGCACGCGACCGAACAATCCGCTGACGGGCATTCTCGACACGAGCTTCCCGAAGGGGAAGGCGTTCGAGCAGTGGCTCGGGATCGTGAAGGCGCTGTCGGCTCCGGGGGAGATCCAGATCTTCGTTCCGCGCAATGACGCGGTCGCGGTCGTCGCGCCGTCGCAGCGTTGGATCTACTCGACGCAGCCGTCGACGCTGCAGCACTACACGTTCAACACGCCGGTCGGCGTGCCGGACGACAAGCAGTGCGGTCGCGTCGTCTTCAGCGACTTTCACGTGACGGGGAGCGGCGGGATGTCGGGCGGGCAGACGTTCCCGGCCGAGTGCGACAACGGTCCGCTCTCGCCGCAAGAAAAGGTGATCGAGTTCATGCTCTTCGATCTCTCGTCGTGCGTTCAGAAGGATACGGATCCGCCGGTGCCGCCGCCGCGCTGAAGTACGGCCGGGGAGGGGGCCGTCCGCGCTAGGATGGCGGCGATGCCCACCTTCGAGCAAGACGTCACCGAGATGCGCGGTTGGTTCGAGAGCCCGCGGTTCGCAGGGATCAAGCGCCTCTATTCAGCGCGCGAGATCGTCGAACAGCGCGGATCGATACGTGTGGAGTACACGATCGCGCGAGACACTGCGGCCGCGTTCCACGCGCGCCTCCGGCAGCTCTTCGACGCCAAGAAGTGCATCACGACCTTCGGGCCTTTCTCGCCGGGGCAGGCCGTCGCGATGAAGCGTGCGGGCATCGAGGGGATCTACCTCGGCGGCTGGGCGACGAGCGCGAAGGGATCGCCGCGCGAAGATCCGGGACCCGATCTCGCGAGCTATCCGCTCAGCGCGGTTCCCGAAGAGGCAGCGCCGATCGTCCGCGCGCTTCTCACCGCCGACAAGAATCAATTCCACGCGCGCGCGCGCATGACCGACGAGCAGCGCAAGGGGACGCCGGAGGTCGACTTCCGTCCCTTCATCATCGCCGACGCCGACACCGGTCACGGCGGCGACGCGCACGTCCGCAATTTGGTTCGACGCTTCGTCGAGGTCGGCGTCCCCGGCTACCACATCGAAGATCAGAAACCGGGCGTGAAGAAGTGCGGGCACCAGGGCGGCAAGGTGCTCGTGTCCGAGGACGAGCAGATCAAGCGCCTCAGCGCCGCGCGCTTCCAGCTCGACATCATGCAGGTGCCGGGGCTCATCGTCGCGCGCACCGACGCCGAGTCCGCGACGCTCCTCGACGGACGCAGCGACGAGCGCGATCAGCCGTTCATCCTCGGCGCGACCAACGTCAGCATCCCGAGCTTCAAGGCAGGATTCCTCGCGGTCCTTCGCCAGTTTCACCGCCGCGGCATCGAAGAGCTGAGCGGTCATCAGCTGTACGGGACGTGCGAGGAAGAATTCACGGCGGCCGATGCGTGGCTCGAGCGCACGGGGCTCGCGAAGATGCTCGGCGAAGCGGTCGCGGAGTACGAGAAGGGTGGCCGCACGGCGATCGACGCCGCGCTCGACAAGGTCTTCGATCGCTTCGTCGATCTCTGGGAGGCCGAGGCGGGCGTGAAGACGTTCGGCGAAGCGGTGGCCGCCGAGATGCGCTTCCTCACGACCGAGGGCGTGCAGTTCCCGATGACCGAAGAAGAGTGGCTGGCGTTCGCGTCGCGCGCGTCGTTCTACGCGATCCACGCGAAGGCGCGCGACATGGGCGTGCACGTCGTGTGGGACTGCGAGCACGCGAAGACGCCCGACGGCTACTACCAAGTCCGCGGAGGCATCGAGTACGCGATCGCAAAGTCACTCGCGGTCGCGCCGTACGCCGACCTTCTCTGGATGGAGACGAAGACGGCCGACTTGCACGACGCAAAGATCTTCGCCGACGCGATCCACGCGAAGTTTCCCGATCGCATGCTCGCGTACAACCTGTCGCCGTCGTTCAACTGGGACACCACCGGTCTCGACGACGAGCAGATGCGCCGCTTCCCCGAGGAGCTCGGGAAGATGGGCTACGTGTTCAACTTCATCACGTACGGCGGGCATCAGATCGACGGGCTGGCCGGCGAGGAGTTCTCGCTCGCACTCCGCGAGGACGGGATGCTCGCGCTCGCTCGCTTGCAGCGCAAATTCCGCCTGCTCGAGTCGCCGTACCGCACGCCGCAGACGCTCGTCGGCGGGCCGCGCGCGGACGCCGGGCTCATGTCGCTCTCGGGGCGCACGTCGACGACGAAGGCGATGGGCAAAGGGTCGACGCAGTTCCAGCACCACGTGCTCACCGAGGTGCCGCCCAAGCTCCTCGAAGAGTGGCTCGACATCTGGCGCAAACGCCACGGCATCGAGAACAAACTCAAGGTCTCGCTCAAGCCGCACAGCGCTGGATCCGCGTTGCTCGAGCTGAGCATCTTGTCGCCCGGCGGCGAGAAGGCCGCGAACGTCGTCTTCGACATGATTCAAGATCGGCGCGGACGAAACATCTTGTCTGTGCGCGACCAGAACACGTTCGACGTCGCGCTTCGTCGAAAGCGGCTGATGACTCTCAATCAGCTCTTCTTGTTCCACCGGTACAAGATCGACTCGGTGCACTACTTGACGCCGACCGAGGACAACCATCGGCAGACCGACGGAATGAAGGCGCGCAAGATCTTCAACGCAGTGACCGACGAGGTCGGCGAGATGATCGTCGCGGACGTGAACAAGAAGCGCGTCGCGCAGCTCGTCGAGGCGGATCGCGAAGCGCTGGGGGCGCTCATCGCCGAGAGTTGAGCGCGTCGCTCACCACGGCAGCTCGTCATGATCCTCGAAGAATCCTCGGTCGATCTGGCGACGCCGTCGGGCGCGATGCGGACGTACGTCTACCGACCGGCCGCGGGCGCCGCCACGGCGACGACGAGGAGGTGGCCGGGGCTCGTTCTCTTCTCGGAGATTTTTCAGCGCACCGGACCGATCGGGCGCACGGCGGCGATCCTCGCCGGGCACGGCTTCATCGTCGCGGTGCCCGAGATCTTTCACGAGCTCGAGCCGGCGGGGACCGTGCTCGCGTACGACCAAGCGGGCGCCGACGCGGGGAATCATCACAAGACCGCGAAGACCGTCGCCGCGTACGACGCGGACGCGCGCGCGGTGCTCGATCATCTCGCGCAGCGCGACGACTGCGACGGAACGCTGGGAGCCTTCGGCATGTGCATCGGCGGGCACCTCGCGTTTCGTTGCGCGTTCGATCCGCGCGTCCGAGGGACGGCGTGCTTCTACGCGACCGATCTCCACGAAGGATCGCTCGGACTCGGTGGCGACGACTCGCTCGCGCGCGCAGGGGACATCGCGGGAGACCTCATGATGGTGTGGGGACGGCAGGATCCGCACATCCCGGACGATGGGCGCGCGAAGATCCAAGCGCGGCTCGTCGAGGCGAAGACGCGGTTCACGTGGCACGAGCTCAGCGCGGCGCACGCGTTCCTTCGCGACGAAGGACCTCGCTACGATCCGGCGCTCGCGCTCGCTTCGTACAGGCTCGCCGTCGATCTGTTCGCGCGTATGCATTGATGAGGGCTCGTCGCACGGTGTGCGCGCTCTTTGTCGTCCGAAGTTGGCCGCACGCGAGGCGAGCCGTTAGCGATCGGACATGCTCCGTCGCGCGCTCTTCGCTCTCGCCGCGTTGTCGATCGCATCGAGCACGGACGCAGCCGGCGAGCGCGTTCGACTCGCCGAGGTTCATGCGATCGATGCGAAGCACGAGCCCGTCGTGCGCACCGCGGCGCTCGACGAGCTCGGCAAGCTCGACTTGAGCCGAGTGCCCGCGAGCAAGGAAGCGATCCTCAGCGTCGCGCTCGTGAAGATCGACGCGGTCACGAACGGGCAGTCTCGCTCGGTGAGCTGCGTCGTGTCGGCGACGCTGCGGGGAAAGAAGAGCGGCAATCTCGTCGCGATCCTCGAAGGTCGCGCGAGCATCGAGAGCCGCAGCGGCGGGCTGGAGAACAGCGTCATCGCGGCGGCGGTCCGCGGCGCGGTCGCTCGGGTGCCGGAGGCGCTGAAGTAACGGCGCTACGCATCAGAACCGCAGTTGTTCTGAACGCCGATTCGGGGCGCAAGGCGTGGACGCACTTTCGTGAGCCGTTCTCCCCGTCCGGCGCGACTCATCTCCCATGGCGACCTCGTCTCTGTGGATCGGTGGCGTTCTCGCCAGCGCATTGACCCTCGCGGCGTGCTCGACCGGCGACGAAGCGTCGTCGGGAAACAGCGTCGCCGACGGCAACTGCGGCGCGTGCGTCGGCGGCCCGCTTGGTGATGCATCGACCGCATCGGGCGACGGCGCCTCGCCCGGAAGCGACGCGGGCGCATACGCCGACGCGAGTGGCGCGTGCTCGCCGACGTCGACGACGCACTGCCCCGACGCGACGCCGCCGGCGACGTCCGGCGCGCTCCCGCGCCTCGTCGCGTACGTGAACTGCCTGTGCGGCTTCGGCATCGGCGCGAACGGCGGCGCGTGCCTGGCCGATCCCGATCCGAACGTGAACCACATCGAGACGTGGGAATCCGCCGGCACGAGCCCGATCACCCACTACGTCATTTCCTTTCTGTCCTTCAGTGGCGGCGAAATCCAAACCGACCCCGGAGAGATCTGGGCGACCGGCGGCGGCCATACCAACGACTTCACACTCCACGCGAACCTCGCACGCGCGCTGAAAGCAGCCCAGGCGCACGGCAAGAAGGTGATGCTCTCGATCGGCGGCGAGGTCGGCTCGAGCGGCTTCTTGTCGTGGTGGAGCGGGCTCGGCGTGACCAGCCCCGCGCGTGTGACGGCGATGCGGTCGAAGCTCGAAGCGGTGGCGCAGAAATTCGAGATGGCCAACGGCGTCCGCGCCGACGGCTTCGACGTCGACATCGAGCTCGGCGGTGTCTACGACTACGCGTCCGACAAATACAGGGCGACGCGCGATCTCATCGATGCCGTCAGCGACGCGCGCCTCGTCGCGTTCGTACCGCAAGTCGGTAACGGGCTATGCGCCGCGCCCACGGTCGGCGATCCGCTCCCGCCGCCCACGGTCCTCGGCGGTCAATGCTCGCAGCCCGTCAATGGCGACGACACACCCTGGGTGCTCGCGCGCCTCGACAAGGACTGCAAGAAGGGCGACGGCACTCCCAAGCTCGACTACTTCGGAATCCAATATTACAACTCGGGCACTGCGCAGTGCTGCGGCGGTGGCAGCGATCCGACGTCGATGGCGACGAGCACGATTCAGAACTACGCGAACCTCGCGAACGGATGGCCGGCTTCGGGCGACACGACGCAAGCCAACAATCCGTGGCACCAGTGGGCGTACTACCCCGGACCGTGGGCGGCGTTCGATGGGATCGGCGCGGATCGATTGGTACTCGGAAAGCCGGGGTGCCAAGGCTGCGCGGGGAGCGACTACCTCGATCTCGCGACGATGCGGGCGCTGATCGCAGGGCTCGATCGAAAGCTGAAGAAGACGATGGGCGGGATCCTCTTTTGGGATTTGTGCCGCCTCTTCGGGAACACCGGGCCGCAGTGTGTCTCGGGTACCTGCCAGCCGAGCTGGGGCGGGCGCGACGTCTTTGGTAACTTGAGCGACTTGAAAGCGCGAATGGGCGCGCTGCGTACTCGGTAGTCTTCACCAACGGACAGCGGCGCCTCCAGTCTGCAGGAGGGCGCACGAGTCATCACCGCGCACGTGTAGCGCCGTAGAAACGCGCGCGCCGCGCGCCGTTCCCTTCGGTCGCGCGAGGTGTAGGATCGAGCAATGAAACGTTGCGCGCTCTTCGTCGTGATCGCCGCGGTTGCCGCGTGCAGCAGCTCGTCGTCGTCCCCCGCGTCGAGCTCGGACGGCGGCGCGGACTCCGGCGACGATGGCTCGGTCGGCGGCGCGCAAGCCTGCGCCGAGCTCGCGACCGCGTACTGCACGAAGATCCAGAGCTGCGCGCCGGTCTTCGTCGAGGTCAGCTTCGGCGACGTCGGCGGATGCGTCGCGCGCGCTTCGCAGAGCTGCGTCAACGCGCTCGGTGCGAAAGGGACGAGCGCATCGCCTGCGACGCACTCGGCGTGCGCAAAGGCGTTCGGCGCCGCTGCGTGCGACGATCTCCTCGACGGCAAACCTCCCGCCGCATGCGTCATCGCACCGGGCACGCTCGCGGACGCTGCAGCGTGCGGCGAGGACGCGCAGTGCCACAGTGCGTTTTGCGGCAAGCCCGCCGGATCGTACTGCGGGACGTGCGCGCGTCCGCCCGCGGTCGGCGACTCGTGCATCGGCGGGCGGTGCGGGCTCTCCCTCGCGTGCGGGGCGAACGGCAAGTGCGTCGCGCCTGGCGCGATCGGCGCGACGTGCGACCCGAACACGCCGTGCCTCACGACGCTCTCGTGCGGCAACGGCAAGTGCGCCGCCGCGCTCGCACCCGGCGCGACGTGCGATCCGCAGCAGAAGACGACGGCCGGATGCCAGGCGACGGCCGGGTACTACTGCAACGCCGTCACGACGAAATGCACGCTCGTCACGGTCGGCACGACGAACCAGCAGTGCGGCATCGCACGCAACACCCTCACGCTTTGCTCGTCCGCGGGGTACTGCCGCGGCGCGACCAGCACGACCACCGGCGTCTGCATCGGCGCGGCCGCCGACGGCGCCGCGTGCAACGACACGATGGGCCCGTCGTGCATGGCCGGCGCACATTGCGTGAACGCCGCGTGCAAGCCCGACGATCCCGCGATGTGCAACTAAATCGCTCGCGCTCCAGCCCCGTAGCGCGGCGGCGAACCGCGCACGCTCGCCCGTTCGATTCCGCCTGGCGTGTCCTGGGACCGAGGCGCAGACTTCATGGACGAGCGCATCCCGCGCAGCGGAGGTTCTGCCCAACGACGTGAATCGAGGTCGCCATGGGAACGATGATCCAACCGACGTGGGTGGCCAGCCGTATGGTCGTGGTGGTGGGCGTCGACTTCTCCCACGAATGCGAGATCGCATTCGAGCTCGCGTGCGCCATCGCGAAGAACATCGGACGCGCCGACATCCACGCCGTCCACGCCATCTCGCTCGCGCCGCTTCCGTACTCCTACGACTCGCTCGATGTCGCTCCGCACGTCGACGTCGCGACCGAGCGCCGCCGGCTCGACGAGCTCTGTGTCCGCGCCGGACCGGGGCAACGCATCGTGCGTCACGTCATCCTCGCCGGCACCGAGCGCGCGATCATCGACGTAGCGCGCGAGCAGCGCGCCGACTTGATTGTTCTCGGCACGCACAGAAAGAGCGGGATCGAGCGCCTGCTCACGGGTTCCGTCGTCGACAGGATCGTCCGCTCCGCTCCGTGCTCCGTCCTCGTCAGTCGCCCCCAGGCGAGCGCCGCGCCTGGGTGACTCGAAACGCGCCGCGCGATGCTAACCTCGTGCGGCATCGATGCCGCGCCTCACTTACGCTACCCGTCGCTCCCCTCTCGCCCTCGCGCAGTGCCGAGCCTTCGTCGCGCGCCTCCTCGCGGTCGATCCTTCGCTCGAGCTCGTCGAGCTCCAGGTGGTCACGACCGGCGACAAGATCCAAGACCGACCGCTCTCCGAGGTCGGCGGCAAGGGGCTCTTCGTCAAAGAGATCGAGGAGGCGCTGCTCGACGGGCGCGCCGACTTCGCGGTCCACTCGATCAAAGACGTCCCTGGTGTACTGCCACCTGGCCTTGCGCTGGTCTGCATTCCTTTGCGCGAGGATCCTCGCGACGTACTGGTCGCGCCGCGCCACGGGACGCTCGCCTCGCTACCGAAAGGGGCGAAGGTCGGGACGTCGAGCTTGCGGCGCGCGGCGGCGTTGCTCGTGGCGCGTCCGGATCTCGTCATCGTGCCGATGCGCGGGAACGTCGACACGCGCCTCCGCAAGGTCGAGGGCGGCGAGTGCGATGCGATCGTCCTCGCGCGCGCGGGGCTCGTGCGGCTCGGGCTCGAAGATCGCGCGACCGACGTGCTGTCGACGGACGTGTCGCTGCCGGCGGTGGGGCAGGGGGCGCTCGGGATCGAGTGCCGCGCCGACGACGCCGAGACTCGCGCGCACCTCGCGCCGCTTCATCACGTCGACACCGCCACGTGCGTCGCCGCCGAGCGCGGCGTCTTGATCGCGCTCGAAGGCGACTGCAAGACGCCGATCGCCGCGCACGCCGAGCGCGTCGGAAGCGCGATGCGTCTCCGCGCGTTCATCGCCAACGCTTCCGGGAATGAAATCCGTACCGCCGAACGTTCGGTCGCGTGGCCGTCCGAATCGGACGCCGCAGCGATCGGTCGCGATCTGGGCGTCGGCCTCCTCGACTTGCCAAACCCCAAGCCGGTGCAATAGGAGTCGACCTCGTGCGTCCGTTCCTCCGCCTCCCTCTGGTAGCCCTTGCCGTCGCCTCGTTGGCGACCGTGCTTCATGCGGCGCCCGCCGAGGCGAAGCAGGATTCGACGTCGCCCGATCCGCTGACCCTCACGGTCCCCGGCTTTCCGGACGCGTACTATTACAAGCCTCGCAGCAAGGCACAAAAGCCCATCCTGATGTACTTGCACGGCCGCGGCGGCAATCCGTTCGAGGACTGCCGCAAGTGGGCCAAGGTCGCGTCGCAGTACGGTTGGCTCGTGTGCCCCGGCGGTCAGCACGATCGCGGCAACGGCGAGCACACCTGGAACAACGATCCTGTCACCGCGAAGAAGCTCGTCGACGCGGTCGTCGCGCAGCTCCGGCGAAAGTTCAAAGGTCGCGTGCGCGCGCGCGGCAACTTGCTCATGGGCTTCAGCGAGGGCGCGTTCATCGCGCAGCAGGTCGGCGTGCACGATCCGCAGACGTGGAGCCGCTGGCTCATCCTCGCGGCGAACGACTCGTACTGGTTCGGCGACGCGCCCGCACTGCTGGATCAGAACCGAAAAAAGATTCGCAAGGTGTACCTCTTCACCGGCGAGTTCGACATGGTCGCCGGCAACACCGTGCGCGCGGGCGACATGCTCAAGGAGCGCCACATCCCTGTGCGCGTGCAGCTCGTCCCCGGCATGGGCCACGAGGTTCCGTCGGATCGCATGGTGGCGAACTACCGTCGGCCGCTCCGGTGGCTCATCTCGGCGAAGTAGCGCGATGCAAGGGCGCGTCGTTCGGGCTTCCGGTCCCGGCACGGACGAGCGCGTCGCGATTCCGGACGGCGTGTCGCTCGACGGCGTGCGCGATCTCGCGGCGCGATTTCCGAAGGCGCTCCTGCGGCGGACGACGGTGCTTCGAGCGGCGGAGCTCGATCATCGCGCGGACGGGAGCGGCGCGACGCGCGTGTGGCTCGCGCTCGAGTCGTTGCAGATCACCGGCAGCTTCAAGGTGCGCGGCGCGCTCGTGTCGATCGCGGAGCAGCTCGCGGCGGGCAACGATCGCGTCGTCGCGGTGAGCGCAGGAAATCACGGCGCGGGCGTCGCCTACGCCGCGCGCGTCCTCGGTGCGCACGCGACCATCTGCGTGCCCCGCACGGCCCCCGAAGCGAAGCGCGCGAAGATCGCCGCCGAGGGCGCCGAGCTCGTCCTCGTCGACACCGCGTTTTACGACGACGCCGAGGTCTACGCGAAGGACCTCGCGACGAAGAGCGGCCTCCCGTTCTTGTCGCCGTACGACGACGTCGCGGTCGTCCTCGGCAACGGCGCGTCGCTCGCGTTCGACATCGTTCGCGCGCTCGGCGGGCGCGTGAAGGACGACGCACGCGCTCCCGAAGGTCGCGCAGACGTGACGCTCGCGCGCGCGATCGTCCCGTTCGGCGGCGGTGGTCTCGCGACCGGGATCGCGTGGGCGCTCGGGGAGACCGACGACGCGCGACGCGTGTGGGGCGCGCAGAGCGAAGCGTCGTGCGCGATGGCGATGTCGCTCGAGCGAGGGAGCGCGGTCGAGCGCCTCACCAGCGATGCGCCGACGCTCGCCGAAGGCCTCGAGGGCGGAATCTCGGCGAGCGCGTTCGAGCGCGCGCGTCACGCGGTCGCGGGCGTGGTCGTCGTGAGCGAAGCGGCGATCGCGCGTGCGATGGCGTTCGCGATGACGCGCCTCGGTCTCGCGATCGAGGGGAGCTCCGCGGTCGCGCTCGCGCCGATCCTCGACGGCTTGCCGGGCGACTTGCGCGGTGGCGACGTCGTCGCGGTGCTCACCGGTCGCAACGTCGACGCCGATCGCCTTGCCGACGTGCTCCGAATCGCAAGCCACGCGTAAGGTTCTCGCCCTCCGTCGCGAAGTTCTCCCACACCGCGCATCTCGTCGCGGACCGGGAGAACATCATGGCAAGCCATTCGATCGACCGCCGCGGCGCGCGCGCGCTCCGTGCACCGCTCACCATCCTGCCGCTCCTCGTCGCCGCCGCGTGCGGTGGAGCGGGTGACGAGCGCGTCGCCGATCACGCGGACGACATCGTCGATCCGGGCTCGCCGGCGTACGGCCCCTCGAGCGCGGGCGATCTCGGGCCGCTGCCGGTTCACGGGTGGTTTCCGCAGCGCGACGGAACCGGCGTCGATCTCGGGTACAACGCGCAGTACTCGAACGGACAGGACCTCGTTGCGGCGCCGACCGGTGACGTCTTCGTCGCCGACTTGGCGTCCGTCGGTGCGGCGTGGCGAACGAAGCTCGCGGGCGACGCGTACCAGTCGACGCCTGCGCTCCGGCAAGACGTCGACGACGCGCTCGCGAAGATGCGCACCGACGTCGATCTCTCGGTCCTCGACGCGGGCGGCGTGACGGCGCTCTTCGACTTCATCACGGCGTTGGGCGGACCGCCTGCCGTCGCTCAGAAACACAATTCGTTCCTCGGCTACGCGCCCATCCGCGCGCGCTGGCGATCGCGCGAGCTCAAGTCCGGCGGCTCGGGTCGCTTCGCCTTTTCGTACTGGAAGAAGGATCCTGCGCCCCACGAGCTGGACGAGCTGCGCGATCGCGGCGCGCGCGTCTACTGCGCTGCGCGTCGCGCGCGCGATCAGCAAGGTGACAACGTCGCGAGCATGGGTGAGCAGGTCGGTTTCAAGACGAGCATCCTCGGCCGGGAGATCGATTTTCTCGTCGTCGAGCCGACCGTCGTGCTCGACGCGGCGAGTGCGTACACGTCGCGGCCCGGGCGCTTCTCGCAGCGGAGCGACGGCGGTCAGGCGTTCGAGGTGCCGATGAAGTTCGGCACCCGCATCACGCCGATCCGCGGCGTCGGTCTACCGGGGTTGCCGGAGATGCGTTACCCGGTCGCGCTCACGATGGCCGACGGCGAGGTCACGACGCGCGCCGATCGCAAGCCGACGAACACCGGCAACACGTTCACGAAGGAGTACACGACCGCGGCTCACGGCGACGCGATCGCGACGGCGTTCGAGCAGATAACCGCGGGCGAGGGCGCGAGGGTCATCCTCTTTACGACCGGCTGGTTGACGGTCGATCTCGGCTTGCAGCTCGACTTCGATCTCGGACGCCCCGTCACCAACGACGCCGAGCTGGCGAAGGCGCGTTGGGACGAGCGCCTCCTGAAGACCGACGGGCTCGATCTCGGGTTTCCCGGCACGCCTGGCTTCACCGGCACCGCCGCGTTCCCGATCCGCACGCGCTCGGGCTCCGCGCAGTGGTACGGCCCGCGCCGCATCCACGACGGCGCGTGGCTCTTGAAGCCCGCGTGCGGCACCGAGTTCCATCCGTGCCCGCCGTGGGACTGGTCGGTGCTCGAGCCCGACGGCGCGATGAACTCCGACTTCCAAACGAAGGCCGCCGCGATCGGTCCGATGGAGACGCGCGTCTGGCAGGACGACGATCACGAAGTCCAAACGCGCACCGCGATGACGCTGACCGGGAGCGTCGGCGGACACCTCGGCATCCGCAACATCGGTCCGTTCTCGATCGCGCTCGACGTCGTGGGGAAGCTGAGCGGCACGGTCGGTCAGACGCACGTCGTGCGCGACGCCGCGTGGGCCGAAGGGCCGTGGGGTGGACCGATGCGCGCCGTATCGGGCGTCACCGTGCGACCGCGCACCGACGCGAGCGTGAACCTCCTCGACACGACCGCCGACTTGCACCTCTCGATCTATCTAGGATGGTTCGGCACGGTGACGTGGGACGCGCACCTCTTCACGATCCCCGGAACGAACCTCGCGAGCTACGACTCGGACAGCGACCATGCGTTCAAAGAGGACGCGACGCTGCGGATCGGCGCGGGGTCGAGCGTCGGCGCCGACAAGCGGCGCGCACCGGACGTGAGCCTCCATCTCCCCGGCCCCACGGAGGTCGCTTCGTTCACGGGCGGCAACGACGTCGACTCGTGCCTCGCCGAGCCACCCGACACGCGCCGCACGCCCGACACGTGCAAGGCGAAGCCGACCGACGGCGCGCCCGTGCGCGCGAACCTCTGCGCGTACACGTTCGCGCAGCTCCCCCCCGGCCTCTGCGCCGACATCCCGCGCGCGGTCGCGGCGCTCGGCGCGTCGGGCGACATGGCGACGTGCTGGTCGCAGTACCTCTCGTTCCTCTGCGAGCCCACGTCGTACTTTGCTGGCGGCATCCTCAGCCACATCGTCGACGACGGCGACATGGCGCACCTCACGGCGAACCTGACGAAGCTCGCGGAGGTCGAGCGCACCTGCGTGAACGCCGCCGTACCGAACACGGGCGACAAGGCCGTCGACCATGCCGCCGCGAAGGTGTTCATGGACTCGTTCTTCAAGCTCGCCGTGTGCGACGCGAGCGGGCAGCCGATCGGAGACGCCGGCCTCATCACCAGCGTCGGCGATCCGTCCAAGACGCCGACGCCGACGGCCGCCGGCACCTGCAAGTGATCGCAGGGGGCGCCGTGGCGTGGTAAGCACCGCGCGCCCCAAATGAGCGTCTCTCCATTCATCCTCGGCATCGCCGGCGGCTCTGGCTCCGGCAAGAGCACCATCTCCCGCGCGATCCTCGAGGCGCTCCCCGTCGGTAAGGGTGTCCTGCTCGAACAAGACCACTACTACCGCGCGCAATCGCATCTGCCGCTGAGCGAGCGCGAGCGCGTCAACTACGACCACCCGGACGCGCTCGAGCTCGATCTGCTCTGCGGCCACCTCGACGCGCTCCGCTCCGGCGCGTGCATCGTCCGCCCGACCTACGATTTCGCGGTTCACGATCGCGCGCCGCAAGGGCTCCGCATCGAGCCGGCGCCCGTCATCCTCGTCGAAGGCATCCTCGTGCTCGCCGAAGAGCGTCTCCGCGCGCGCTTCGACGTGAAGATCTTCGTCGACACAGACGCCGACATTCGCCTGATGCGGCGCATCCGTCGCGACCTCGAGCAGCGCGGGCGCACCTTCGCGCAGGTGCGAAAGCAGTACTACGAGAGCGTCCGACCGATGCACCTTGCGTTCGTCGAGCCGAGCAAGCGCTTCGCCGACCTGATCGTCCCGGAAGGCGGGCAAAACCGGGTCGCGCTCGACTTGATCCTGAGCCACGTGCGCGCGAGGAGTTAGGCTACACTTCAGGTAGCGTGACGGCGGCTCGCTCCACAGCTCCTTCGGCGTCCAAGAAGGTGATCGACTACCTGGTGCAGGAGTCGCTCCTCACCGCGGAGAATCACGCGCGGCTCGTCGAGTACATGACGCGCAATCCGGAAGAGCGCGTCGAGGAGGCGATGCTCGCCCTGCAGATCCTCGAAGAGTCCGCGCTGCTCAAGGCGATGGCGACCGTCTACAAGACGAACTTCGTCTCGACGGAGAAGCTCTCGAAGGCCGAGGTCGGTCGCGCGACGCTCGAGATGATCCCGCGGCGCTTCGCCGAGCAGGCGGGGATCTTCCCCGTCGTCTTCGATCAGAAGACGCACATCCTCAGCGTCGTCACCGCGGATCCCGAGAACTTCGACGCGCTTCGCGAAGTGCAGCTCGCGTCGGGCGCGCGCGACGTGAAGGCGATCGTCGCGCGACCCGCGGCGGTGAAGGCAGCGATCAGGAAGGCGTACGGCGGCGACGCGCAGGCGTTCTCGAAGATCGATCGCGTCGTGAGCGACATGCAGCAGATGTTCTACGCCGGGCACAACATGCTCACGCTCGACGACGCGCCCACCGGCACCGGCCTCATTCGCGAGCCCTCCAAGTCGCGCGAGCGCCCGATCGCCGAGAAGCAAGCGAAGGCCGCTCCGCTCTCGGCGCCCGCTCCGCCGCCCAGGCACACCGCACCGCCGGCGCCGCCACCGCTCCCGCCGCCTCTCCCCGCACGCGCTCTGCCCGTCGCGTCGCAGAGCGAGAGCTTCCTCGTCCTCCTCAACGTCCTCGTCAGCTTGCTCGAGCAGCCGCGCAACGAGCTCCGCGGTCACTCCGCGCAGGTGTCGCGTCTCGTGCGCCGCATGGCCGAGCGCATGTCGATCGACGCCGCGGCGACGCATGCGCTCGTCGCCGCGGCGTACGTCCACGACCTCGGCAAGATGGGGCAGTTTCACCTGACCGCGCTCAACTGCAGCGAGTACGACGGCCACCGCGTCGCCGCGCAGAAGACGTTCAGCACGCCGGGCCGTCTCCTCGAGCCGGTGAAGCTCCCCAAAGAGACGCTCGACGCGATCAATCACATGTACGAGCGCTACGACGGCAAGGGCTTCCCCGACGGCATGGCCGGCAAGGACATCCCGCTCGGCGCGCGCATCCTCGCGCTCTGCGACACCTACGCCGATCTCACGGAGAACCCGCGCAACCCGTTCCGCAAGAAGCTCAGCGCGGAAGAAGCGTGCGCCATCCTCGTCCGCTACAAAGAGCAGTTCTTCGATCCGAACATCGTCGATCTGTTCCGCCACATGGTCGTCGGCGAGGACATCAAGCAACGCCTCCTCGCCAATCGCTACACCGCACTCATCGTCGACACGGATCCCGAAGAGACGACGGTCGTCGAGCTTCGCATGCTCGAGCAGGGCTTCATCGTGAAGACGGCGCGCGCGACCGATCAGGCGCTGAAGATGATGCAAGAGACGGAGTTCGATCTCGTCGTGAGCGAGCTCGAGCTGACGCCGACCGACGGCCTCGAGATGTTGACCGAGGCGCGAAAGCATCCGTGGGGGAGCGCGGTCGCGTGGGTGTTCTATGCGCGGAAGCAAGAGCGCGAGGCGGCGCAGCAGGCGTTCGCGCTCGGCGCGCTCGACTTCGTCGCGAAGCCGGCGCCGACCGACGTCCTCGTCGCGAAGCTCAAGGCGATGCTCGATCAGCGCGCGGCGTCGTCGCGAGGCAATCGCGGCGTGTCGGGATCGCTGCAAGAGATGGGGCTCGCGGATCTCGTGCAGGTGCTCGCGCAGGCCCGCAAGACCGGCAACCTGAAGATCCGCGGACGCAACGAGACGGGCGAGATCCACTTCCTCGAAGGGGCGATCGTCAACGCGCAGCTCGGCGAGCTCAAGGCCGAGACGGCGTTCTACGCGATGGTCAAGATGACCGAGGGCGACTTCGCGCTCGATCCGTCGTTCAAGCCGACGACACGCGCCATCCAGCAGAGCGCCGAAGCGCTCTTGCTCGAGGGGATGCGTCGGATGGACGAAGGGATCGCCTGAAGAAGTCTCACCGCCAAGACGCCAAGACGCCAAGAGAGGGAGATTGGGATTCGATCCAATCTCTCGTGGCGTCTTTGCGTCTTGGCGGTCAAATCCGATCGCTACTTCACCTGAATCGCCACCGGCCAGTAGTGCTCGCCGAACGCGCCCGACGCCACGTACACCGCGCCGACCTGTCCACGCGGCGTGCCCGCGGGCGCCGTGAGCGTCAGCGTCACGGTGGTGCCGTTCTGGATCGCGTTCGCGCTCAGCGTCCCGCCCGGATCGAAGTCGGTCACGTCCGCGGGATCGACCTTGAGCTTCCACGGCGCCTTCACCGCCGTCGACCAACCGGTGATCGTGAACGTCACGCTCTCGCCCGCCGCCACCTTCTGCACGGTGTCCGGCGCCGCCGACGTGTTGAAGTAGATCTCGCCCGCGACTGCAGGCGCGCACGGCGAGCCGCCCGCCGCCGCCGCGCTCGTCGACCAACTGCGCTGCACGGTCCACGGCCCGTCCGTCGTGTCCGCTTCGTACTGGCAGAGATCCGCGTCCTCGTTTCCGCCGGCCGCGTACCACGGGTTCGGCAGCGGCGGATCCATCGAGTAGCCGGCGTTCGGCTTGTCGAATGGATCGGTCGCCGCTTCGATGATCTCGTGCGACGACGTCGACGTGATGTCGCCGAGCTTGCCCGTGCAATCGGGGAGGACGGCGTACGCGTAGTCGACTCCGCCGTGCGTCGCGACCGAGTGGTACCCGACGGCGCCGCTCGCGCTGCAGAGGATGCTCCCCGTGCCGTCGTCGATCTTCACCGACTGCGGGAAGTACACGATGTAGATGTTTTGGTTGCCGGCCGCCGGGACGGGGACGGTGCCCGCGGTCATCGCTTGATCGATGACGAGCGAGATCCCCGCGTCGTTGATCGTCGCGGGAGCGGTGGCCGTCATGCGCGCGGCGGTGTGCGTACCGACGCCGACGCCGTAGTCCTTGCCGACGGTCTTCAACCAGCTCGACGTGACGATGTAGTTGCCGAAGTCCTCGACCTCTTGCTGATGATTGTACCCTGCATACGTCATCGACACGACGTGCGGCGCCGCGAAGACCTTGCCGGCGTGCGGCGCGAGCGGCGGGAACGGCGTGTGCGGAGCGGTCACGAATCCGCCGTCGCCCGTCGACGCGTCCGAGGTGCCGCCGTCGTCGCCCGTCCCCGCGTCACCGCCCGTCGCCGCGTCGCCGCCGCCGGGACCGGCCGGCGCGCTGGTGGAACCGCACGCCATGAGGAAGGAAGAGACGAGTGCGACCGAGAGCAGGGTGATGCGCATCTGCCCCACTTACCGCATTAACGGCTCTTCGCGAAGCCAGCGAGCGCGTCATACGCCGCGTACTTGAAGATTTCGGACAAGGTCGGGTAGTTGAAGACCATCTCGATGAAGGTCTCGACCGTCCCCTTCAGCGTGATGACCGCCTGGCCGATGTGCACGAGCTCGGACGCGCGATCGCCGATGCAATGGCATCCGATGAGCTCGCGTGACGCGCGGTCGAAGAGGAGCTTGATGACGCCGTCTTTGTCGCCGACGATCTTTCCTCGCGCGTTGTCGCGATAGAAGGCGCGGCCGACGACGTAGTCGACCTTCTGCTCCTTGGCCTGCTCTTCGGAGAGCCCGACGCAGCTCACCTCCGGGATCGTGTAGATGCCGAACGGAAGCAGGTGCGACACCTGGCGTTTGTAGGTGAAGCCGAACGCATGGCAGATGGCGACGCGCGCCTGCTCCATCGACGTCGACGCGAGCATCGGGAAGCCGATGACGTCGCCGGCGGCGTAGATGTTCGGCGTCGCGGTCTTGTAGTCGTCGTCGACTTTGACGTAGCCGCGCTTGTCGACCACGACGCCGACCTTGCCGAGCTCGATCTCCGTCGTGCGCCCCGAGCGCCCCGACGCGGCGAGCACCTTCTCCGCGTCGATCTCGCCGCCGCTCTTCAGCTTCGTCACGATCCCGCGGCCCGCGACGCGCCGGATCTCCGTCGTCTGCTCGGAGAGACGAATGTCGACGCCGAGTCCCGACAGCGCGCCGCGCAACCGCTCGCCCATCTCCCAATCGAGAAACGGCAGCAGCCTGTCGCGCCCTTCGACGAGCGTCACCCCGACCTTCATCGCCGCGAACATCGCCGCGTACTCGCAGCCGATGACACCGCCGCCGACGATGAGCATCGTCTTCGGCAGGCGATCGATTTGCAGGATCGTGTCCGAGTCGTCGACGTCCTCGTCGTCGA
The DNA here is from genome assembly GCA_043785585.1 of Deltaproteobacteria bacterium. GTDB lineage: Bacteria > Myxococcota_A > Polyangia > Polyangiales > Polyangiaceae > JBBQXV01. The sequence continues at coordinate 11,108 of JAYVXB010000775.1, read as the reverse complement.
ATGGAATGTTCGGCGGTTGAAACGGCGTCGAGCCGGTCGCGATGAGAAAGACGTGGCTCGTCAGCGTGCGCGGCGGTCCTCCCAGCTGGACGATCTCGATCGTGTTCGCGTCGACGAAGCGTGCCATCCCGTTCATCTGCTCGACGCGGTGGCGCTCGAGGTTCCACCGAATGCGCGCGACCTCGAGCTCGCGCACCGCGTTGTTGCGCGACAAGAGCTTTGGCACCGCGAGCTCGCGGTTGATGTCGACGTTGATGCCGTAGAGGTCGCGCTGCCGGTACCCCGAGAGGAAGATGGCGGTCTCGCGAAGCGTCTTCGACGGGAGCGTGCCGGTGTGCACCGCCGCGCCGCCCGGCTCTGCGGCGCGCTCGATGAGCGCCACCTTCTTGCCGAAGTACGCCGCCTGCACCGCCCCTTTCTCACCGGCCGGGCCTCCCCCGAGCACGATGAGATCGAAGTCGTACGCCACGCCTATTTCTCTCCGGGCGGCTTCACGAGCTCGACGTCGACGTCGACCTTTTGATCTTGGGCGCCGGCGAACGGCGGGTATTGAAAACCGTTGAAGGCGTTGGTCGCGCAGCGCCCGACCGCGGTGCCGTCGTACGGCGCGGGGATGGTCGTGTCGCGCGAGCGTCCGTTGTTGTCGATGACGACGGTGACCTTCGTCTTGCCCCACGGGCCGTGGCGCTTTCCGTCTTCTTCGGTCGCTTGCCCGCAGTGGTCTTTGACCTGCGCGGCGGCGCGCGCGAGCTTCTGGTCGACCATCTGTTTGTCGTACGGGACCTTGTTGCCCGGAGGTGGATCGCTCGCGCCGGTGCTCGTCGCGGCCGTGCCGCTGCCGCTCCCGCTGCTCCCGCTCCCGCTGCTCCCCGATCCCGACGAGTCGTCGGGCGGCACGCACGAGCCCTCTTTCTCCACCGTCCCCGAAGGACATCCTGCCTGCTTCGGCGGCGCGGTGTTGCAACCTGCGAATGCAGTCACTGCGATCGCGACGAGCGCGGCCCGCGTGAGCGACGTCTTCCCCGTATTCATGCGCGCATTCTCCCCCTTCTCGTTCCCACACGCAAAACGTTGGCGAAACGTCGTACGGCCGCTCGCCCTCACAGGTCGGTGATCTTGTAGTCCTTGATCTTGTAGAGGAGCGCACGGTGGCTGATCTCGAGCACCTCGGCCGCGCGCGTCCGGTTCCCCTTCGTCTTCTGGAGCGCGCGCCGAATGAGGATCTCTTCGATCGCCGAGCTCGTCTTCTTGATCGACAGCTCTCCCGTCGCGAGCTGCACCTGCACCGGATCGAGCGCGTCGCGAATCCGCTCCGGAAGATCCGTCACCTGCAGCACGTCGGCCTCAGCGAGGACCATCGCGCGCTCGATCGTGTTCTCGAGCTCGCGCACGTTGCCCGGCCAGCCGTACTCGAGGAGGAGCTTGCGCGCGTCGTTGCCGAGGCCGCGGACGTGCGTGCCGAGGCGGATGTTGTTCCTGGCGATGAAGTGATCGATGAGGAGGTTGATGTCCTCGCGCCGCGCGCGCAGAGGCGGCAGCGTGATCGGAAGCACGTTGATTCGGTAGAAGAGGTCTTCGCGGAAGCGCCCCGCTTTCGCCTCGGCGCCGAGATCGCGATGCGTGGCGGCGATGATGCGAACGTCGATCTTCACGTCCTTCGTGTCGCCGAGCCGGCGAATGGTCTCTTCTTGGAGCGCGCGGAGGATCTTCACTTGGAGGTTCAGCGGCAGCTCGCCGATCTCGTCGAGAAACAGCGTCCCGTTCGTCGCCTCTTCGAAGAGCCCGCGCCTGTCCGAGTTCGCGTCGGTGAACGCGCCCTTGCGATGCCCGAAGAGCTCGCTCTCGAGGAGGTTCTCCGGAATCGCGCCGCAGTTGATCGCGACGAACGGCCCGGCCTTTCGCGACGAGCGCGCGTGGATCGCTTTGGCGACGAGCTCTTTGCCGACGCCGCTCTCTCCGGAGATGAGCACCGTGGTCTTGAAGTCGGCGATCTTCGTGATCGTCCGAAAGACCTCGTTCATCTGCGGGCTCTTCGCGAGGATCGACTCGAACTGCGAGTCTTGGCGGATCTGCTCTTTGAGCGCGCGGTTCTCGCGTCGCAAGGTCTCGCGCTCTTCGGCTTTGCGTAAGGCGAGGACGATCTCGTCGGGCTTGAAGGGCTTGCTGACGTAGTCGTACGCGCCCGCCTTCATCGCTTCGAGCGCCAGATCCATGTTGCCGTACGCGCTCATCACGATGACCGTCGCGGCGTACTGCTTTGCCTTCAGCGTCGCGAGGAGATCCATCCCGCCCATCTTCGGCATCCGCACATCGGTGAGGATGACGTCGGGCCCGAACGAGTCGAGGAGCGGGAGCGCCGCCTCGCCGCTCTCGGCGACCTCGACCTCGTAGCCGTGCTTGCGGAGGAGCGTCCGCAACACCACGCGGATCGACTCTTCGTCGTCGACGACCAATACCCTTCGCATGGGCGCCTCTCCCGTAAACAACGTCCCCGCAAAGCTTGCGTACACCGGCTGCAGCTTTCTTGCCCATCCTACGACAAGCTGTCGTATGCGTCGCAAATGATGCAGACCGGCTTAGACAAGCTCGCCAGTCCCGTCGGGTCCGAAAAACTGCGCGCGAAGCTCCGCGGCCAGAAGGTCGGCGTCCTCGCGCACCCCGCGTCCGTCGATCGCAACATGGTCCACATCCGGGCCATCCTCCGCGCGATCGACGTGAAGCCCGCCGTCCTCTTCGGCCCCGAGCACGGGTACGGCGGCGAAGCGCAAGACATGATCGGCGTCGGCGACGCGAGCGACGCGGACGGCGTGCCGATCCGAAGCTTGTATGGTGCACGTTACGAGGATCTCATCCCGAGCGAGAAGGACGTCGCCGGCCTCGACGTGCTCCTCGTCGATCTCCAAGACATCGGGACCCGCTTCTACACGTTCCAGTGGACGGTCGTCCTCGCGATGCGCGTCTGCGCGAAGCTCGGCGTGCGGATGATCGTGCTCGATCGGCCGAACCCGATCGGCGGCGATGCGTCGTCGCTCGAAGGTCGCATGCAGAAGCCGCGCTACCGGAGCTTCGTCGGCCTCGAGCCGATCGCGGTGCGCACGGCGTTGTCGTACGGCGAGGTCGCCGCGTGGCGCGCGGACGTCGAGGGCGTCCCGCGCGAGCTCCTCGAGATCGTCCCGTACGAAGGCATCGATCGCGCGTCGCACGCGCCGAAGTGGGACCGCGACTTCGTCCTGCCGTCGCCGAACATGCCGACGTACGAGACCGCGCTCGTCTACCCAGGCGGATGCTTGATCGAAGGGACGAACCTGTCCGAAGGTCGCGGCGTGACGCGCCCGTTCGAGATCGTCGGTGCGCCGTGGGTCGACGGCGCGAAGCTCGCGGACGGCCTTCACGCGCTCGAGCTCCCCGGCATGCGCGCGCGCGCGACGACCTTCCGTCCGACGTTCCACAAGCACGGCGGGAAGATCTGCGGCGGCGTGCAGATCCACGTGACCGACGCGGCGACGTTTCGGCCGTACGCGACGTACCTCGCGATCACGGCGCTCGCGCATCATCAGAGCCCGGGAAAGTTTCAGTTTCGGACGGAGACGTACGAGTACGTCGACGATGTGCCGGCGTTCGATTTGCTGACGGGAGATGGAGAGGCGCGGGAGATGATCGCGTCGGGGGAGAGCGCGCGGGATGTGATCGAGGCGATCGCTCCGGTGGGCGCGGAGGAGAAGGCGATCCACGCGACGGCGATCGAAGCGGCGAAAAAGCGCGCGATCTAGCGCGGAGAGAGTTCAAGAGAAGACGCGAAGACGCGTCTACCAATACCCGAGCGCCACCAAATCGAACCCCGGCTTGAGCTCGTTCTTCGGTCCGAGCTTCGCGAGGACCGCGCCGAGATCGCCCGGTTGGTACTTGCTCGCGTCGTACCCTTTGATCTCCTTCGCCGGGAACATCAGGAACTTCGGCGCGCCGAACGGGCTGTTCGGATCCACCTCGAGCATCGTGACGGCGATCGAGAACGTGTCCTTCTGCAGGGCGTTCATCGTCCCGCGAAAGAGGATCCACTTCCCCGCGCCCTTCTTCGCGATCGCATCGGCGAACGCCTTGTTGAAATCCGGCGCGCCGCCGAGCTCGTGACCGATCTCTTTCGCGTCGATGAAGTCCTTCGCCTCGGGGATCGCCGCCTCGACCTTCGCGCGTCGCTCCGGCGTCAGCGCATTCAGCGGACCCGCCGGCGCCGCACTCGCGCTCGCACTCGCACTCGCGCTCGCGCTCGCGCTCGCACTCGCACTCGCCGCGGACGGCGACGGCGCAGGCGATGGAGACGAGGACGAAGACGACGGCTTGTCGCAGGCGAAGGCCGCGACGGCGAGGACGAGAATGGACGCGCGCATGCGCGCGAGCCTAGCACCCTGCGGGCTAACCGACGCGCGACGGACGCGCCGCGACGCCGAGCGCGCTTCGAAGCCCCGCGTACCGCTGCGAGATCGAGAACGGGATCAGATCCTTGATGCGATCGGCCGCGGACATTCCGCCGATGACGCGCCCGTCGACGGCGAGGAGCCGCGCGGCCACGTTCAGGTCTCCGCACGCGAGCATCCCTGCGCGGCACGCGATGCGCTCGACGCTGCGCTGCCAATCGACCAAGTCGATCTGACCGCCGCGCTTCGTGAGCATGCGCACCGCGACCTCGAGCGCGCGCTTGTGGGGCGCGTCGAGGCGCGCCGCGAGATCGGCGCGAATCGGCGCGATGTCGGCGCCGGGATCGCGCCCGGTCACGATCGAGATCGACGCGGTGACGAGCGCGCGCAGCTCGGGGAGCTCGGGGTAGAGCATGAGGACGCGATCGGCGAGGCGCATGTACGCGAGCTCGCGCGCGAAGAGGAACGTCATCTCGGACAGCGGTCGGCCGGTGAGGATCGACGGGCCGAGCGCGATCGCTGCCTCGGTCGTCGGCAGGAGCGTGAAGCCACCGGGGACGTCGTGGGCGCGGACGTAGACGTCGGGAGGGCGCACGCCGAAGAGGCGCGCGACGAAGCCGACGGCGCGGACGGCGCTGACCGTCGAGCGCTCCGGATCCTGCTTCTCGGACGGGTCGAGGCGCGGCACGAGCTTCTTCGCGCGGAGCTGATCGATCCGCGATGCGATCGCAGCGGGGGCGATCGCGATGGCGAGCGCGGAGAGCGCGTCGTCGTGATCGGCCGGGAAGAGCAGCTCCCACTCGGCCTCTTCGAGCGCGTTCGCGGGACGGATGGCGACCTCGGGGGCGAACTGTTGGTAGACGAGCTGCTCGTCGAGATCGGCCTCGCCGAGGTGAACGAGGACGCTGCTCGCCGAGTACGCGCGGTCGATGTCCTGCGTCCGCGTGAAGATGCGCGCGAGCGTGCGGAGCGTCTCGACGCGGGTCGGCGCGTGACGGAGCGCGACCTCGAGGCACATGATCGCGAGGCCGTCTTCGTCGTTGGCCTCGAGGAGCGCGGCGAGGCGCGTGCGCGCGTCGACGTCTTCGGGGTGCATCGTGACGAGGCGGTCGAGCGCTTGGATCGCGCCGCGGCGGTCGCCGAGCTTTTCGTCGCGGACGCGCGCGAGCTTGTCCAGCATCGCGACCTCGGCAGCGCCGCGCCCATCGAGGCGCTCGAGCTGACGGACGTACGCGCGCTCGGCGCCTGCGAAGTCGTTCGCATCGAGGAGCGTCTGCTCGATCGCGTCGAACGCGCCCGGTACCTCGGGATCGTCGGCGATCGCCGCTTCGTACAGAGCGACCGCGCGCGGCACGTTCTCCGCGCGTCTCGCGCACATGTCCGCCGCGGCGACGAGCGCCTTCGCGCGCGCGTGCGGCTCGGCGACCTCCTCCGCGAGCGTGACCGCGAAGTCGACCGCGCGTCCCCACTCGCCCGACGCTTCGTTCACCGCGCGCAATCGCTCGAGGAGCGCGCGATCGCGCGGACGAACCTCGAGCGCTTCGAGCAGCGCGTCCTCCGCCGCGCGAAGCCCGTCCTCGGCCACCGTGGCGAGCGTGCGAACCTTGTCGTCGTCGGTCTCCGCGAACATGAGCATGCGCCGACCGAACGCCGCCGCCGTCGCCGCATCGGACGCGGCGTGAGCGAGCTCGATCCGCTTTTCGATCGCGCCGCGATGTTGAGGAAAGAACGCGAGCGCTTGATCGAGGAGCGCAGCCGCGTCTTCGTTGAAGCCCGCTTGCTCCGCGATCCGCGAGAGGGACACGAGGACCTCGGCGCGTCGCGGCGACACCTCGTGCGCGAGGAGCCCCTCGCATCGAACGTAGCCGTCGCGCGCCTCGTCGACGCGCCCCGCCTCGAACGCGTGCGCGGCCGCTGCGATGTGGACCTCGATCGTGTCGTCGTCGTCGTGCTGCGCGAGGCGCGCGGCGACGGGCCCGCGCTGCCACGCATCCTTCGGCAGGACGCCCATTCCCACCGGCGCGAGGACGATCAGATCGTCGCCCCCCGCGGCCTCCGCACCGAGGCACGTCGCGATGGCATGCGCGAGGCGATCGGCGCGCGGCAAGATGATGACGCGCGAGCTCGGATCGAGGCCCGCGATCCGCTCGTCGGGAGGAATGTCGGACGTGCGCGCGGTGGGATCGATCAAGAGAGCCAGCTGCATGCCGGCGATTGTCGCATAGGCGAACGATCGTCAAGGCGTCTAGTGCGTCACCTGAATCGTGTCGCACGTGTTCGCGTGAAATCCGTACTCGTCGTTCGCCGGCGATACGCGCTGGTAGAGGAACGACTTGGCGCCGCACTGGATGCGCGCGAGGCCGTACGAGCCGTCGCCGCCGCACGACGCGGGGCCCCACTTCGCGCACGCGATCGACGCGCCGGAGTTCCACGCGAGGCATCCGGACGCGCCTTGCGGGGTGTACGGGACTTCGCCGTCGCAGCAATCTGCGGAGCCCGGGTCCGACGTGGCTTCGTAGACCTCGTGCATCGCGTACGCCGTCTGCATGTCGCAGCTTCCGTTCGCGTCGCCGACGAACGCGCCGTGGATGTGCACGCTCCGTCCGCCGACCCTCACGACGGGATCCCAGTTGTTCTGCCCGCCGGCCGGGCCGGTCTTCCGGCGTCGTCTCCTGGCGGGCTCGCCGCGACGTCGTCGTTCGACGAGCTGCATGCGACGGCTCCCACGAGGAACGCAGGCAAAAGACGGCTGACCACGTTGTACGCGGCGGCGCGGACGATCATGCCCTCGTGCGGTTGCATCCTGCATACCGCCCGTTCGGCGACGCATTCGTGCCTGAATGCGGGGCGCGGCGCGCGCAACACGCGACCCTTCACGATCGGCTCGCGCAGCGCCGCGCCCTGGATCACGGTACACTCGGTTGCAATGAGGAGAAGTGACGCCGATACGCTCATCGGGCGCGTCATCGCGAAGAAATTCGCGATCGAGAGCCTCCTCGGCCAGGGCGCGATGGGAGCGGTGTACCGCGCGCGGCAGATCGCGCTCGAGAAGATGGTCGCGATCAAAGTGCTCCACGGCGAGCACGCCGACGACGCGACGTTCGCGGCGCGCTTTCATCGCGAGGCGAAGGCGGCGTCGCGCCTCAATCATCCGAACTCGATGCAGGTCCTCGACTTCGGCCAAGAGCCGGACGGCCTCCTCTACATCGCGATGGAGTACCTCGACGGGCACAACCTCCATCGCATCCTCAGAGAAGAGTTCCCGCTCCCGCCCGCGCGCATCGCCGACATCTTGATGCAGACGCTCGCCGCGCTCGCCGTCGCGCACGACGTCGGGATCGTGCACCGCGATCTCAAGCCCGAGAACATCATGGTGCTTCGCAGCACCGACGACGACGGGCAGTCGACCGATCTCGTGAAGGTGTGCGATTTCGGCATCGCGAAGATCACCGACAACCGTTCGTACAAGAAGGACGGCGATCGCGAGTCGCAAGGGCCCGTCACGACCGCGGGCTTCCTCGTCGGGACGCCCGAGTACATGTCACCCGAGCAGGGGCGCGGCGAGAAGCTCGACGCACGGAGCGATCTCTATTCGATCGGCGTCATCCTCTACCAAATGCTCACCGGCGTGTGTCCGTTCGAAGCCGAGAACGCGATCGGCGTCGTGCTCAAGCACATCACCGAGGACGCGGCGCTCCCGACGTTGATGAACCCGGGCTGCGATAAGCGCCTCGAGAGCGTGTGCGTGCGCGCGATGCGCAAGCTGCGCGAGCAGCGCTACCAGTCGGCGCGCGAGATGCGATCCGATTTGCGCGCGGCGATCGACGGCGGGCGCGGCACGCCGCGGCTCGGATCGATCCCGGACAATCTTCCGTCGGTGAAGGTGGCCATTGCGGGCGCGCCGGCGTCTGCGAACGCGGCGACCGTCGAGCTCGCGATGCAGAGCGTGCACCAAGCGGACGCGCACTCGGCGCCGGATCTCGGAGCGGCCAAGCTCACGCTCACCGGGACGACCGCGTCGATTCCCGGATCGCCGCGGCGGCGGCGTCTCATGGTGGTGGTCAGCTCGATCGTCGCGGCGCTGGCGGTCTTCTCGGTCATCGCGTGGGTCACGCAGATGAAGACGGCGCCCGATCTGTCGCGCGATCGCGTGTCGCCCTCGAGCACGCTCGCGACCGCGCCGAGCAACGCACCCGACTCGACCGCGAGCGGGCAGCTCCCGGGTCCGCTCCCGCCGGCCAACGCCTCGGGCTCGACGCTCGCGACCGGACCGAAAGGGAAGACGCTTCCTGCGGCTTCGCTCACCGCGATCACGTCGCGTCCGGGATCCTCCGCGCCTTCCGCGATCGCATCCGTCGATCCGCCCGCAAGCACGACAGCCGCCGCGCCGCCGCCTCCTCCACCCGCGAGCACGACCGCCGCGCCGACGACGCCCGATCCGTTCGACGTCGATCGCGCGTACGTCGTCGTCGGTCTCGTCACGGCGAGCGGCGCGAAAGAGTCGGGCGTGCGCGCGGCGCTCCGCGGCATCCCCTTCTCGGGTTGCTACAAGGCGGCGCTCAAGGCGAGCGGCGTGCGCGCCGTCGGCCAGGGCGTGCTCTCCATTTCGTTCGACGAGAACGGTCGCGTTCGCGGCGCGGTCTTCCGTCCTTCGTTCGCGCTCCCGGCCGACGCCGTCCGCTGCATTCAAGGTTCTGCGATGGGACTGCAACTCGCGAAGTCGCAAGTCGACTCGAGCGGCTCTGCCGAAGCGTTCCTCGACTTCAAAGCTCCGTAACGGCAGCGCGCGAAACCGCGAGACGGCGAAACGTGGCGCGCGCGCCACGCATCGGACGGAATAACTCCCGCGGCGCAGCTGTCCTTTCGAAGAGGCAGCGAAAAAAAACAAAGGAGCGAAACCAGCTTGCCGCCGCTGCGTACCATCACCACATTCGATGTACGGCCGACCGAACGAGCGCCCCCTCCTGGTGCCGTTCGTAGGTCGCTTGAGGGTCCGTGCGATCCCCCTCCCCCAACGCACGGAGCCCACCGCGCCCGTTACGCGAAAGCGTAGTGGGCGCGTTTTTTTTTGTGGGGGGATCGTCCTTCGCTGCGCTCAGGATGACCCATCGGCCTTCGCCGATGGGTCACTTCTTCGCTGGCGGTTCGAGATCATCGGCGAGGTAGCTGAGGATGACCTCATCGAGCGACTTGTCGCTGATGAGGTCCTCGCCGAAGACGGTCTTCCCCTGCTGCGGTCGCGATTGACCGAAGATCGAAGCGGGGCGTGTCGGGGCGTAACGCTTGACGCCGGGCGGAGCGTTGCTTGGCGAGCCGCCTCCCGTCGGTTGGGCGAACGTCGGAGGGGGCTGCGTCGCGCCGCGCTTTTCCGGTGAGCCGCTCGCGGGTCGCGCCGGTGCCGGCGCGCCCGACGGGCTCGAGGCACCGCTGGTAGGCGGGATCGTTCGGTACTTGCCGGTCGCGACTTTTTCGCGAAACAGGTTCGTCGGCGGCGGCGGGAGATCGCTCGACGGTTTGAAGACGGGCGACGACGTCTCGGCCGCCGCGGCCGCGCGCTCGAGCGCGTCGATGTCGAGCGTGAGCTCGTGCGGATTGCGCTCGGTCGATGGCGGTGTCGAGTCGATCCGCCGGTAGTCGTGCGCGCTCTGATCAGGGATCGTCGGCGGTCCCGGAGCTGCGGGCGGGACGCTGCGCACCACCGCGGGCACCAGGTTCTCGCGCGTCGGCGTCGTCGTTGCGCGCGTCATCGCGCCGCCCGACGCAGGTCGCGGAGGCGCGATCGGCGGAATCGGAACGAGCGCCGGTTGCGGCGGCGGCGTCGGAAGCATCGGCGGCATCGGCGCCATCTTTTGCGTCGCGTCCGCACCCGCCGACGTGACGGGCGCAGGCGCAGGCGACACCACCGGTGCCGGAGGTGCCACGACCGGAGCGGCAGCTGCAGCGCCGGCCCCGACTTGAGAAGCCGCCGCCGCGGACAGCGCCTTCGTCTGCTGCGACACGTCCGCCGTGCCGTCCACCATGTGATCGTACTTGCCGTCGCGCAGCGCGATGAACATCGCCTTGTGCTGCTGCTTCATCATCTCCTTGACGATGTCGGCCATCTTCTCGTTGCCGAGATACTCCGTGTAGCCCGTCTTCACGGACTTCAGGATGCGCCCCCCGTCCATGAACAGGTGCGTGATGATGTGCCCGTACTTCACGCCCGAGTCTTCCGTTTGAATGTGGAAGATCTTGTTCTTGTGGCGGACGTTGTTGTTGTAGCCGAGGAGCGGCGACGGGGCTTTCTACATACGTAGGAGGCGCGCGCGGAAGGGGCCGCGACCGTCAAAGGAAGGTATCAGCTTTTGCGGAGGGGGTCACAGGGGGTCTTCCCTCAGGGGCCGACGATGGCGTCGAGGCAGCTCTCGCGCGCGGCGCGCAGCTCTTTCACCGTGCAGCGGAGCGGTGCGTGGACGTGGGCGCTCCCCTTCGCGTCCGCCGGGCGCGGCGCCGCGTCGTGACGCGCGACGAGCGCGATCGACAGCGTCTCGCCTCCGGTCACACCGAGCTCGTACGTCGGGACGTTGGCCTTCTCGGCCGCCGCGATCACGTTCGCGAGCGACTCGCGCCGCACGCTGACGACGATCCGCGACGGCGCTTCGCCGAAGAGCGCCGCAGCCCCGTGCATCGCCGACGATCCCGCGTCGACGTCGACGC
>JAYVXB010000774.1:0-10297 GCA_043785585.1 Deltaproteobacteria bacterium | reverse complement strand
GCGGCGCGAGGTCCGGGGGGGCGCTTCGCGCGGCAATCTCCAGGTACGGGAGGATGCCCATCAGCATGTTGTTGAAGTTGTGCGCGATGCCCGCGGTGAGCTGACCCACCGCCTCGAGCTTCTGCGTCTGCCGCTGCAGCTCGTCGCGCTGGCGGCGCTCCGTCACGTCGATGATCGAGCCGAGCGCAACGCCTCCGGTCGCGTTGTTCACGACCGTCCCTTTCGCGATGATCCAGCGCACGGCGCCGTCGGCGCGGACGATGCGGTACTCGTCCTCCCATTCGCCGGCTGCGACGCCGCGCGCGATCTCATCGGCTGCGCGTTGGCGATCCTCCGGGTGGAGGAGGGAGAGGAAGCCTTCGCGGCCGGCGGGTACGGTGCCGGGCGGCAGGCCGAAGATCGCGCAGAGCGTGTCTTCCCACGCGACGTGGTCCGTCCGAATGTCCCAGCTCCAGAGCCCGACACCCGCGGTGTCGACCGCCATTCGAAGCTTGGCTTCGCTTTCGCGCAGCGCCTGAATGGCGTGTCGGCTCGCGGTGACGTCGGTGGCGATGATCGACACCGCGATGACCTGATCGCCATCGCGGACGGGCCCAAAGCGCGTCTGGAAGCGTGCGATCCGACCATCGCTGAGGTGGGCCACCGAGTCGATCGCGTCGGGCTTGCCCGTGCGCACGACGCGCTCGACGCACGCGCGGTACGCGTCGCGATCCGCGGGCGCTTGGTAGTCGTACGACGACGTGCCGATGACGCGATCGAGCGTCGATCCCTCGCGCACGCGGTTGACGAAGAGGATCGTGCCGTCGGGGGCGAGCATTCCGACGTAGTCCGGCGCGCTCTCGAGCACGCAGCGGAGGAGCTCCATCGGAGGCGAGCCGAACCGTGGCTCGCGCTCGGCCAATCGGCGGCGCAGTGCATCGAGATCGGAGCGAAGGCCCGCGAGGGGGGTCGGGTCGGCGGCCATAGCACCGTCCAGAATACACGCCTGCACGCCGGATGATCTCGAACGAACGCGTGCGCAAGGCGCTTCGGCGCTGCTACATTCCCGCGACCCACGAGGAGCCGATGGATTTCGATCTCACCGAAGAGCAGCAGATGATCAAGGCCACCGCCCGCGATTTCGCGACGCGCGAGGTCTTGCCGAAGGCGTCCGAGCTCGACAAGACCGGGCGCTGGCCGAGCGAGATCATCGCGAAGATGGCGGACCTCGGCTTTCTCGGGATGGCGATCCCGCAGGAGTACGGCGGCGCGGGGCTCGACGTCGTGTCGTACGCGCTCGCGATGGAAGAGATCTCCGCCGCCTGCGCTTCGTGCGGCGTCATCATGAGCGTCAACAACTCGCTCTTCTGCGATCCCGTCTACAAGTTCGGCACCGACGCGCAGAAGACGACGATCCTCACCGCGGTCGCGAGCGGGAAAAAGCTCGGCTGCTTCGGGCTCACCGAGCCGATGAGCGGCTCGGACGCGCAGACGATGGTGACGAGCGCGAAGAAGACCGCGGACGGCTGGGAGCTGAACGGCGCGAAGAACTGGATCACCAACGGCCCGCACGCCGACTTCATCATCGTCTTCGCCGTCACGGAGAAGGACGAAAAGACGGGCAAGGTGAAGCACACCGCGTTCTTGGTCGAGAAGGGGACGCCCGGCTTCACGACGAACCCTCGCGATCACAAGCTCGGCATCCACGCCGCGCACTCGTGCACGGTGTTCTTCGAGAACTGCCGCGTGCCCGACACAGCTGTCGTCGGAAAGGTCGGCGAGGGATTCAAGGTCGCGATGGCGACGCTCGACGGCGGTCGCATCGGCATCGCGTGCCAGGCGCTCGGCATCGCGCGCGCCGCGCTCGAGACGAGCGTGCGCTACTCGAAGGAGCGAAAGAGCTTCGGCGTCACGATCTCGAACCATCAGGCGATTCAGTTCATGCTGAGCGACATGGCGGTCGAGATCGACGCGGCGCGCCTCCTCACGTGGCGCGCGGCGACGATGAAAGACGGCGGCGTGCGCCACACCCTGGAGAGCGCCGAGGCCAAGCTCTACGCGAGCGAGATGTGCACGCGCGTCGCGCACAAGGCGATTCAGATCCACGGCGGCTACGGCTACTCGACGGAGTTTCCGGTCGAGCGGCACTACCGCGACGCGCGAATCACGGAAATTTACGAAGGGACGAGCGAGATTCAGCGCATCGTCATCGCCGCGAACCTTCTCAAGTGACCGGCGCGCGTCGTAAGGGTGAAAGCATGATGCGAAATCTCGTCGCTCTCGCTCTCGCCTCCGCCGCGCTCGCGTGCGGTGCAAGCACTCCGCCGCCGAAGGAGCCCGAGCCCGAGCCGGTCGCGAAGTCGCGCCCCGTGAACAGCGGCATCAAGGTCGCGAGCGAGCTCGGGACGATCGATCCGAACGCGACGAAGGCCGCCTTCCGCGCGCTCTTTCCAAAGTTCATGGCCTGCCAAAAGGATCGGCTCGACGAGATCGACGTCCTGAGCGGCAACGTGAATTTCTTTTTGCGCGTCGGAAGCGACGGTACGGCCAAATGGGTGTACCTGCTCGAGTCGGACGTCGGCGATCGCGAGACCGAGAAGTGCTTGATCGGCGTGATCAAGAACGCGTCGTGGCCGAAGCCCGACGGTGGCGACGCCGAAGTGCAGTTCGCCATGGAGCTTCCGCAGAACGCGGCGCGCGAGGCGACGCCGTGGTCCGTCGACAAGATCGCAAACCTCGCCGCGCCCGCCGAGAAGTGCAAAGCGGGATCGACCGCGACGTACACGGTCACCGTCTACGTCGGCGAAGGTGGCAAGGTCCTCGGCGTCGGAGTCGCTGCGCCCGAGAAAGATGCCGACGAGAAGATCGAGTGCGTCGTGAAGGTCGTGAAGAAGCTGAAGCCGCCGAGCCCGGGGAACTGGACGGCGAAGGTGAGCTTCAAGCTTTGACGCCGGCCGCGCTACCGCCCGACGCGTACGATGCCGACGAGCATGGCGCGGTATGCGACCTCGGGTAGGATGTTTCGTATGACCGCCGCGCACCGAGTGAAGATCAGCATCTCCCTTCCCGCGGACCTCGTCGCCGACGTCGATCGAAGGGCGAAAGCGCTCCCCTCGGGGGGCCGCAGCGGCGTCATCGAGACTTGGCTCCGACGCGGTGCGCGCGCGCAAGCAGAGTCGGAGCTGCGCGAGGCCGTCGTCGCTTACTATGGCGCGCGCTCGGAGGAGGAGGCATGGGCGGACGAACGGCTCTCGCGCTCACTGTCTTCCAGCGCGCGAAAGCTCGACATCGACGAGCCGCGCCGCAAGCGCGCATCGCGAGCGCGCTGACGGATGGCCGACGTGCTCCGGCGTGGTTGCCTCTATTGGGCGCGACTGGACAAGCGCCGGCCGGTTCTCGTTATCTCGCCCGACTACCGCAACGAGCTCGCGAGCGACGTGATCGTGATTCCTTGCTCGACCCATTTGCGCCTGTCGCCGACGCACGTCCTGCTGCGTAGGGGCGAGGGCGGGCTTGCGGTTTCCTCGGTGCTCAAGGGGGAACAAGTCACGACGCTGCACAAGGATGACATCGGGACCGCCGCCATCGGCCGCCCGCTCTCCGCGAGACGGTTGATCGAGGTAGAGATCGCGGTGCTGCGGGCGCTCGGTGTCGCACTACCGAGTCATGCCGACTAACGACGGCGGATCGCCCGTGCCCTCAAAGCGCGAGGCGTTCGAGCTGCGTGACGGCGAAGGTCTTCAAGGTGTAGCGGTACTCATCCGTCTTCGTCGCCGCTCCCGCCCGTGCTGCGGTTGGGCGGGAGCGGGACGCTCGACGGCGCGCATCGCTACGCGCTTCCCACGTTGCCGACGTTCACCGTGGGCGCCGCGGCGCCGTGGGTCGGCGATGCCGTTGCCGTCGCGGGCTTTGCCGGTTGCGGCGGACTCGCGGTGTGTTCGGCCGCGAGCTTCTCATCGAGCGCTTGGTCCGCGGCCGCGCGCTTTCGCCGCTTGCCGACGCCTCCCTTGAAAGGCAGCTTCCCCTCGGCCTCGAGCTTCAGGTTTGCCTTTCGCGTGAGGACCGCCTTCTGCGCGCTCACCTTGCCGGCTGCGAAGAATCGAGCGAGCGCCGGGTAGCGCGCGCCGACCGTTGCGTCGCCGGACGCCGCCAGCTCGAACGCCGCCTGCATGCGATCGGCGTACTTGCGTACGTCCTGCCATGCGTTCCCTTCCTGCGTTCGGCAGTACGCGTCCCACGCGGCTGCCTGCTTGCGCATCGCAGACCATTGCGATGCCGCGTCGAAGGTCTGCATGACCGTCGGGAGCGGGGCCGACGTCTTCCCGAACACCTCGACGTAGTCGGTGAAGCGTTTGAGCTCCGCGACGACCGCGCCCACCACGCTGAGCTGCGCGGTCTTCGGGAGCACCCCGCGAAACGTACCGTTCGCGGCGGCGATGAAGCCGTGTGGAACGGGCGGGATGGTCGCTCCGGCGGGCGGAGGCTCGACGAAGACGATGACGTTGTTGCTCTCGTTGCTGTTCTTGCTGGTGGCCGACTTGGTCGACCTACGAACGGTAGCCATGACGCACTCTCTCTTTCTTGGGATTGAAACGGGTTGGACGATTTCGGTCTACGGGTGGAAAGCGAAGCAAAGGTGAGTCGGAGTCACGCGACGCAGCTCGCGCCGAGTGCGGGACGAACGCGGGCGCGGAGCTTCTCTTCGAGATCGCGCCGCGCGCTCTTCAAGCGCTCGTATTCGGCGGAGCGCTGCGCCGCGGTCATCGCAGGATGGTTGCGCGCGACGTAGTCGAGGAGCGTCTCGTCGCCGGCGCGCGTCGCGAGCAGGAGGTCGAGCAGCTCGCCGCCCGCCTCCGCCTCGATCATGCGGATCACCTCGGCAGCGTTCGCGCTCTCGTGCGCGTCGACGAATCCTTCGAGCGCGTGGCGCTCCTCGTCGAGCTCTTCGAGCGGCGCCGCCGCGTCGCGATCGGCGCGTGCGCCGCCGAAGACCGCGCGCAGCGTAGAGAGACGAAGGCCGCGCCCCGTGTACGCGCTCGGTCGGATCGTGCGGACCGCGTCGAGGAACGCGACGAGCACGACGCTGTCGAGATCTTCGTCGCGCGGGCGTCCGAGTCGACGGCGGATGCCGAGGAGCATCGGCGCGAAGATCGACGTGAGGAGCGACGGCCAGGTGCGCGAAGTGCTGCGCTGCGCTTCGGTGACGAGCGCGGAGACGATCGCCGCTCTCTCCGTGACCGCGAGCGACGACGAGCGATGGAACGCGGCGAGCAGCTCGGCCGGGTTCGCGAACGCCGCGAGCTCCGGGTGGCGGACGCGGGCGTCGGTGAACGACGTCGACGTGCGCGCGGCTTCTTTGGCGATGCCTTGGAGAACGATGGAGAGGGACATGACGAAGACTCCTTTCCGGCGGTGAGCGCCCGTTGCGCGCCGTCGACACAAGTACATTTGGCAAAAAGGATGGGATCGCGGTGGGACCGCGATGGGACTTTGAGGGTGCGCGTGGAAGGCGAGGGGAGACGCGGGGTTAGGGCGTGGGAGATCCCATCGAGATCCCATCCGACGCCGATGCGTTCGGGACTCGCGCGACGATGGCGTTCATGGACGCGCCGAAGTCTTCGATCGACGCATCGGAGTGCTTGATCGAAGAGGCGACACGCGGGACGGACGTCGCGACGTCCGCGACGTCGTCGGGTCAGTCGCGGACTCGTGCTTGTGAGTCGCGCAGGTCGCGACGTCGATCGCGGACTCGTGCGCATCGGTCCGCGACAAGGGGCGGTCGGTCGCGCACTGACGCGCGTCGATCGACGACGTCGGGCTGTCGGTCCGGGACCGATGCGCGTCGATCGGCGACGTAGGTCTGTCCGTCCGGGACTGATGTTACCGAGTCGGCATGACGACCGGGATCGGTTGCCGACCATTGCGCCGGTAGACACGAAAGTCCTCGTCGAGAGTCAGGATCGTCGCACGCGCGTCCATCTCGGACATTCGGACGAGGCACGCGTCGGCAAACGACATGGGGACGTTCGCGTACCGCACCATCAGCTTTCGAACGGCGTCGAGCTCGTCGCCCAGACGGAACGGCACGTCGACGATGCCGCGGTCGACGAGCTCGAGAATTGCGGCGGGGCCTCCGCGCAACGCCCGAACGAGGAAGCACGCCTCGGACACGACCGCCTCGCACGTGCGCATGGGCGGCTTGACGCCCTCGAGGACCTCACGCGCCCAACGGTGATGCGCGTCACGAGCGTTCAAGAACGCGACGATCGGACCCGTGTCGACGACGACGTTCTTCACTTCCCGTAGCCAGCCATGTGCGCGTCGGAGGTCGAGAGGTCGACGGGACCACGCAGCGAACCCGCGAGGTCGCGCGCCGCGCTCGCAACCGATTCCTTGCCCGAGCTCTCGAGGGCTTCGATCGCCTCGCGGACGATCGCCGAGCGCGTCGTCTTTCGGCGACGCGCGAGCTCGCTGAGGCGGCGGTCGAGCTCGGGAGGCAACTTGATGGAGATCGCGCGCATGGGTATTTCCCTACAGCCCGAATGGTAATACTCGCTGGAGTGGGTGTCGAGCTACTCGACCTACGTCGACATAGCTCGAGATCGGCGTTGCGTCGTCGAACGTCGCGATGCGCGCTTCGCCGTGGAGCCGCTCGTATCCAACGACGAGCTCTTGCAAGAGCACCTCGCGCGAATTCAGAGCGTTGTTGCTGCGTGTCTGGGGTTCCCGCAACGTGAGCCGTTCATCGTCGGCCCGTAGCGCTCCTGACGTAGTTCACGTCGTCTTCATCGCGCGCCCCCGCCAGCGCGTACTATCGAAGGCGCATGGTCTGTTCCGTACGTCGGTTCGCGCTTCCCGTCGGGGATCGCGGCGAGAAAACCGGGACCGACGGGTGCACCGAACCTTCCATGACTAACTTTTCGATCCGCACGTGAGGTTCCTCCGGAACCTGCTGTGGAGGTTCGGAGGGCGCACCGCTCGCGAGAGAATCCTGGCCGAGAGTCTGAAGCCGTGGCGCATCGTTCGCCTCGAGAACGAGGGTGCCGTCGGCATTCTCCGCCTCCGGATCACGAAGCCGCCGCTGCCTGCTGGTGTGGTGCTCTCAACGGCCGTGACGATCGATTGGTCGTACGACTCGGACGATGGTCTTCCGTTGCCGGACACGAAGACCGCCATGGATGCGTTCGAAGTCGCGACCGAGGAGCTGACCTGCGACAACGACTTCGCCGAGCTGGTGATGGTTCGCACGGGCTTCGGGACGCGCGAATGAACGCGCCGGCCTCAAACCCCTACGCCGCTCCGGACGCTAGCGTTGCCGAGGAATCGGACGCGCGCGGAGCCGTCGCTCCGCGATGGTGGAGCGTGATCCTTCTCGCGTTCGCGCTCGGGACGCTGGCGGGCGCGATTTTCGTCGCGAGCACATCCTTCGGACTGCGCCGATTCGGCGGCGGCGAGTACGTGCCGCTCATCGTCTTCCTCGCGGCGACCCGCGTGCTCGCGGGCGGGCCTGCTGCGGTCGCGGCGCTGCTGCTCGGCGTCCGCGCGCTCCATCGCGCGTCATCGACGAAGCCTCCCGACGGACGCCGCATGTCGGCGGCGTGGCCTCTCGTCGCGACGCTCGGGGCGACCATACCTTCGTACGTCGGCATGCTCGTCGGATCCATCGGCGCGTCCGCCGTCGACGGGATCGCCGCGACGCTCTACGTGGACGCTGCGCGCACGCTCGCCCTCACGGACCCGCTCGTCGGGATCGCGTATGCGTCCCTCGACGGCGCTCTGGCAGCCGGAGTCGTCTACTTCGCTCATCGCGCGTGGCGCTCGACGCAGTGGGCGCTCGCCGGCAAGTGGATCGTGGCGTTTGTCCTTCTGCGAATCGCCGCAGCCGGAGTATCTGCGCTCCTGGCGTTCGTCGGTGTCGAAAGCTGAACGGCGTCGTGCCGCGCGTCATCGGTGGATCGCCGTGTTGAACGACGTCATATGGTTCGCGCGTGAGCCCGTGGCCGTCGAGCGCACTCGTTGACCACTCCCCCGATCTCGTCGTCGGGCGAGAGCATGATGCACGCCCAGTCGGGTACGACATCGGATGTCGCGAGGTTGGACACGCGCTCGCGTCGCCAGCCCGCGATACTCGGCACGATGATGCGATGTCCGACGCGGATCTTCGGCTGAGGCTCGAACACCCGCTTCATGGTGTGTACGTCATGCAGAGGCCACCGCCGGGTGCAGTGTCGATGCAGTGAACGTGTGGCGGACCGCCGTCCGTGCGATACCGACTTTCCTTGCCGTCTTCGGTCGTGATCGGGCTCGCGTCGCATCCGCACGCGGTGAAATGCGCGAGCCACGCGCTCTCGCAAAACGCAAACTTCGTCTGCGCCGCTCGGTTCACGCCGGCGTAGAGCATCGTTCCGCAGCAATCGAGCCGTTGGCCCATGATGCGGCAGTCGGTGTCGGCGTCGCAGACCTTGATCGACTCGTCGATCTTCCCTGTCGCGGTCATGCAAGCGAGATATGCGTCCGCGTTGACGACCGCGTCCGCCGGGCCGGCGTCGCCGATGCTCGAAGATCCGTCGACTTGCGCGTCGTGCTCACCTCCGTCCCCGTTCGTCGTATCGACGAGTAGACCGCTGCAGCCGATGTGCGCGAACGACGTGATCATCGCGAGCAATGCGGCGCGACGGCTCGCGACCATCCTTCTTGCCGCGACGTGATGTCCCGCGCGAGCGCGTCGGAACGCGGGCGACTCGTGCCTTTCTCGCCGTGAGCGCCGCATGGTCGGTTCCGGGAGCATTCGGCATGCCGCGCATGCGCGACAGCGCGTCACTCGTCCAGAATCTAGCGACTCATCGACAGATCTCACTCGCGTCGCACGCGCAGCCGCGGCCTTTGTGGCATTGCTTGCTCCCGCTGATGCAGCTGTTGCCGCAAAGGTCGCATGCACCTTCGAAAAGCAATCGCGATGCCACGCGGCGCGGGGCCGCGGCTACGGGTCGCCGAGCGCGTCGACCTCGCGCCAGAGCGCGTCGACGTCGATCACGAGGCCTTCGCAACCCGGGGGCTCGACGCGGCCTTCGCTGACGCCAACGGCGTGCGAGTAGCGGCCGTCGACGAGCTCGAGGATCTCGAACGTTCGAAGCTGCGGATCGACGAGCCAGTACCAGCGCACGCCGAACTCGGCGTAGTCGGCGACCTTCTCGACGCGGTCGCGGCGTTGATCGCGCGGCACCGGCGTGACGACTTCGACCATGATGCTCGGCGGGACACGAACGACGCCGGTCGCGGGCGGACGCTTTGCGCCGGCGAGGTAGACGTCGAGGTCCGGACAGCGGCCGCGATCGGGACGGATCGCGAAGCCGACGTTCGAGCCGGCGACGAGCGCGCCGTGATCGTCCGCCCACGTATCGAGAATGCGGCCGAGCCGAACGACGATGCGTTCGTGGACGTAGCTGCTCACTTCTTCCTCCACGAGGAAGCCGTCCACGAGCTCGGCCCGCACTTCGTCGAGCGCGTACCACTCGTCGACCGTCATCTTGCGGGCGTGCGCCGTCATCGGCTGGATCATGACCAAGAACCCTTTCTCCGGCAACGCACCGGAGGACGCGACGACAGAGCACGCGGTGGACCAACGAGCGGGAGGCGATTTCTCGATGAATTTGCACGCGCGATCTGTCCCGGACAGATCCGCAGGTGTCCTGGGACAGATTGCGCGGGCCTCACGCGACTCATGGACGTACGTACGTCGACGACTTCGCGTCAAGGTTCGATCGGCGACTCGTCGCTCGACAGAAGCTTGGTGAGGAGCCCCGGAACCAGGGCTCGTTCTTCACACAGGTCGAAGGGGAAGGTCAGCAAACCGGCGCGACAGCTGACGAGGTCGCGCGCGCCCCGGACGCGACATCGTACGCGCGCACCGAGAGTCCGTCCGTGCTGAGGACGCGTTTCGCGTCCGGCGTGAAGGCGACGGCGAGGCCCGGGACGGTGAAGCGCACGCGCCAGGTTCGCGTGTCGACGAAAGCTGCGTGGCCATCGTCGCCCGCTTCGCCGTCCAGCGCGATCATCCGTCGTCCGTTCGGCGACCATTCGACGCGCGAGACGTCGGCGAAGCCGTTCGGGACGTCGACGGCGACCGGTGCCCCGACGGTACGTTCGAGCTCGGCCATCGCGCGGTCGAGCGCGCGGCGTGCTCCCGGCGCGTCGCCCGCCGCGCGCGCGGCCATGCCGGCTCCGACGAGCGCCTGCGGGTTCGGATGCCAGAGAGTCCACGCTTCGAGGAAGAGCGCGTGAGCGCGGCGTGGTCGTTGGCGTCCGCCGCGGCCGCCGC
>JAYVXB010000773.1:0-10302 GCA_043785585.1 Deltaproteobacteria bacterium | reverse complement strand
GTCGCATCGCGGCGAGCCCGCGGGGCAGTCGGCGTTCGCTGCACACTGCACGCACTGCGCGTGCACCGGATCGCAGATCGGGGAGCCCGCCGGGCAGTCGGTCTTCGTCAGACAGCCGACGCATGCGCCGGAGGTCGTGTTGCAGATCGGCGCGCGGCCGTTGCAGGAGCCGTTGTTCGTGCACGCCGGATGGCACGTGTGATCGCCGAGGAAGCACGCCGGTGCGGCCGCGCCGCAGTCGCCGTTCGATCGGCACGTGACGCACGAGCCCGTGACGCAGAAGTGCGACGCCGTGGGGCACTGCGTGTCGTTGATGCACTCGACGCAGCCGAGCGCAGGATCGCACTGTCGACCGGTGCCGCAGCCGTTGGCGCCGTTCGCGCCGCAGAGCGCCGAGCCGCCGGTGTCGAGGCCTGTGCCGCTCGCGCCGCCGCACGCCACGAGAAGTGCGACCGCCGCACCGACCGACCACATCGAGATACCAAGTAAGCGCATTCGAGAACCTCCCTCGGTAAGCACAGTGGCCGTTGCGGCCGTCGAGGTTGCAGTCTTCGCGCGCGGACGGATCTCTATTTGACCTGGCAGTTGTTCCCGCACGCGCCGCCGAGGCACTGCCCGGAGCAGCACTCGTCGCTGCCGCGGCACGCGGTGCCGATGAGCTTGCACGCGGCGACTTGCGCGCCGCACGTCCCGGGCGAGCCGTTGCAGTGATGACTGCAGCAGTCGGCGCCGGTCGTGCACGACGTGCCGTCGGGGATGCACGCCGCCGTGCACACGCGAACGGTGCCGCCGCCCGACGCGCACGTGCCGCGACAGCAGTCGCCGTCCTGCGTGCAGATGGAGCCCGTCGCTCGGCACGGACCTGGACCCGGATCGCATCGCTGCGTCGTTCGATCGCACAGGCCACAGCACTTGCCGTCGTTGCCGCCGTCGCTGCCGTCGCCGCACGACCCGCCACTCGCGCGACACACGGTCGTACCGTCGGCTTGGCACGTGTGATCGTCTTTGCTGCAGTGACCCGAGCAGCAGTCCGCGTCGCTCGTGCACGAGACGTCGTCGCCGCCGCGGCACACGGGACCGCCGCACGTTCCGCCGTGGCAACCCATCGAGCAACAGTCGAGCGCTTGCGTGCACGATTCGCCGTCGGGCTTGCAGTACGCGAGGCAAACGCGATTCGTCGAGCCGCCGAGCGGCTCGCATCGCCCGCTGCAGCAGGACGAGCGGTCCGTGCACGCGGTGCCTGGGCCGGCGCACGATCCCGCTTGGAGGCAGACGCCTTCCGCGCACCGCGACGAGCAGCACTCTGCGTCGACGATGCACGCGCCGCCGAGCTCCTGGCAGACGCGGCTCGCGCCGGGTGGAACGCAAGACCGCGCGCCGCCGTCGCCCGTCGCCGCGGGCGGCACGAGCTCGACGTCCTCGCGCCCGATGCCCCCACACGACGCCGTGAGGATCGCGGCGAGCGCGAGGATCGCGGTCACACGGAGCACGGTCATCGTCCTCACAGTGGGCCGCGAGGGCGCGGAGGTGACGACAAAGCGACGGCGCATCACAGCATCCCCACGCTGAAGCGAAGGCCGATGTCGCCCAGGAGCGGCAACGTCGCGAGCGCCGGCTGACCGTCCACCGTGTACCGCTGGTAGCGGACCATGTAACCGAGCCCCGCGCGAAAACCGACCGACACGACGCCGAAGCGCACATCGAGCACGACCGCCGAGTCGAGCGAGACGTCGGCGCGGTTCGCGCGAACGGGGAGCGACTCGTCGACGGCGGTGCCGTCGATCGACGTCAAGTGCAAGGAGGCGCCGAGCGCGGGCTCGAGCACGACGTGCTCACCGAAGTGCGCGGTCGAGCGGATCGACGGCGAGAGCGCGAGGTCGGAGTAGCGCCCACTGAACTTCAGCGAGTCGACGCGCGCGCCAGGACCGACGGAGAGCGCGAGGCCGAAGCCGAAGAGCTCGTCGAACGCGCGCGGCCAGAGCGAGAGACCGAAGCCTCCGCGCAGCTCGGAGGTGTCGCGCGGGAGGAGGCGCGCGCCGCCGACGGCTTCGACGCGGAGCCACGTCGGCGTAGCGCGGACGAAAGGGGTCGCGCCGAACCTCTCGGGCTCGGGGGCGACGATGCTCGATCGCAGGAGCGTCTTCAGGCTGAGCGCCACGGCCGCGGCGGATGCGTCGTCGAACGGCGGGCGATCGGAGAGAACGCGCGAGCCGATTTGCTTCGTGTCAGTGTCGTAGATCCAGAGGACCGCTTCGTCTTTTCCGACGGAGATCCACGCGAGCGCGTCGGCGTGTACCTCGTGAGCGAGCTCGTCGGCGCGTCGCTGCGCATCGGGGAGCGTCGCGCCCGGCGCGGTGGCTTGGTGCGAGACGACGTCGATGTCCCACGCCGTGAGCGTGACGACGACCGCGCGGAGGAGCTGCGCGTCCGCGTTGACGAGCACGACGCGACGACGAGCCGCGTGCGCCGAGGACGACGCGAGCATCGCGACGAAGAGGATGAGCGCGGCGGCAAGACGTCGCACCATTCACCGAGTAGTACCAGGTCGCGTACTATTTCAGGCGGTCGAGCAGGGCACGCGCGTCGGCTGCGTTCGGTCCACGCGGGTACCGCGAGAGGTAGTCGTTCAAGAGACGGCGCGCCTCGCCGCGATTGCCGCGATCGGCTTGCAGGCGGCCCTGCGCGAAGAGCGCGTTCATTCCCCACGCGCCACCGGCCGCAGCGAGCTCACGGTAGATCGCGAGCGCGCGCGACGGGTCGCGCGACTCGAGCTGCGCCGCCTGCTCGTAGAGTTGGCGCGGCGACGGCGGAGGCGGCACGACGGCCGGCTCGGTCGTCGGCGTCGGCGCGGTGTACGGATCGTTCGTGACGGGCGCGCTCGGGCGCGGCGTGGTGGAGGTCGCGTTCGGCGCGGGGCGCTTGGCGCCATTCGACGGCTTCGGCTGCGCCGGTTCGTCCGCGGAGACCGTGGGCGTCGGTGCTTGCGCGAGCGGCGCGTTGGTCGGAACGACCGAGAGATCCGCCGTCGTCCCCGCCGGCCACGTCTCGCCTGCGCGCACCATCGTCGTCGTCCCGTGCGCGCTCACCTCGACCACGCCGTGCGCGACCTCGACCTTCGCCGTGTCGCGCGCTTCACCTTGAAGGCGCGTCACCGTGAAGCGCGTCCCGATCACGCGCACGCGCACATCGCCCGCTTGCACGATGAACGCCGGCCGCGCGCCACGCGGCGCCACTTCGCACGTCACCTTGCCGCGGTCGAGCACGACGACGAGGCCGCGCGCGTCGTCGCCGCTCACGACGAGCGCCGACTCCGGTCCGACGTCGATGGACGATTCGCCGAGCGCGAGGTGCGAGTCGGACGCGCCGGTCACGATGCGCGACGGATTCGCCGCAACGACCGAGCGAGGCGAAGGTGACGGCCACATCCGGACACCCATGACGACGAGGAGCACCGCCGCTGCGAGCGCGAGCGCGCCGATCGCAAATCCCTTCGCTCTCCACGAACGAACCGGCGCGAGCTCCGACTCCGGCGGCGGTGCCGCGAGCGGTTCGTCTCGACGATCGAGGCGCTCGAAGAGCGACTTCTCGATCCGCGACCAGCGCGCGTCGTTGAGCGGCTCGATTTCGAGCTTTTGGCCGAGGCTCATGATTTCACCCCATCGTCGTCCGCGGTTTCGTCGCCGCTCGTCCCCCCGGACACAGCGTCCCCCAAGAAGCTCGCGAGCACCGGATCGCGGCGTGCTCTCTTTTCCAGCGCTTGCCGCGCGCGCCACACACGCGCCTTCGTCGCCACGACCGTCGCGTCCATGAGCTTCGCGACCTCTTCGAGCGATCGGCCGTCGATCGCGTGGAGCGTGAACGCGAGACGATGCGTCGGTTCGATCCGATCGAGCTCGGCGTACAGGCGTCGCGCGGCTTCGCGCGCCAACGCGCGATCCTCGGCCGACGCGTCACCCGCAGCGATCTCGGGCACGAGCTCGAGCTGCGCCATCTTCGGGCGCTTGCGCGTGAGGTGCGCGTACGCGACGCGCACCGTGCAGCGATCGACCCAGGTCCCGAGCGACGCCTCGCCGCGGAAGTTCTTCAGCGATCGAAAGATCTCGAAGAACGATTCTTGAACCAGGTCATCCATGTACGTGTTCGATCCCAAGATCCGATAGAGCGCCGCATGAACGCGACGCTTCTCGCGATCGAAGAGCTCCCGCTGCGCGGCGCGATCGCCGGCCACGCATCGCTGCGCGAGCGACAAGTCGTCGGGCGCACGAACCGGGGAGATGATCGCCATCAGCACCGATGCATAGTGCCCTCCTCCCGCACGCAGGTTGCATCGAGTTCGAGAAACGTCCTGACCGTTCGATGCGTGACTACGCCTGTCTACATGCGCGCCCCTTTTCGAAGCAAGACGGATATTTCCGTAACCTGCAGACGGCCGCTCCTCACTGTGGAGTCATGAAAAGAGTATGGCGGGCGAGCTTGGTCTTCGCGTTTGGGGGGATTGTGGCGGCGTGCGGGGGGTCGACTTCGACCGTTGTCGACAGCGCGGATGCCTCCGCCGGCGGTGACGGAGGGGTCGGCAACGACGGCGGTGGGAACGGCGACGGCTCGGCGGCGGGGGACGGCGCAGCGACCGGCGATGCGATCGCTCCGGGCGGCGAC
Source organism: Deltaproteobacteria bacterium (assembly GCA_043785585.1). Taxonomy (GTDB): domain Bacteria; phylum Myxococcota_A; class Polyangia; order Polyangiales; family Polyangiaceae; genus JBBQXV01. The sequence continues at coordinate 5,646 of JAYVXB010000773.1, read as the reverse complement.
GGCGGAAGCCCCGGCGACGCGGGACCGGGCGGAACGCAGTCCACGATCTCGTGCGGCAACACGTCGTGCATGATCCCCGGATCGGTGTGTTGCGTGTCCGACAACGGGCGCGGTGTCTTCTCGTACGCCTGCAAGAGCGGAACGACGTGCGGGCTGCCCGACGGCGGGAACGCGGGGAACGGCACCACCGCGCTCGCGTGCACGAGCGCTGCGAACTGCGCTGCGAACACCGTCTGCTGCGCGACGGTCGATCCGAACAACAACAGCGTCACCTCGGCTTGCGAGGCGACGTGCGGCGGCATGAACAGCGCTCAGCTCTGCGATCCGCTCGCGATGCCGACCGGGTGCACGCAGGCCGCGCCGTGCTCGTCGAACAACATCGGCGACTGGGGATTGCCTCCGACGTTCGGAACGTGCGGCGGAAAAGCAAACTGACTAGCGCCCGCTGAACGCGGGCTTTCGCTTCGCCGCGAACGCGGCGAGCGCTTCGCGGCGGTCTTCGCTCACGAGCGTCTTGTCGTAGCTGACTTTCTCGAGCTCGAGGCCGAGCTCCAGCGTCGTGTCGAACGAGCGATCGATCGCCTCGAGCGCGGACGCTTGCGCGAGCGGCGCGCCGTTCGCGATCGGCGCGATCCACTCGACGGCGTCGTCGACGACGTTCTTGCCCGCAGGCGTCACGCGGTTGACGAGCCCCCACGCCAGCGCTTCGTCGGCGGTGAGCTTTCGCGCGAGGAGGATCATCTCCTTCGCGCGCGCTTCGCCGACGATTCGCGGAAGGCGCTGCGTTCCGCCCGCGCCCGGAATGATCCCGAGCGACGTCTCGGGGAGCGCGAGCTGCGCGTGCGACGCGGCGACGCGCATGTCGCAGATGAGCGCGAGCTCGAGGCCGCCGCCGTACGCGACGCCGTTGATCGCGGCGATGACCGGCTTGGGCGAGCGATCGAGCGGACCGAGCTCGCTGCGATAGAGATCGACCTGCACGCGGACGTCGTTCTCCGTCATGCCTTGCCGCTCTTTGAGATCCGCGCCGGCGCAGAACGCTTTGTCGCCCGCGCCGGTGACGACGATCGCGCGGACGGCGGGGTTCGCGATCGCTTCGCGCGCGAGGCGGCCGAGCGCGAAGAGCGTCGCGCGCGAGAGGCTGTTCATGCGATCGGGGCGGTTGATCGTCCAGATCGCGATGGTCCCACGCAGCTCGACATCGACGGGTGATTCTTCGCTCATCGCCGCTTCCCCTTCGCGCTCGCCTTCGCTTTCGCTTTCGGTTTCGCTTTCGCGAGGGGCTTCTCCGCGACCTTCGCGCCGCGGCGTTCCTTCGGCCTGTCGCCGTCGACGAAGCGCGCTTCGAGCTTCGCCATCCGCGCCTTCAGCTCGCCGTGCTCGCCCTGCAGCTTCTCGAGCTCTTCGCGAAGCGGCTCGATCGCGCGCTTCCCCTCACCGCCGAGATCGCGGAGCGTCTCGCGGATGCGACGACGCACGCGCGCGTCGAGATCCGTGTCGAGGCGTTCGCGGAGCGCACCGCGCGCCTTCACGTCGCCGAGATCCGAAAGCGCGCGCGCGACGTCGATGCGCACGAGCGGATCCGCGTCTTCGAGCAGATGCTCGAGCGCCTCGCGCCCTTTGCGGTCCGTCGAGATCTTCGGGAGCGCGACGATCGCCGCGCGCCGGGCGCGTGCCGGATGCCCGTACCGAATGCGCGCGAGGAGATGCGGCGTCGCGCGATCGTCGCGAAGCGCGGCGAGCCCGTCGATCGCCCCCGCACGAATGCAGTCGAACCACGACGGACGCTCGAGCAGATCGACCAACGTATCGAACGCCGCCGTCTGCCGCGTGCGGCCGAGCGCGCGCGCCGCTTCGCCTTCGACGACGTAGCTCGCGTCCTTGAGCGCCACCGGGCGAATCGCCTCGAGCGCCGCCGTCGTCTTGAACGCGCCGAGCGCATCGACGACCGCGCGCCGCACCTTCGGATGCGCGATCCCCGTCGACTTCGCGAGGACGTCGAAGCACTCGCGCGCGTGGATCTTCGCGAGCGCCTGCGCGGCCTCTGCGCGCACGCCCCAGAACTCGTCGTCGTTCGCGAGCGTCGTCGCGAGCGCCTCGATGGTCGGCGGATCGTCGCTCTTCGCGAGCGCCTGCGCCGCGAGCCAACGACCGCGCGCGGACTCGGCCGACGCCAGCTGCTCGCGCAGCATGTCGTTCGGCGCTTTGACGGTCACCTCGCCGAGGATGCGCATCTCGGGATCGACGACGACGAACTCCGGTCGCTCGGCGCACGGGATCGCGAAGCTCTCTGCCTTCTGCGAGACGTTCACCTTTTCGTGCCGCACCTTGCCCGCCGCGTCGACGAGGTCGATGCACAGCGCCAGATCGAACACCGCCGGGACGCCGTCCGCGATCGCCTGCGACTGCTTCGCGTCGATCGTGAGGACGCCCTTGTCCCATGCCACCGTCACCTCGATCTCGGGGTGCCCCGGCTTGAAGACCCACTGATCGAAGAACCGCCCGAGGCTCCGCCCGCTCACCTCTTCGAGCGCGCGCATCAAGTCGCGCGTCTCGACGACCCCCTTCGCGTGCTTCTTCAAGTACGCGCCGACGCCGCGCCAAAAGAGATCCTTCCCCAGCTCGACGCGCAGCATGTGAAGGACGAGGCCGCCCTTCTCGTAGAGGTGGCGATCGAACAGATCGAGCGGCGAGTCGTAGTCCTGGCAGACGATCGGCCGGCGGTAGCGACCGTGCGCCTCGCTGACGTAAGCGTCGAGATCCGCGCGCAGGTAGTAGTCGTACTCGTCGCGCCCGAGGTAGTGCTCGCGCCACACGTGCTCGCAGTACGTCGCGAAGCCTTCGTTGAGCCAGCCTTCGGACCAGTCGCGGCACGTGACGAAGTCGCCGAACCACTGGTGCGCGAGCTCGTGCGCGATCAAGTCGTCGCTCGTGACGTCGATCGCCGCGCGCGCGTCGAGCAAGATGTGCTCGTACATCGTCGTCGCGGTCGTGTTCTCCATCCCGCCGAAGATGAAGTCGGCGACGACGATCTGCGCGTACTTGTTCCACGGGTACGCGACGCCGGTGAGGTCCGCGAGGAGCTTCACCATCTTGGGCGTGCGATCGAACGTGCGCGCGCCGTCTTCTTCGCGCCCCTTCGGTACGATGTACGTCAGCGGAACGTCGCCCGCCGAATCTTCGAGCACCGTGAACTCGCCCGCCGCGAGCGTCACGAGGTAGCTCGGGTGCGGCTCGGTCATCTTCCAGTGGTACTTCCACGCGCCGTCCTTCGGCTTGTCCTCCGAGAGGAGCGCGCCGTTCGACAGCGCGTACCAGCCGTTCGGGACGCGCACCGTGATCTCGGTCGTCATCTTGAGGTGCGGCTTGTCGTGGCAAGGGAACCAATGCCGCGCGTCTTCTTCCTGGCACTGGCTCCACACTTGGCGCGGGCGCGTCGGGACGTGCTCGTCGGGCTCGAGGAAGTAGAGGCCACGGCGCGGCGTCGCGGAGTACGCCACCTTGACGCGCGCCTTCGCGCGATCGCCGAGCGTCACGGTGAGCACGCGACCGTCGTACGTGTAGTCTGCACCCGTTCCGTCGACCTCGACGCGCCGCAAATCGAAGCCGATCGCGTCGAGCGCGAGCGCGCGCGCGTCCGGATCGACGCGGGCGACGTCGATCGTCGCGATGCCGGCGACGCTCTTCTTCGCGACGTCGAGCGCGACGTCGAGCGCGATGTGGACCACGCGGAACGGGCGGTCGCGCTCGAAGTTTCGCTTCGTCGTCGTGAACGTGAAGGGTCGCGACGAGCTGGAAACCGCGGACAGCGATGCGCAGCCGCAGCGGGAGTGGAGGCGGTGCTCGATCGGCATATGGGGCGTGCAGATTGCACACAGCGCGGGTGCGCGGGAAGGGGGTTCTTGTGGCCGGCGCGGGGAGCGCTAGGCTTTACGGCATGGGGTCGCGCGCGCTCGCTCTCTCGTCGTGCGTCGCCGCGATCGCGATCGCGGCCTGCAGCAGCAGCAAAAGCGCGAACGACGGCTTCGTCGACGCGGGGGGAGACGCGACGTCGGCCGTCGACGCGGGCGGACTCGATGGCAACTTTCCGGCACCTCGGGACGCGTCGCTGTTCGAAGCGGGCTGCGCCACGGGCACCGCGCGCGCGATCAAGGATCCGATCTACGTCCTCATGGTGCTCGACGGCTCGGGGAGCATGGCGAACGACTCGAAGTGGAAGGCGATCGTCCCCGCGCTCGATCTCTTCATCGACGACCTCTCGAGTCGGAGCGACACGTCGTTCGGACTCGGGCTCACGATCTTCTCCGACGTGAACGACGCGACGATGGGCGTAGGTCCTTACCCGAAGATGGATGTGCCGATCGCGGTCGTCGACTTCGGGCAGGCGCTGCGCCTTCATCAGCGCCTCGATACGACGGGCCCGCGGCACGAGACGCCGACGCTCGCGGTGCTGAACGGCCAGAACGCGGCGCTCGCCAGCTTTGCGCCGTCGTTGCCGCTTCGCCCCGGCGGCAAGAAGGCGCTCGTCCTGCTGACCGACGGCGTACCCAACCCGGATCCGAACACGCAGAAGCCGCTGTGCGTGAAAGCGGTGGCGGACGCCCACGCGCTCGCCGCGCCGCAAGGGCCGATCACGACGCTCGCGGTCGGCATCGGCTACTTCTTCCCGTATTCGCCGCTCGACTACGATCAAGGATTCATGGGCGAGCTCGCGGTCGCGGGCGGCGCGCCGAACCAAGGGTGCGATCCGACGAACACCTGGGACTCGAGCATGTTCTGCCACTTCCAAGTGACCCCGAGCGGCAACGACGCCACCGAGCTCGAGAACGAGTTCTTGCTCGCGTTCGACAAGATTCGAAGCCGCCTCGCGTCGTGCGAGCTCACGCTCGAGAAGCGCGACGGCGGCCTGCCGGTCGAGCCGGGCAAGGTGAACGTCGTGTTCACGGACGACCACGGCTACGAGAGCGTCGTCCCCGAGGACGCGATGGACGGATGGACGTACGACGATCCGCAGAACCCTTCGAAGGTCGTGCTGAGCGGCAAGGCGTGCACGAATTTGAAGGCGAACGTGCACGGCAAGGTCGACGTCGTCCTCGGGTGCAAGACGATCGTCCCGTAGTGGTACGATCGCCGGATGCGTCGCTCTTTCGGCATCGCGCTCGCTGCTTCCATCGCGATGGGTGCGACGACGCTCCCCGCGGCGACGGCGCGCGCGTTCTGCGGCTTCTACGTCAGCGGCGCGGATCAGAAGCTCTACAACAACGCGACGATGGTCGTGATGATGCGCGACGGGACGCGCACCGTGCTGTCGATGCAGAACAACTACCAGGGGCCGCCCGAAGGTTTCGCGATGGTGGTGCCGGTGCCGGTGGTGCTCGCGAAGGGCGACGTGCGAACGCTGCCGCGCGCGCTCTTCCAGCGCGTCGACGTGATGGCGGCGCCGCGGCTCGTCGAATACTGGGAGCAGGATCCGTGTCCCGTCCAAGAGGACAGTTACGACAACAAAGAGGGCGGCACCGGCACGCGCGCGAAGGGCGAAGAAGGTTCGATGGGGAACCCGAACCTCAAGCCGCACGGCGTGACGATCGAAGCGCAGTTCGACGTCGACGAGTACGAGATCCTGATCTTGAGCGCGAAGGACTCGGG
>JAYVXB010000772.1:0-10304 GCA_043785585.1 Deltaproteobacteria bacterium | reverse complement strand
TCAGGTGGAAGAAGCCGCCCATCATCGATCCGGCCCCCAGGGCGGCGACCATGTATCCGAGTTGCGAGCACGTCGAGTACGCGAGCACCGTCTTGATGTCGGTCTGCACGAGCGCGAGGCAAGCCGCGAAGAGCGCGGTCGCCGCGCCGAGCGCGAGCATCACGGTGCGCGTCGTCTCGGACTGCGCGAAGAGTGGGTACGCGCGCACGACGAGGAAGACGCCTGCAGCGACCATCGTCGCCGCGTGAAGGAGCGCCGACACGGGCGTCGGCCCCTCCATCGCGTCCGGAAGCCACACGTGCAGCGGGAACTGCGCCGACTTGCCGACGACGGCGAGGAAGAAGAGCAGCGTGACGGCGGTCGCGACGTTCGGATCGAGGCGCGCGTCCCATCCGAGCTCGCCCGACGACGAGAAGAGAACGAGCAGCCCGATGAGCAACCCCATGTCCGCGAGCTTCGTCATCCAGAACGCCTTCACGGCGGCGCGCGCCGCGCTCGGCTTCGTGAAGTAGAAGCCGATGAGGAGGTAGCTCGTGACGCCGACGAGCTCCCAACCTGCGAAGAGCTGGAGCATGTTCGGCGCGACGACGAGCACGTTCATGCTGAAGAGAAAGAGCGCGTGGTACGCGAAGTAGCGGCCGAACGATGGCCTCGCCTCGTCGTGCATGTAGCCGACCGAGAAGACTTGAACGCACAGCGCGACGAGCGTCACGACCGCGAGCATCGACGCCGAGATCGCGTCGGCGCGAACGCCAATCTCCGCGATCGTCGTCGAGCCCGTGCGCAGCCATGGCACCGTCCAGAGCTGCGGCGTCGCGTCGTGCAGTCGATCGAGCAGCAAGAGGACGGCCGCGCCGAACGACGCCGTCGATCCGGCGATGCAGAGCGCCGCCGCCGGTGTGCCGCGACGTCGCAACGGGACGATCACCGCGAGGACGAGCGCGGCGGCCGCCGGCGCGAAGAGCGCAACGAACGCGAGGAGGAGCGGGCGCGTCATTGCTTCATCTCGCTGGCGAGCTCGACACGCGTATCGCGGTACGTTCGGTAGACGAGGATCACGATCGCGAGACCGACGGCGACCTCGGCGACGGTGATCGCGAGCGAGAACACCGCGAAGACCTGGCCGGTCACGGCGCCGCGGTATCGACTGAACGCCACGAAACAGAGGTTCGCGGCGTTCGCCATCAGTTCCACCGAGAGGAGGATCGCGATCGCTTGACGCCGCGAGAGGAGGCCGTAGACGCCGACGCAGAAGAGCGCCGTGGCGAGGAGGAGGCATGTGGAGAGCGTCATGGGTGCGCCTCTCCGTGGACGCCGGCATCGTCCGTCGTTGCGGGGTGCGTGATCGACGCAGGCGTTGCTTCGAGCGGCGAGTCTCCCGGATCGCGCCTGCGCGCGATGACGATCGCACCGACGAGCGCGCCGAGTAGGAGGACCGAGGCCACCTCGAACGCGAGCACCTGATCGTGCATGAGCGCGCGTCCGAGATCCGCAGGTGCGATCGCGGGGGCGGCCCGCGACACGTCGGCGTCGAGGCCGTCGGTGGCGCGGATGGCCGCCGCAACGATGCCGAAGAGCGCCGCCGCCGGAACCATCGCTCGCAGCGGCTTCGCCGTATCGGCGCGCACGACGATCCCTTCGTGACGGCGCGTGATCATCACGCCGAAGATCATCAACGTGACGACGCCGCCGACGTAGAGAAGCACTTGCACGGCGGCGAGGAACGACGCGTCCATCATCGCGTAGAGCACCGCCGTCGCGAGCAGCGTCACGCCGAGCCAGAGCACCGCGCGGATCAGGTTCGCGCTTCGCACGACGAAGATCGCCGACGCAAGCGCGCACGCTGCGACCAAGCCGAACGCGATCGACCCGCTCACGGCGACACCTCTGCGGGCTTCTTCTCCGGCGTCGGCTTCGTGTCCGTCGCGGTCGCGGTCGCCGCTACGGCAGTCCTTTTCTCGGCCTTCGGTTGCTCCTGCATCCCCTGGAGCACCGTCCCGCGTCCCCAGGACGCCGTCTTCGTGCGCGCGTTCGCGCGGAGGCGCTCGATGTCGAGCACGAGCTCCTCGCGCGAGAACCCTGGCACCTCCGGCTCACGCACCATGGTGATCGCGTCGCTGTTGCAGACCTGCACGCAGAGCTCGCACTGGATGCACGCCGAAAGGTCGAGGACGAACTCGTCGACATACGCGCGCTTCTTCCCGGTCACCGGCGAATCGCGCTTCGGACCGCTCTTCATCTCGATGACTTGCGACGGGCAAATGCGCTCGCAAGCGAGGCAGCCGATGCACGCGATCTCGCCGTGCTCGTCGTCGGGGAGCGCGAAGCTCGCGCGGTAGCGCTCGGCGCGCGGGCGAATCACGTCGGGGAACTCGACGGTCGTCGGACGACGGAACGCGTTGACGAGCGTCGTCCTGAGCGCGCGGAGCGAATCCATGAGGTAGCTCATCAGCGAGCCACTCCCGGCGCGAGCACGACCCACGTCGCGGCGATGAGAACGAGCGCGACGCCGATCGGTGTCAGCCACTTCCAGCAAAGCTCCATGAGTTGGTCGGCGCGAAGGCGGAGCAGCGACCAACGCACCCAGTAGACGAGCACGAAGAGCGCGAGGGTCTTCGCGACCATCCAGTGGAGCCCGGGCGCGAACGGACCGTCCCAGCCGCCGAGGAAGAGCGCCGCTCCGACAGCCGATCCGACGAGCGTGTGGACGTATTCGGCCATGTAGAAGAGCGTGAACTTCGCGCCGGTGTATTCGGTCGTCACGCCGGCGACGAGCTCGCTCTCCGCCTCGGGGATGTCGAACGGGATCCGGTTCGACTCGGCGAGCATCGCGAGAAAGAAGAGCCCGAACGCCGGAAGCCCCGGCACGATCGGCCACACGGCGAGCCAGTGATGCTCCGATTGCCATTGGACGATTCCCGACACGCTCATCGTTCCCGCGAAGATCACCGGGACGAGCACCGACAACACGAGCGGCACGCCGTACGACACCGACTGCGCGATCGCGCGCATCGCGCCGAGCAGCGCGAACTTGTTGTTGCTTGCCCATCCCGCCATGAACGTCGGGATCACGGTGAGGCCGCCGATCGCGAGGACGTACAGGACGCCCACGTCGAGGTCCGACGCGATCATCGAGCGCGAGAACGGTACGACCGCCGCGACACCCAGCGCGCACAGCGCGGCGAGCGGCGGCGCGAGGTTGAAGAGACGACGGTCGGCGTCTCTCGGGACGATGTCCTCTTTCTGCAGGAGCTTCACGACGTCGGCGAACGGTTGAAGGAGCCCGACGGGACCAACGCGCGTGGGACCGAGACGCGACTGCATCCGGCCGGCGAATTTGCGCTCGAACCAAATGCCGAGCGCGACGACGGTGAGCAGCATGGACGCGATGACGACGCCGTAGACCGCGCCGTGTGCGAGGCCGGTCATCGGTCTACCTCCCCCATGATCGGATCGAGCGAGCCGAGGATCGCGACCGCGTCGCTCACCGTCGCGCCGGGCAAGATGTACGGGAGCGCGGAGAGCGCGTGCAGGCTCGGTGGGCGAATTTTCAGGCGATGCGGCGTCGTCGCGGGATCGCCGCCGCCGATGACGAACGTTCCCAGCTCGCCGCGCGGCGTCTCGATGCCGACGTAGACTTGTCCGCCCGCGGACTTCGCCTGCGTCGGCTGACGGATCGGTTTGAAACCACAGATGGGTCCTTCGGGCACGCCGTCGATCGCGTCGCGCACGATGCGGATGCTCTCGCGCATCTCCGCAAGGCGGACCTTCGCGCGCGCGAGGCAGTCGCCTCCGCGCTCGACGGCGACGTTCACCGAGATCTCGTCGTACGCGGAGTACGGCGCGTCACGTCGCAGATCGTGATCGATCCCCGACGCGCGCAAGTTCGGTCCGGTGATCCCGAGCTCGAGGGCGAGCGCGCCGTCGAGGACGCCGACGCCTTTCGTACGCGCGACGAAGATCGCGTTGCCGAAGCTCATGTCTTCGTACTCGCTCAGCCGCGCGTCGATCGTCGCGAGCGCGGCCTTCACCTTCGTCGCGAAGCCGGCCGGTAGATCGTGGCGGTTTCCGCCGATCGTGTGCGTGTTGTAGTGAAAGCGCGCGCCCGTGACGTCCTCGAAGAGATCGAGGATCAGCTCCCGTTCGCGGAAGCAGTAGAGAAAGAGCGTCGATCCGCCGCCGAGCGCGCCGCCGAGATCGAGCGCGAACGTCCCGAGCCACAAGAGGTGCGACGCGATCCGCTGGAGCTCCGCGAAGATCGTCCTGAGCCAGCGCGCGCGGCGCGGCACCTCGACGCCGAGGAGTTTCTCGAACGCCATGTTCAGCGCCTGCTCGTTCGTCATCGGCGCGACGTAGTCGTTCTTGTCGACGATCGCCGTCTGCTGAACGTAGGTGAGCTTCTCGCAGAGCTTCTCGACGGCGCGGTGCAAGTACCCGAGGTACGGCGTCGCCTTCACGATGATCTCGCCGTCGAGGTAGAGATCCATTCGGAACACGCCGTGCGTCGACGGATGCTGCGGCCCGAAGTGAAGCAGCATCAGATCCGCTTCGGGATCGTGATCCTGGATCGATCGGTGCGGATCGATCTTGCCGCGTCTGGCGGTCTCGACCTGTACGATCATCTCCATGGCGGGCACGCTTTGTCCGCGGGGTAATCCTTGCGGAGCGGGTGTCCGTCCCAGTTGGACGGAAGCATGATGCGCCGCAGATCCGGATGACCGTCGAAGCGCACGCCGAGGAGGTCGAACTGCTCGCGCTCTTGCCAGTCGGCGCCCGCGAAGGTGCCGACGAGCGTCGGCGCGCGTTGCTCAGGATCCAAGCGCAGACGCCACGCTGCGACGCGCGAGCCCTTGCCGATGGTGCGCAGCGCGTAAGCGACCTCGAAGCGCTCCGGTTGCGGCTTCGCGCCGGTCTTCGCCGTGAAGTGCGTCGCGGCGACGTAGACGAGCTGGCGAAAGCCCGCGTCGCGCAAACGGCGCGCGAGCGCGACGTGGTGCTCGACGCCGACGACGGGGCTCGCGTCCTTCGGGAAGTCGGTGACGCCGAAATCGTCGAGGAGCATCGCTTCGACGTCGCTGGCATCGCGCATCGTCGCATCGGCTGCGTGGTTGGTTGCGCGAGGTGGAGAGGACGGGACATGTTCGCCGGTCGAAGGCTCGTCGCTCGTATCGAACGACGTCACTTCCAGCGCCGATGCTTCCTGCGCGTCGTCGATCGCCGCCGTGCGTGACGGATCACCGACGCGCGCGATCGACGGCGACGTCAGCGCGAGGAAGGCGGGGTTCGGCTCGCGCGGCGCGCGCTTGCCTTGCCGCACGAGCTTCACCTTCTCTTGCAGTCGAAGGAGGCCGTGCATCAGCGCCTCGGGATTCGGCGGGCAGCCCGGGACGTAGACGTCCACCGGCAGCACGGTGTCGATGCCCGGAATGACCGAGTAGAGGTTGCGGTAGAAGTCGCCGGAGATCGCGCACGAGCCCATCGCGATGCACCATTTCGGCTCGGGCATTTGATCCCACAGCGTCTTCACGCGCGGCGCCATCTTCACGGTGATGGTCCCCGCGACGACCATCACGTCGGCTTGCCGCGGCGTCGCGCGGATGATCGTCCCCATCCGATCCAAATCGACACGGCTCGCGGCTGCGGCCATCAGCTCGATGCCGCAGCAGCTCGTCGCCATCGGGAAGACCCAGAGGCTGTTCACGAGGCCCCACTGGAGCAAGCGATCGAGCGGCGCCATCGCGACCGACAAGCCCGGAACCGCCAAGAGCGTCTCGTACAGCGGGTGCTCGTACGGAAGTCTCCGCTCGTCGACGACGGGGAGGCGCGTGCTCACTGCCACTTCAACGCCTCCTTCCGGAGCGCGTAGAGCCACCCGAGCATCAGCACGCCGACGAAGAGCGCCGCGGCCGCGAGCCCGCTCGCGCCGAGCTCGCGCTGGAGCACTCCCCACGGGAAGAGGAACACCGCCTCGACGTCGAAGACGACGAAGAGGAGCGCCACGACGTAGTAGCGCGCATGGAACTGCATCCACGCCATGCCCGCGGGCTCCTCGCCGCACTCGTACGTCCGGTGCTTGAGCGGCGAGTCATGGCGTGCGCGCACTCGCAGGATGCGCGCGACTCCAAGGATACCGAGTCCGATCAACGCGGAAACCACGAGGTACGACGCGGTAGATAGCCACGCAGACTGCATCGTCATCGGCCATCGCATGTCCCACGCCAACTCCGAGCACGTGCATTCGAGCGGAAATGATCGCGCTGCTTGCAGAACGGTTCGGGTCAGCGGCACGCACGGCGTGCGGGGACGCGCACGTCTTTCGCGTGCTCAGTGCTCGAAGCGCGACGGGAAGTCGCCGCGGGCGCGGCTCGCTGCGAGGTCGCCATCGTCGGGATGAAGCGCGATCGCACGCGCGAGAAGCACTTGCTCGGTCTCGGAGTGCGCGGGATCGGCGACGCAGCACTCGACCGGACAGACGGCCTGGCAAGCCTCTTTCTCGTTGAACCCGACGCACTCCGTGCACCGCTCGGAGTCGATGAGGTAGATGTTGTCGCCTTCCGAGATCGCTTCGTTCGGACACTCGGGTTCGCACGCGCCGCAGTTGATGCACTCTTGGGTGATGTGGGTCGTCATGACCGATCGCCAAGCAAAACGACTACCAGGCGCGTCGCCTCACTCCGTCTCGGCGCTCAGCACAGGCGCTGGCTGCTCGCGCTTCGTGAGCGTCGCCTTCGGAAAGAACAGCCCCGCGATGAGCGCCACGACCGACGTCACCGCGATCACCTGAAACACGAGATGAAGCGCGCCGCCGAGACGAAGCGAGAGGAGCATCAGCTTCTCCGGCGCCAAGTTGCGGCCGTGCTCGGGACCGAGGAGCTCGTTCAGCGAGTCCATCGGCACGTCGTCGCCGAGGCGCGCCGCGAGGAGAGCACCGAGCGCGCCGACGGCGATCGCGCCGCCGATGGTCCGAAAGAACATCGTGCTCGCCGTCGCGACGCCGCGTTCCTTCCAGCTCGCGCTCTCCTGGACGGCGATGAGGAGCGCGGTGTTCGCGAGCCCCATCCCGCAGCCCATCACGAACATCGTCGCGCCGATCGCGAAGAGCCCGGTGTTGGCGCCGAGGAAGATCGCGATGGTGACCGAGGCGACCGCGACGATCGCCAGACCCACGCGAACGAGCGGACGCGGACCGATCTTCGTGAGAAGCCGTCCGCTGAGCGCGCTCGCGAGCGGCCACCCCACCAGCATCGGTGCGACCGCACCTCCTGCCTGCGTCGGAGTTCCGCTCATCACGGACTGCACGAAGAGCGGCAGGTAGATGACGCTCGCCGACATGACGGCGCCGAACAACGCGCCGGTCACGCTCGACACCGCGACGATCGGGCGTCTCAGCAACTCGAGCGAGAGCACGGGCTCGTGCGCGCGCCGCTCGACCGCGACGAACGCGAAGAGCAGCGCGGCCGCGAGCGGCAACGTGACGAGCGGATGAAAGCGACCGGCGCCGAGGAGGAGCGAAATGATCGCGCTCGCCAGGAGCACGGTCCCTTGCACGTCGAGGCGCCGCATTCCTCGCTCGGAGCGCGGCGCCGCGTCGAGCTTCTCGTGGAAGAAGCCCATGAGGACGATCGCCGAGAGTATCCCGAACGGCAGGTTGATGAAGAAGACCCAACGCCACGAGAGCGCGTTGACGATGAGCCCACCGAGTAGCGGCCCCGACATACCGGCGATCCCCCACACCGCGCCGAACACGCCTTGGATTCGCGCGCGCTCTTCGGGGCTGAAGAGATCGCCGACGATCGTGAGCGCGACGGTCTGTACCCCGCCCGCGCCTATGCCTTGCACCGCGCGAAGCACGATGAGCTGCGTCATCGTCACCGCCATCCCGCTCCCCGTCGAGCCGACGAGGAAGATCGCGAGCCCGAGCAGCATGATCGGCTTGCGACCGAAGATGTCGGCGAGCTTGCCGTAGAGCGGCATCGTGACGGTGCTCGCGAGCAGGTACACCGCACCGACCCACCCGTAGTACTCGATGCCGCCGAGCTTCTCGACGACGGTCGGCATCGCGGTGGCGACGACGGTCGCCTCCATCGCGGCCATGAACATCGAGAGGAGGACCGCCACGACTGTGAGCGGGCGGTGGGTGGCTTTCATGGGCGCGTGTGGGTCCGGATCGATGGCCCCCCGGAGACTTCGATGCACTTCGACGTAGCAGCGTCGCGGCATGTCGCAATCGAGCTCTCTCGTGCCGACGCGCTCAGCCGCCGAGCATCTTCTTCGCCGCGTTGCGGACCGCCATCGGATACGCGGTTTGCTGCGTCGCGCGCGCGAGATCGCCGCGCGGCATCGCGTTGAGCACGCGAGCGATCGTCGCCGTCGTCGACCGCGGATTCGAGAGGAGCGCCCGCTGTACCTCACCCGCGGCGAGCCACGTTCCGTTCGCGGCGATGGTGTCGACGAGCGGTCGAGGGAGCGTTCCTTTTCGCGCGATGCGTGCGACCTCCGGAATCGTGAGCCGCGGATTTCGGAGCAACGTCTCCCACACCGTCGGCCCGTACATGCGTTCGATCGCGATTCGCTCCGGCAGCGTGCCGTTCGCCGCGAGCTTCAGCTGCTCGACGTTCGTGAGCGTGCGCATTCGCTCGTGGAAGAGCGGCGCGCGCACCGCCTCGTCGCGCTCCTCCTTACTCACCGCTTCCTTCTCCGTTCCCTCGGCGCTCTTGCCCTCGATTGGCGCGGCGTCGACGGCCGACTCGACGAACGCGCGGAGCTCGCTCATCGCCGTCGCGTCGAGCGCGCCGAGCTGCAGCCCGACACCGCGCCCCGGATCCTCCGCCTTCACGTAGACGACCTCGGCGGCGACCCGATGCGACCGCTCGCCGTGGCGGAGCACGAGATCGCACGCCATCTGCGGCTCGACGCCGCCCGCGCCCGGGAGGAACGCGCGCCGCTTCGAGAGCTGCTCGTCGAAGAGAGCGCGCAGCGTCGCCGCATCGGCGATCGTGAGAACGAGCTCGGGCACGATGCGTGGAGCGTAGCGCGATCCGCCTCGCGCGCAGATCGCCGAGAACCTCGAGCGTGCGCGTTCCGTGTCCGCGAAGTAAAGACAGCGCGATGAAGAAGCGCTTCTCGTTCTCCTTCGCTTTCGCCGCCGCGACGCTGGCGGCCGGCCACGCCGTCGTCGGCGGCTGTTCGAGCAACGACACGAGCGCGCCAGCCGACGCATCCACCGGCAACGACTCCGCGATCGACGTGTCGGTCGGCGACCATCAAATCGTGCCGCCCCCGAAGCTCGAGCACGTCGCGTTCCGTTACACGCCGAGCTGGAAGGGCGCCCAAACGGTGAGCGTCGTCGGCGGCTTCAACCTGACCGGCGACTGGAACGCGCTGCTCCCGCTCGTCGGGCTGACCGACGACGGGACGGGCACCTTCAACGGGACGGTCGATCTTCCGGCAGGCGACTACCTCTTCCTCTTCCGCGTCGTCGGCGACCCCGCCGCGGCATCGCCCACCACGTTCGTGCGCTACGCGCTCGACCCCGCGAGCGCCGATGCCTTCCCATGCCCGAAGCAGTCGCCGACCTACGACGTGAAAACCCCGAACCCGTGCTCGAGACTGACCGTGCCGCGGCCCGCGGCGGGGCCGATGTTCCACGTGCGCGGGACCGTGCTCGTCGACGCGCAGCCGGCGCCGGGCTACCTCGTCGTCGTCGAGCGGGCCGAGAGCATGTCGCATCCATTCTTCGAGGATCGTGCGACGACGGGGCCCGACGGTGCGTTCGATCTCGTCGTCGCGGCGGGGAACCATCGACTGCAGGTGCTTCACCCGACGTTCCTCGCGCAGACGGACGCGATGCGCGATCCGATCGCGGCGGCGGCGCTCCGGCGCGCGGTGTCGAGCGTCTTCGCCGTCGCGGCCGACGTGACGGTGCCCCCTTCGGAGCTCGGCTACCACGACTACGCATTCTTCGCGCCGCGCGACGCGGGGCCGCTGCCGACGCGCTTCGTCTTCGCCGACGCGGGCGATGGCGGCGAGGCGGGCGCGCCGCTGCGCCTCAACGTGTACGGCACGGTCAATCACGGCGCGGGGCCGAACGTCGTCGACCCGTGGTTCTCGTCGCCGACGACGACGAGCGGCGCTGCGATCTTCGACGGCGGCTTCAACACGATGCAGGCGGCGGAGCCGGGCGTCGTGGCCCAAGAGCGCTACTTTTGGGGAATCGAGAGCGCGCCGATCGGCGACGGCGGCGTGTCGTGGACGGGGCAGAGCATGGTGTTCCCGATCACGTGGCAGTGACCGTCGTCGGCTAC
>JAYVXB010000771.1:0-3197 GCA_043785585.1 Deltaproteobacteria bacterium | reverse complement strand
AGCTCGCGCCGTTCGAGCGCGCGTTCGAGCGCCAGCGTCAGCGCGTCGAAATCGATCGGCTTGGTGAGGTAGTCGTCCGCGCCCGCGCGCATCGCCGCGACCGCGGTTCCGACGTCGCCGAACGCCGTCGCGACGATCACCGGCAGGTCCGCGTCGAGCTCGTGCAGCTTCTTCGTGAGCGCGATGCCGTCCATGTTCGGCATCTTCAAGTCGGTCACGACGACGTCGGGTGGGCTCTCGATCGCGCGCGCGAGCGCGAGCGCCCCGTCCTCCGCGAGGTCGACCGCATACCCCTCTTGCTTCAGCAATTTCTCGAGGCCGGAGCGCGCCGACGCTTCGTCGTCGACGACGAGGATGCGTGCCTTGTGTTTCGTCGCGTCTCTCGCTGCCATGGTTTCACTCCGGATCGATGGGGAGCGACACTCGGAAGAGAGTCCGGCCGGGACCGCTCTCGACGTCGATGTCGCCGTGGTGATCGGTGACGATGCGGTGGGTGATGGCGAGGCCGAGGCCCGTGCCGTGGGGTTTGGTGGAGAAGAACGCGTCGAAGATGGGAGCATCGGGGCTCGGTAGTCCAGCCCCGTCGTCTTCCACCTCGAATACGACGCGTCGGGGCTGTCGGCGGACGCGGAGGACGACGTTCCCGTGACCGGCGGGATAGCGGGCTTCGACGGCATTGGCGAGGAGGTTGAGCAAGACTTGCTCCAACTTGGATGCGTCGGCCAGGAGGGTGACGTCGCGCGACGGTAGATCGCTCGTCACCGATACGTGTGCCTCCGCAGCGCGCGGCAAAACGAGCTGCAGCGCCCTCTCGCACAACGCGCGGGCGCTCGTCGGTTCGAGCTTCGGGGGACGCGGGCGTGCGAAGTCGAGGAACTCGCTCACGAGCGCTGCGAGGCGCTTGATCTCGTCGGCGACGACGCCGATCGCTTCGAGTGTGTCCGGTGCCGCGCCCGATCGGCGAAGCGCGCGATCGAGGAACGAGACGTGGAGTTGCGCGCCGTTGAGCGGATTTCGGATCTCGTGCGCGAGCCCTGCGGCGAGAGTCCCGATCGCCGCGAGCTTCTCGTGCTGGCGCGTGCGCTCGGCGAGGAGGTTTTGGTCGGTGATGTCCTGGCCGATGGCGAAGAGGACGACCTCGTCGTCGTCGTTCGACGGCGTGTACGCGAGCTGCCAACGCACGTCGCGGTACTTTCCCGCGCGCGTTCGCAGCACTCCGTCGACGACGTCCGGCTGCGCACGCTTCCCGGCGATCGCGTCCTTCACGACGGCCCCGTGTGTTTCGACGAAGTCGTTCGGCACGAGTCGGGCGACGAACGACTCGCCCATGAGCTCGTCGCGCGCCCAGCCGGTCACTCGCTCGGCCTCGCTGTTGAAGAGGCGAATCATCCCGTGCGTGTCGAGCCCGACGACGAGCGTGCGTGCGAGCTCGACGGCGCTCATGTAGCGGTGTTCGGTGCGCCGGAGCGTGCGATCGAGCTCGTGTCGTTCCCCGCGTTCGATGCGCTGCGCGCGCGCGAGGAATGCCTCGCGGTAGCTTTCCAGCATCGTAGCGAGCTCGAGGTCGAGGAGGCGCGTGAGCGCTTCGCGCGTCGGCATCGCCTCGGCGCCGAGCGTCTCGTCGGCGATGCGTTCGAATGCGACGCGAATGAGCGCCATCGCGCTGAACATGTAGCGCTGCGGCAGCCCCACGCGCACGTGCACTCGGCCGATCTTCGCGGTCTGCTCGAAGTACGCGACGTCGTACGGACCGGAGCAAACACGCTTCATCCACGCGACGAGCGATCTCTGCAAGCGCTCGATCTGCGCTTCGCCGGTGAAGACGGCGTGCGCCTCCTCGTGCTCGCGGATCTTCTCGTAGAACGCGCGCGAGATGCGCTCGAAATGCGGCTCCGCGATCACACCGAAGGCGGCGACGCGGCGGGCGTCGTCATCGGTGAAGTCGACGTAACGGAGCAGCTCTTTCGAGAACGTTTCCAGGGGCGGCACTCCGATTGAAGGGCGCAGAATCGTCGCGAACGCGCAAACGGTGCGCTACCGCGCGGATTCTTCGCGAGGGCCTCGAATCGTGAGGACCGGCACGCTCGAGATTCGAATGATCTTCTCGGCGACGCTCCCGAGCAGCGCGTGCGCGAGCCCTTTGCGTCCGTGCGTTCCGCAGACGACCAGATCGGCGTCGACCTCTTTGGTGACGGCGACGACGGCGTCCCAAGGCGCGTCTTGCTTGAGGACCTTCTTGATGTCGACGCCGCGCTCGAGTCGCGACGTGACGGCGGCGTCCAGGCCGGTCTGCGCTGCGGTGGCGATGCGCGACGCGACGTCGGCGCTCGCGATGTAGGCGCCATCCGGGAAGCCGACGATCGGCAGCTCGTAGGCGTGCAGGACGACGACGCTCGCGCCGATCCGCGAAGCGAGATCGATCGCGTAGTCGAGCGCGCGGTCCGACGTTTCGCTGAAATCCGTGGCGACCAGGATTCTCTTCGGGAGGCTCATGCCACCTTGGTAGAGCAAAAGGCTTGCCGTCGCCATGGACGACGCGGATGGCCTGCCCCATGCACCGTTTCGAAGGAGATGACGCTCCGACACGCCAACTTCGCCGACGCCGTCGCCTGCGTCCAACCGCGCCAACGCATCTTCGTACACGGCGGCGCGGCGACGCCGCAGCGACTCCTCGATGGGCTGCTCGAGCACGCGCCGCGCCTCCACGACGTCGAGCTCATTCACCTGCACACGCTCGGTCCCGCGCGCTACGCCGATCCCGCGTTCGCCGACAGCTTTCGCGTCGCGAACCTCTTCGTCGGCGCGAACATGCGAAAGCTCCTCGATAGGCAGCGTGTCGACTACCTGCCGTGCTTCCTCTCCGAGATCCCGCAGCTGTTCCGCTCGCGGCGACGGCCGATCGACGTGGCGTTCGTTCACGTGTCCCCGCCGGACAATCATGGGTATTGCACGCTCGGAACGAGCGTCGACGTCGCGGCGGCCGCCGTGGAGGTCGCGACGACCGTGATCGCGCAGGTCAACCCGCGGATGCCGCGCGTGCACGGCGATGGCCTCATTCACGTCAGCCGCATCGATCACTTCGTCGACGTCGACGACGAGCTCCCCGAGTCGCCTCTGTCGGCTCCCACCGAAGAAGAGCGATCCATCGGACGGCACACCGCGTCGCTCGTCGAGGACGGCGCGACCCTCCAGATGGG
>JAYVXB010000770.1:0-10332 GCA_043785585.1 Deltaproteobacteria bacterium | reverse complement strand
GATAATAGAGATGCGCATAGCGGAGCGCGTACGCGGTGTGCGTGAGGCCCCATGCCACGATGACGGTCGCGAGCGCGAGAAGGCTGAAGGCAACGCCCGCGTCGGGTGACAAGGCCTTCGCCTGCCGCATGACGGCGGTCCCGCCGAAGATGCTGCACGAGCCTCCGATCAGCACGATCGCCCATGCTACGCCGCGACCTGGATCGGATGCGGCCGCACGACGTCGCGTTTCCTTCGCGTCGGACCGCGCGATGATCGACCAGAGAATCGCGAGGAGCGCGGTCGCGGCGACGTCCCACGAAGCGATGACGCGCACCGCGGCGGACGCGGTACCGGACAACGCGACGTACGTGGCGATGCCGAGCAACGCCGCGAGCGCGAGGCGAGCGATCGCCCCGCGGGGGTCCACGGGGTGAAACGCGCGATGCGCGTGCGGTCGTGCGCTCATGGGTGCGCAGGAACGCCACAAGCGAGGCGAGCTTGCGCGTTCATGACGCCTTTGGCGCGTCGGGCACGATCGACAGCGAAGGCTCGGGCGTGCTCGACGACTCGCCGGTTCGATCGAGCGCGAGCTTGAAGAGGATGGGACCTACCATTTCATTGAGCGCGATTGTCGCGATCGCGAGTGCGCGGAAGCCGTCACCGAATGCGGGGAATTCGCGCGACACGACGGCGGCGAGCCCGAGCGCGAGGCCCGCTTGCGATACGAGGCCCGACCATCCCCATTTGCGCACGACGGGATCGTCGTTCGCGATGCGGCTCGACAGGCGCGCGACGCCGTACGTCGCCGCGGCGCGCGAGCCCGCCAGCACGAGCGCGACGGGCCAGAGCTGCTTCAGGAGCGGCACGTCGAGATCCGCGCCCGCGGTCGCGAAGAAGATGACGTAGACGACGCCGCCGGTCTGCTGGAGCGCGTGAAGGAATTTCTCGCCTTGCTTCGAGAGGTTCTGCACGAGAAATCCCGCGACCATGAACGTGAGGAGTGGATCGAAGCTCAGGTAATGGAGGACCTCGGTCAGCCCGAAGCCGAGGACGAGGAAGACGACGAGCAGGTTCTTTCCGATGAGGCGCAGGTACGCGGCGAGCACGAGGCCGAGCGTCGTGCCGAGAGCGACGCTGCCGAGGATTTCATGGCCGAGGACGCGAAACGCGTGAAACGAGAAACTCGCGCCTGGCTCGACGAGCGGGCGCGCGAGGGTAATCGCCGTCGCGAGGACGACGACGAGATCGCTCGTCATGACGAACGTCAGCATGAAACGCGCGAGCGGTCCCGTGGCGCGCGTCTGCGAGAGGATGCCGAGCGTCGCGGACGGGCTGCGCGTCACCGACATGACGCCCCACAGCAGCGCCGCGCCGAACATCACCGTCGGCGCGAGGTTGTGCACGAATGGAATGATCGGGCGTGCCGCGTAGAAGACACCGGTCATCACCGCGATGATCGCGAACGTCTGGAGGAACGTGGCCCACGCGAGGCTCTTGATCCCCTTCTTGAGGAAATCGATTTTGAGCTCGGCCCCGCCCTCGAGCGCGATGAGCGCGAGCGCGAGCGCGTTGACCGACGACAGCCGCTGGACGGAGTGGTGATCGATGAGCTTGAGGACGTGCGGACCGGCGACGATCCCCGCGAGGAGATAGCCGGTGAGGTGCGGCATGCCGACGAGCGCGACGAGATCGCTGAGGAGCGTGCCCGACAAGAGAAGAAATCCGATCGCGGCGATCGTCCACGTTCCGCCGTGAAAATCGGGGACGGCGCGCGTGACGACCCAGAGCATCGCAGAGAGCGCGACGAGGAGGACCGCTTGCAACAGGCGTCCCCCGGCCCCTTTCGCGCTCGACGTCGCAGCGCTCACGATTGCACCTCGGCTTCGCTCGACGACGGTGGTGCCTCGACCGGCTCGGGGACCTCGCCGGCGCTCTTCAAGACGCGACGAAGCGCGGCAGGCGCGAAGAACTCGCCGAAGATCGCCGAAGCCGCCGCGATGACCAGGACGGTGTCGCCGACCGCGCCGGGAAAGCGCACGGCGAGGAGCAAGCCGATGCTCATGCTGAGCGCGCCGCTCGAGAGCAGACCGAGGCCGAGGAGCGGTGAAGCGCCGCGCGCCGAGTGCGTCAGCGTTCGGAGGACGATCCCCGACGCGAGCTTGCCGACGATCCGCGCTCCGACCGCGACGACGATGACGACGATGAGCCAGCGGTTTGCTTGGAGCGGGCGAAGATCGATCGTCGCGCCGGCGAGCAGGAGGGCCGGCAGGAGGACGGGGCGCTCGGTCGCGGCGACCGCGTCGCGGAGGAGCGCGCGGTGCGGCGACGTCGCGGCCATGGCGATGCCCATGAAGAACGTGACGCTGAGCGGCGCGAGATCGAGCCGCGTCGCGACGCCGATCGCCAAGAGCGACGCGCCGAAGAGCACGCCCCATGTCGTGTGCACGCTGAACTCGCGCCCGATCAGCAACGCCGAAATCGCGCCGAGAACGAGGCCGAGGACGACGGTGACGCCGAGCCACGCCACGACCGGGAGGTGCCACGGCAAGTGCGCCGACTTCGCCGTGAACGCGAACAACGCTGCGACCGCGACGAGCGGAATCAGATCGTCGGCGTGCGAGATCTCGCCGAAGAGCTGCGAGAGGCGACCCTGCGCGCTGTGACGCTCGACGACCCATCGCACCGCGTGGCGCGTCGTCTCCGCGCACGCCGCGCCCGCGCCGCCCGCGAGGAGCCATCGGTCGATTCCCGGCGGAAGGATCGGGAAACGATCCAAGAGGAGGAAGGTCGCGCCCGCGACCGCGCCGCCCGTGAGGATCGAGCAGATCGCGCCGAGCGCGAGGCTGCCCGTGCGGACGCGCTTGTCGCCCGCGTAGCCGAAGTCGATCCCGATGACCAGCGCGAGCCAACCGAGCGCGACGTGCGCGATCGGCTCGAACGACTCGAGCATCGATCGCTCGAGGACGCCGAGTACCTGCGGTCCGAGCACGAAGCCGAGCGCGACGTACTCGGAGCCCGACGGAAGCCCCATCCCGCGAACCGAGCGTCCTCCGACGAGGAAGCTGCCGATGTACGAGAGGACGAGCAGCCCGACGAGGAGGAGAATCGCGTTCACGGCTTGGCCCCGCGACGACCGAGCGCGATCGCGTGCTCTTCGAGCGCGTCGGCGACGAGAACGGCGAGGCTCTTTCCGGGCTCGTGCGCGCACGTCACGCGGTAACTCGCGCCGTCGCCGTCGAGGCTCGAGAGCTCGACCTTCGCGCGCGCCGACATCGCGCGCGCGGCCGTGAGGAGCACGTCCTCGACCATCGACTGCGACGCTTTCGGATCGACGACGACGTCGACCGTCACCATGCGCGAGCGACCGACGACGCGCGTCGGATGCCACAGCGTGAGCAGGTGCGGCACGCGGACCTCGCAACCGAAGACGTCCTCGAGCCGGACCTCGAGCAGCGTGATGCCGTAGACGCGCCCAGCGCGCCCGCCCATCTCGACGAAGTCGCCGTTCTGAAGTCTGCGACCGAAGACGATCGGAACACCGACGGCCGCGCACGCGAGGATCGGCATGCAAGCGAGCGCGACCGTCACGAGCGCCGCGACGCCGGCGCGCGCGAGCGTCCCTTCGTCGCTGCCGGTGATGAGCGGCGATGCGACGATGAGCGACACGATGACGATGCCGGCGCGAACGAGGACGCTGGTCGGCTGCGCGAGATCCGACGGGAGCCAGCCGACCTTCGTCTCGCCGCGCGCGATGGTGCCGAAGAAGAGGCCGACGAAACGGACGACGAGGAGAACGGCAGCCATCGCGATGATCGCGACGACGAGGACGGGGAGGGCGCTGCCGATACGCTGCAAGAGCGCGGCGAACGGCGTGACGACGAAGCCGGTGAGCTTCTCGGTGTACCCGCGCGTCGCGTCGAAGAGCGAGAGCGCGATGAGGAGCCAGAAATACGGGACGGCGAGCTGGGCGAGCCGGTAGCCGACGCGAGCGGCGATGGTGATCGCGCCGCGCACCGCGCCCGACGAGACGACCTCGATCTTTCCGAGGCGAAGCGCGGGGAGCCTGTCGCGATGCGCCTCGAGCCACGCGCGGAGCTTGTCGTCGAAATCGCCGAGCCGCCGAAGCAGCAAGAACGCCATCAACGCCGAGAACACGAGCAGCGAAACCGAAAACACCGTCGTCGCGATCGCGCTCCGCTTCTTCTCGACGCGGAGGACCTCTTGAACGCGCGTGGCGACGGTGGCACCGAGCACACGCAGCGTGACGCCTTCGGCAGCCGCGTCCGCCTCGTCGACGGTCACGATGGGTGTCTTGCCGACGAAGACGACGGCGATCGCCCCCTCCTCCTCGACGCGCGCCTCGGCTTCGACGCCGCCTTCGAGCTGCTCCATCACCGTCTCGAGCGCGCGGCTCGCGGCGCGAGCGCGGTCGGCGGCGGATTGCCCGGCGCGAGGGACGCGGATGGTGAAGACCTCGCGCTCGTGAACGCGCACGGTCGCGGGCGCGCTCGACGCGGGCGACGCGTGCGAGCCGCTCGGCGCAGGCGTCGCGTGCGATCCGCTCGGTACGGGCGTCTCGTGCGATGCGATCGGCGACGCCACCGGCGAGGGGTCGCTCGGCGCAGCGATGCTCGGCGCACCGTCGCTCGGCATTTCCGGAGGCTCCGGCTGCGCCGACGCGACGCGCACGAAGAGCGTCAACAGAACGAAGACAACGCTGCGGAGGAGCGTCACGGAGGACGAGGTTCCGCTGCCCCGGTGTCGCGCGTCAAGCGGCTCGAACGGCAATCTCGTCCAATCCTGCCCGCCCGACAGCGGGCTACACGGGTGACAGGATGTGGATCGACCGTGCCGTCCAATGGCTCTTGCCGCGCGAAGACAGGTTCTTCGAGCTCCTGACTCAGGGCGCCGACTGCGCGCTCGCGAGTAGCAGGCTGCTCCTCGATTGCTGTCTCGCGGGGACCTTCAAGGAGCGCGTCGAGCTCGTCGTCAAGATCGGCGAAGCCGAGCACGCGGCCGACCATGTCATCCGCGAGGTGTACGAGGCGCTGAACCGCACGTTCGTCACGCCCGTCGATCGCAGCGACATCTACATGCTCGCGACCGAGCTCGAGGACATCAGCGACGCGGTCCACGCGACCGGGCTTCAAGTCGCGATGTACTCGATGGACGTCGTCCCGAGCGGAAGCTCCGAGCTCGCGGCGATCATCCAAACGGCGTGCGAGCGGCTGCAGAAGGCCGTCGGCCTCTTGCGGACGTTGAAGCGTGGCCACGAGATCCGCACCCACTGCGAAGCCGTGCGCGAGCTCGAGCGCGACGGCGACAGGATATTTCGCGCGGAGATGAGCGCGATGTTCAAAAACGAGACGAACGCGGTCGCGCTCTTGAAGCACAAGGAATTCTTGGAAGGGCTCGAGCACACGCTCGACGTCTGCGAGAACGTCGCGAACATTCTCGAGACCATCGTCCTCAAGAACGCATGACGTTCGCATGAGCGCGCTCCTCGTCGCCGTCGTGCTCGTCGTCGTCGTGGCGCTCGTGTTCGACTACATCAACGGCTTTCACGACACCGCGAACGCCATCGCGACGGTCGTCAGCACCGGCGTCCTCCCGATGCGCACCGCCGTGCTCGCGGCCGCCGCGCTCAACTTCGTGGGCGCCTTCATGGGCACCGCGGTCGCGTCGACCCTCGGCAAGGGGCTCATCGCGGCCGACGCGGTCTCGCAAGCCGTCGTCCTCAGCGCGCTCCTCGGCGCGATCGTCTGGAACCTCGCGACTTGGTACTTCGGCATTCCGTCGTCGTCGTCGCACGCGCTCGTCGGAGGGCTCGTCGGTGCCGCCGTCGCGCACCACGGGACCGACGCCGTTCAAGTCGCGGGGCTCACGAAGGTCGTGAAGGCGCTCGTTCTCAGCCCGATCGCCGGCTTCGCGATCGCCTTCGTGCTGATGATCGTCATCATGTGGATCGTCCGCCGCTCGCGTCCGGAAAAGGTGCACAGCGCGTTTCGAAAGCTGCAGCTCGTCTCGGCCGGCTTCATGGCGATCTCGCACGGAAGCAACGACGCGCAGAAGACGATGGGCATCGTGACGATGAGCCTCGTCGCGTACGGATTTCTCCCTGCCACCGGATTCGCCGTGCCGCTTTGGGTGATCGTCGCGTGCGCGACCGCGATGGCGCTCGGGACCGCGTCGGGCGGCGCACGGATCATCCGCACGATGGGAACGAAGATCATCGCGCTCCAACCGATTCACGGCTTCGCGGCCGAGACCGCGTCGGCGATAACGATTCTCACGGCGTCCCATCTCGGGCTTCCGGTATCCACCACGCACGTCATCACCGGATCGATTCTCGGCGCGGGCGCGAGCGTGCGCGTGAGCGCGGTCCATTGGGGAGTGACGACGCGCATCCTCTGGGCGTGGGTCTTCACCATCCCCGTCAGCGCCGGAGTCGGATGGGCTTGCTACCAAGCCGTGCATCGCATCCTCCCCGGCTGACGCGACGCGGTCAGCTCTCGAGCTTCTTGACGATGTCGAGCGCGTTGGTGACGTGCGCGCCGAAGCGGAGCTTCGAGTCGAAGACGTATTTCACGATGCCCTCGCGATCGATCACGAACGTGACGCGGCCGGGGAGAATGCCGAGCGTCGCCTTCACGTCGTACGCCTTGCGCGCGGTGCCGGCCTCGTCGCTCAAGAGCGTGAACGGGAGCGAGTGGTGCTCCGCGAACTTCTCGTGCGAGCGAACGGAGTCGGCGCTGACGCCGAGCACTTCTGCACCCGCCTTGACGAAGCTCCCGTGGTTGTCGCGAAAATCACACGCCTCGGCGGTGCAGCCGGGCGTCTCGTCCTTCGGGTAGAAATAGAGGACGACGGTCTTCTTCCCGCGGAAGTCGGCGAGCGAGACGGTCTTGCCGTTGGACGCGGGGAGGGAAAATTCGGGGGCGCGGTCGCCGACTTTGAGGGCCATTTCGTTTCTCGGTCTTTCTACGTTCGCTTCAGTGACGCGACGCAAGAAGCTGGCGTTGCGAAGTGAGATCCCAGCCGTAGCCAACGATGATCTTGAAGACAACGCCGTTGCTCGCCTGCGTGAGCCCCTCACCTACGCCGGCGTTCAGCTCGAAGCGATCGATCGCGAGGAGATCGATGACTTCGTAGAGGTAGTGCCGTTGTTCGCGCGACGCCAGCGGCGACGCGATCGGCCCGAAGTCGGCGAAGTACTCGAAGCCGAACGCGATCTGCTTGTCGATCTTGTGCGCGATCTTTCCGGCAGGCTCGAAGGTCGGCCCTTCGCGCGCTCCATCGCCCGCGAGCGACTGCCCGAGGATCGGGTTGAGCGCGAAGAGCCAGCGTTGCGACTCCCACGCGACGATCGGCCGCACCTCGACTCCCCAACGATCGCGCTCGTACGTTTCGGGGAGCAGTGAGAGCTCGAAGTTCACGCCGAGGCGTACGTGCGGATGCCAGTCGGGTGGCATGACGTGCTTCGAGCGAAGCTTCACGCCCGCGTAGTCGAGCGTCCCGTCGGCCCGCAGCGCGGTCTGGAAATACCCGCCGAGCTCCCACGTCCGCGTGACGCCGAACGACGGCTCGAACGTCATGTGCGTTACGTGATGCGTCGGAAGCTCGGGCGGCGCGCCGACGCGGATACCGTCGGCGACGCGGTTCACGTGCACCTCGATCCCCGCCTCGCCCGGATCGTTCGCGGTCCCGTCGTAGACCTGGATCTCGAACGGATCGATCGCGCGCGCGCGGCCGGCGACCGAGAGCACGGCGATGCTGACGACGAAGAGCGATACGCGACGCAGACGACGCACCCCGCGTCACTACCAGACTTTGCTACTTCGAGGTGACAAGGGACCCCTTCTCTTTCGGCTCGAGCGAGAGATCCGCCACGCCGTCTTGGAAGTTGACGCGCGCGATCATCAGCTTCTCTTGGAGACCGACGAGATCGATCGTCGACTTCGACAGACGATCGCTGACCTCGCTCATCTTCTTCTCGAGGCTCTGCATCAGCGGACCGGCGCTCTTCACCGCGCGCAGCGTGACGATTTGCAGGTGGAGCTCGTCCATGCGCTGGCGGTACTCGCCCATCTGCTCGCGCGTCGTGATGATCCGCTGCTCGAGCGTGCCGATGTCTTGTTGCAGCTTGATGAGATCCGCGACCTTGGCCTTGAGCGGTCCTTGCGTCGCAGCTGCCGACAGATAGACGCGCACCATCTCCATCCCGCCCGGCGATCGAATGTCCGCCGTCTTGAAGATCGGTGTCGCCTCTTCGACGATGACCTCCTGCTTGCCGCTCGGCGGAAGCTCGACCTTGAAGAGGTGCGCGCCGCTGATCTTCTCGGCGATCGGCGGCGACTTCGTCAGCGCGTACCCCGGCGCGACGGTGTGACGGAGATAGACCGTCACCTTCTCCGCGAGGCGGTTGTGGAGAACGAGCGTCTGCTTTCGCGTGTGCTGCACCTCGGTCTCGAAGACGCCGCGCTGCACGGTGATGATCCGCGAGATGTCATCGTGCTCGCCTGCCAGGGCCTCGACGACGATCTGCCGATCGAGCGCGAACGGAACGAACGCCGTCGAGTGCGCGGGGATCGGCTCGCAGAGACCTTCGCCGATGAAGCGCCCGTCACCGAAGACGGTAACGGGACCGCTCTCGAGCTCGGAGTCCGTCGGATTCTTGATGCGCACCGCGCGAAATGGAAACTGCGTGCTGCCGCGCGCGCTCTCCGGATCGTAGAGGTAGACGACTTCGCCATCGGTCTTCGAGTGGAGGATCGACACCATCGCGGAGCTTCCGCGCGGAACGCTCATCGATTGGCCCGACTCGAAGTGCGACGTGCCGATCGGATCGGCCGCGGGCGGTGCTTCGGCGGGCTTCGCGCTGGGTGCTCCCGCGGGTCCGGGAGGCGCTTCGACGATACGCACGCCGCCCGTGTGCCCGGCATCGACGCCGCGACCGAGAGCGACGACACGGTTCGGATCGAGCCCGTTGCGAACGAGCTGCTCGCGCACGCGGTTCGCGCGTTGGAGCGACGCCGTGTAGCCGTCGGTGTCGCCGGGTGCGGCGTAGCCTTCGACGACGACTT
Source organism: Deltaproteobacteria bacterium (assembly GCA_043785585.1). GTDB lineage: Bacteria > Myxococcota_A > Polyangia > Polyangiales > Polyangiaceae > JBBQXV01. Next base: position 1,267 of record JAYVXB010000770.1, on the reverse strand, counting down.
GGTTGCCTCCGACTTGCAGACGATGCGCGACACCGCGCACGTCGTCTTTCTTTCCGCCGGCTTGCCCTCGGTCGCCGTGCTGGTTCGGCGCATCCGTCGGCTTCGGTGCGCTGATCGGCGGACGTGCGGTCGCAGTCGCTGCGGCGCTGGCGGACAGACCCGCGTACCCTCGGCCCGCGCCGCCCGCTGCGCCCTTCGTCACCGGCGCCTTCGCGTCCGCGTCGGGCGCGCCGTCGTTCGCCGCGATCGAATCGTCCGTCAGCTCGGTCACGACCTGCGTCCCTGGTGCCGGCGGTGGGCCGCCGTACGTCGCTCCGCCCGTCGGCGGCGCTTGCGCGAACTGATCGTTCGACTTGAGCTGCTCGCGTTGAACGAAGCGCACGGCATGCAAATCGAAGCGGAACGACATCGCCGAGCTCGATCCGACGCCGAGCTTCACGTTCTTCCAGTCCTCGCCCGACGTGTTGTCGACGACGGCCCACGCTTCGACGTCGACCTTGCCGCCCGCGCCGAGCACGATGCGGTAGCTCGGCTTCCACGACGGCGCTTCGGTCACGTATGACAGCCGCAAATGGTGCGGGCGCGGACCGCTCAGCGTGATCTTCATTTCGATGAGGCCGGTGGCCGATCGCGGAACGTCGGTCGGGTACGCGACCGGCGCGGGCTGGCCGGTGCGGACGTCGGTGATCGTCAGCGACTTCAGGAAATCGTCGACCTTGTCGGCGGGAACAGACAGCTTCAGCGTGTCGTCGTCGACGATCGCCGTGCGCTCGAAATACGCGACGCCGTTGCGGTAGACGACGACGCGCCCGAGGGTCGTCGCGTCGGAGCGAACATAGGTGCTCTGCGTCGCGCCGCAGCCACTGAGCACGCCGAGCGAGACCGTCAGCGCACACGTGGCTACAAAAGCCGGAAGCGTCGGAAAAAGGATCTTTCGCATGAGCCGTTTGACGCGCACGCGTAGAGAACGATCTTCGGATTGAGAGTACGCTGTTGAAAGGATGGGCGACCCCGCGCTTACCGAGACCCGACTCACTGCCGGAACGATCGTCGCCGATCGCTACCGCATCGAGTCCGTGCTCGGCGAAGGGGGCATGGGGGTCGTCTACCTCGCCGAGCACATTCACATGCGAAAGCGTGTGGCGCTCAAGGTGCTCCTGGCGGAGTGGTCGAACCTCCCGGAGGTCGTGGCGCGCTTCGAGCGCGAAGCGATCGCCGCCGGGAAGATCGAGCACCCGAACGTCGCGCGCGCGACCGACTTCGGGCG
>JAYVXB010000769.1:0-10360 GCA_043785585.1 Deltaproteobacteria bacterium | reverse complement strand
CGCCGCGATAGAGGATGAGCGTCTGCTTGACGAGATCGATGTCGATCCACACTTCGTCGCCGACGATCTTCTCCGGAGGTTGCTTCACCGGATCGACGCGCGTCACGTCGCTCTGCCGCACGAGGTATTTGCCTTCCGGCAGACCTTGCGGCGGCGTGACGAGCTCGTGGTAGCGCACGCCTTTCAGCATCACGTCTTGCTGCGCGATCTCGTGATGCGACTGGAGCGGGAGCTCCATCAACGTCTTCACCGGTCGCCCTTCGCCCTCGACGCGGTAGACGAATACGGGCTGCTTGTCGGTTGGGAAACGCACCCAGACCATCGGGAGGTGCTCGCCCTTGTCCCCCGCCGCCGCGAGCTCCAAGCCGCGGAACTCCGCCGTGCGCGCCGACTTGAAGCGATCGCCCGGCACGAGGAGCTGCTCGCTCGTCAGGTACCAGTGACGCCCTTCGCTCTCGAAGTGCGAGACGAACGCGAGGCGCGTCGACGGGAGCGCGGAGCCCCCCTTCACGTTCTTTCCGACGACGAGCCACGGCAAGATCGCCGGCGCTTGCGCGTGGTTCGCAAGGAAGTCGGGCATCTCTTCGACGGGAATCGCGAACTCCGGCGAGAGCTTGTCGGCCGGCGTCTTCGCGCGCATCTCGGCGAGCGTCTTCCGCCAGTACGCCACGTCGCCCTCCGCGTCGCGCTGCTCCTGCGCGGTCGGGACGCGCGTATACATCGGCGTCGAGTACGACATCCCGTACCCGTACGGCAGCGGCTCGTCCTTCGGGAGGTAGCGGGCGGGGATCGCGACGTTGGGATCGTCGAGGTCCAACGTCACGCCGTCCTTGCCTTCGCAGACGAAGCCGACGGGATCGAGCTTGAACCAGCGACCGCCGCACGGCTGCATGATCTCGATCCCCGCGGCGCGGCGCGCGGACGGCGACGCGATCTCGGGGTACGGATCCGCGGCGCGCGCGACGCGCGAGCCGGCGTGGAAGTAGCCGAGCGGCAGCGACTCGTAGTTCGGCTTGTCCCAGATCGTCGACGAGAACAGCTTCGTCGAGAGCTGCGGCTTCGGCCCGGCGTCGGCGTCGCGCGGAGCGGCGGCGTCGGACGAGCTCGACGGCGGCGGATCGGACGACGACGCGATCGAAGCGGCGCTCGACGACGCGGGCGGCGCGAGAAACCCAGGGGAGGAAGACGACGAGTTGCCGTTGCACGCGGCGAGGCAGGCGAGCGCGAGCGGAGCGAGGGCGGCGGCGGGTCGACGCGATGGCATCGGTGTCGATGCTCTAGAGCGAACGGCCCCGCGTGGCAATCGACGCCGACGCCTCAGCGCGTACACTTCGAGGAGCTGCGTGGTTTCGCGTCCCGCCCTCTCCGCTTGGCCGTTGGGCATCTTCGCACTCTCATGCGTCGCTTGCGCCTCGACTCCGCCGGCCGCGATCGCCATCCCCATCACGACCACGGTCGGACCGCCGATCGAGATGGCTCCGCCCGAACCGACGCGGCACAAGGTCGGGCCGCGCGTCGATCCGGAGCTTCGCCGTTGGGAGGGCACCTTCTTCGATCCCGCGACGGTCTACAAAACGTTCGTCACGATCGCGATCAAGGACGGCGTCCCCACGGTCGTTCACGCCGAGGAGAGCATCGGCGACAAAGAGCTCTACGAAGTGCGCTCGTCGTCTTGGGACGGCACGGCGCTGACGTGGTCGCACTTCGTCCCTTCGACGAATTACACGGTGACGTACATCTGCGGCGAAGCGCGCGGCGATCTCCTCGTCTGCACGTGGAAGAACGACCACAACGCGTCGGGTAGCGAAGACCTCCCGCGCGTCGGCGCGACGCCGCCGGACGACGACGATTGAACGCGCTACTTCAGGCTCGCCGCGGCCTTCACCGCGTGCTGCAGCTCGGTGTCAGTGAGCTCGTGCACACGCTGCGCGATCGCCCAGCGGAAGCCGAACGGGTCCATCACTTGGCAGTACAAGTCGCCCCAGAATGTCTCTTCGAGCGACTTCTTCACGACGGCACCCGCGTCGACGGCGCGCTTCAGCGCGGCAGCCGCGTCCTCGACGTACATCTGGATCGACATCGGGCTGCCACCGAGCGACTGCGGCGACTTGTCGCCCGGCGCGGTGCCTTCTTCGGCGAGGAAGAGGTTCGACGTTCCGATACGCAGGCGCGCGTGCCAGATCGTCTTCCCGTCCGGACCGGTCATGCGATCGACCTCTTCGGCGCCGAACGCGCGCTTGTAGAAGTCGATGGCCTTCTCCGCGTCGCGCACGACGAAATGCGGGGTCATCGTCTGAATGCCGGCCGGAATCGGATTCGCTTTTTTCGGCATGGTCCCTCCTCTAGCTGCCTCGCCAGGAGACAGCGGCCGAGTATACGCCGAGGACGCGCGGACGTGCTCTACTGCACTCGATGGTCCGGCGTGCAGGGCTCTCGGCGTGGCTGATCGCGGCAGCGTCGCTACTCGCTGCCTGCAGCTACGACTCGCCCATCGATCTGTTCACGGACGCATCGGGCATCGACGCATCCGTCATCGATGCACCGAACGAAGTCGCCTCGGGCGAGTCCGGCGCAGACACGACGATGCCCGATGGCGGCGGACACGACGCGGACGCTTCGCTCCCCGACGCCGACGCGAGCGTCGTCGACACGAGCATGCGCGACGTCGAGCCCGACACGACGACCCTCGACGCGAGTCCCGACGCCCCCGCCGACACGAGCGTCCCCGACGCCGGCCCCGACACGAGCGTCCCCGACGCCGGTCCCGACACCAGCGTCCCCGATGCGGCGCCGGACGTCGACGCCGGTCCGATCGTCTGCACCATCGTCCCGTTCACCAACGGCGTGAGCACCCTCGCCGGTTGCGAGGTCGCGGACGTCGTCGACGGCAACCGCAACGTCGCGCGTTTCGCCGATCCCGTGAACGTCGCGCTCGGACCGGACGGCGATGTCTACGTCGCCGACTTCGACAACGGTCGCATCCGTGTCGTCACGGCGTCCGGAACTACGCGCACGCTCGTGGACCAACACGGGTTCACACGGCCGTTCGGCATGACGTTCGCGTCGGACGGCACCTTCTACGTCGAGACCGACGACAACGATCTCAGCCAGCGCTCGCTCACGACCGGCACCGTATGGCGCGTCGATCGCGTCAGCGGCTTGGCGACCGTCCTCGCGCGGAACATCGGGCGACCGCGCGGCATGCTCGTGCTGCCCAGTCCCGACGGACGCATCGTCATCTCGGATCCGATCCACCATGTCGTCTCGTTCGTCGATCCGGTGAGCGGAACCGTCACGCCTCTCGCCGGTGGCGCCGATCAGGCGGGCTGGGTCGACGCGAACGGGTCTGCGGCGCGCTTCTCCAATCCCTACGGCGTCGCGCTCCTTCCCGACGGACGGATCGCGGTCGCCGACCTCGGCAACCACCGCATCCGCGCAGTTGCGCTCGACGGCACCGTAACGACGCTCGCCGGTACGGGCGTCGCGGGCGCGAACAACGGCGCCGTAGCGACCGCGACCTTCTCGCTTCCACACGACCTCGCGATCGACAGCCTCGGCAACATCTACGTCGCCGACAGCGGCAACTTCGTCGTGCGCAAGATCGCCGGCGGGCAGGTCTCGACCGTCGTCGGATCGGGGACGGGCGGTTGGCTCGACGACGACAACTTGCTGACCGCGAAGCTCTACGGTCTCGAGGGGATCGAGATCTCCCCCAACGGGACCACGCTCTGGATCGCCGACGGAAGCCGCGGCACGACGGCGCCGTTCAACCGCGTGCGCGTCGCCAAGCTCCCGTAGCGTCCGTCGCTCGCCACATCACTTGCCGAACGTCGCCTTGCAGTAGTCGAGCTCGGCCGCGTCGATCGAAGGCTCTGCGATCGTCGGCGGCGTGACGAACGGCGGGTGCGCGAAGTCGAACAGATCGAGCAGCGGATCGGCGTTCGCGTCGCGCGACGAGAGCGCGGGCAGCTTGAATTTGGTCTCGATGAACCGCGTGATGCTCGCGTGATCGTACTTGGCGTGGCCCACGTACGCGCGCTTGGCGTACGGCGAGACGACCGTGAGCGGGACGCGCACGCCGAGCGTATCGAAGCCGCCAGGCGGATCGCCGCTCGCGAGGATCGGAGGCTTCGTATCGGGTGGACACGCGGACGCCGGCGGAACGTGATCATAGATGCCGCCGTGCTCGTCGTACGTGAGAAACATCGCGACGTGCGCCCATTGCGGGCTCGCGAACAGCGCGTGCACGACGTCGCTCGCGAACTTCTGGCCCACCTGGATGTCGGCAGGCGGGTGCTCGTCTTGCCCCGAGCCGCTCGACTCGGTCGGCGCGTTCGCGTCGACGAGCGCGAACGCGGGGAGCGTGCCCGCCTTCGCCTGCGCGAAGAAGTCCGCCATCCGCAGCACCGGGTTCCGGCCCCAGCGATTGAGGAGCGCGAGACCGAAGAGGAGCGCAGGCCCCGGCGGTCCGTCGGTGTAGATGTTCCAGTCGACGTGGCGCTTCTCGAGCAGATCGAAGATCGCCGCGTCGTTCGCGGGAAACGGATACGAAGAGAGATCCGGCAGCTCGTTGTGCGTCTGCGAGAAGCTCGACGCCGCGTACACGAACATGCGGTTCGGCCACGTCGCCCCGAGCACCGAGCAGTGGTAGTGGTCGGCGATCGCGAACGTGCTGCCGAGGGCGTAGTAAAATGGAATGTCGCGCTCGTCGTACCACCAGAGCGCGCGCTCGCCGCTCCCGAGCGAGCCGGGCGGAGCGGCAGCGTCCGCGCCCGCGCGAGGATCTTCGTTCGCGACGAAGAAGCCGTCCATCTTCCCGCCGTTCACCTCGCGGTGCGCAGCCGACCAGCTGTGCGCCGTGTCTTGGAAGCAGCGATGCGGCGCGTGCTGGTACGGATGCGCGACGCCGAACTCGTCGAGGTTCGACGTGCTGTCGGGCGCCGATTCGATGTCGGTGCGACCGGCGAATTTCGCGAGGTGCCCGTAGTACGAGTCGAACGATCGGTTCTCTTGGACCAAGACGACGATGGTTTGGATCGGGATGTCTTTGTCGACGGGCGAGCTTTTGCCGAGCGTCTCGGCGGGCATCGCGCCGCGCGCAAAGGTGCAGGATGCACGCGATGCCGATGCGGCCGTGTCGTCGGGTCGCTGCACCGTGCGGTCCCACTCGGCCGGCGTCGGCGGGCGCGTATCGGCGTCGGGCGTAGCCGCGTCGGGCGGCGGGACGAACGAGTCGGGGTTGGTCTCGTCGCACGACGCGACGGCTACGAACGCCGCGGACAACGCGACCAGCGACGAGAGGACGCGCGCCGTCTTCAAGGTACCGCCACCGCTCCCCACCACAGCATCGACTGGCCGCCCAGGATCGACTCGATGAAATAGAACGCGGTCTTGTTCGCCGGCCGCACGCGCGGCGTGATCGTCAGGTGCACCTTCTCGCCGTTGACGCCTTTGTTGCGATCGAGGACGAGCCCGAGGTTCGGTTGCGACTGACCCTCGATCTGCTGCGCGTAGTCGTACGCGATGATCGTCCACGGACCGCTCGTCGGACCGTCGCTCAGCAGGTCGACTTCGATCGTCTTGCTCTTGCCCATGGAGACGCTGACGCCTTTGACGCGGTACGGATCGTTGTAGCGCGAGCGAACGATGATCGTGTCCGGCTCGATCGGCACGCTCGCGAAGAACGGCCCGCTCGCCGCCGGAACCGGAACGCACGGGTCGTGGTACGCCTTCATCGCGGCGTTCGACCACGTGCGCTGAATGCGATACCCGACGTCGGCGGGCCGAAACGCGGCGCTCGGGAAGAGCTGGCACATGTCGCCGACCTCGCCGCCAAAGCTCGTGAGCCCCCACGTCTGGTGATCGCCGTCGAGCCAATCGAACCCGTACGCATCGACCGCGTAGTTTGGATCGGTCGCGGCCTCGGTGGTCTCGTGGACGATCAGGTACGTGAGAAAATCGAGCTGGCTGACGCCGCCGGAAGCGGAGCAGCGCGGCAACATCGCGTAGATGATCGGATCGCTCGCCTGCGCGCCGGAGTCGCCGCCCGCCTCCATCGCGGCGTCGGCCCCCGCCTCGATCGCCGCATCGGCGCCCGCATCGGAGGGCGCCGCGGGCGGAACGCGCGGGAAGCTCGAGTGGTACGCCGCGTAGACGCCGGGCGAGCACACGTTCGCGGTCGGCATGAAGCGATCGTCGACGAGCGTCGTCCCGCTCGGAAAGAAGACGGCGTAGATCGTCGTCGCGAGCGTCGCCGAATCGTTGTTCCCCCACTCGGCGTGCGTCCCGTCGAGCCCCGCGCGGATCATCGCGCGCGTCTGCGAGTCGGTGACGCTCGCGCCGGGCGACGTGGCGATGACGACGGGCGGCGCGATCGTCAAATCGCCGACGCCGTACTCCGCGACGGCGGTCTTCCAATGGGGCGCGGCCGCGTACTTCTGGAGAAAATCGGTCAGCTGCGCTTGAAGGGCGTCGCCCGCGAAGAAGATCGGAACGATCCGCACCTTCGACATGACGCCGCCGAGCTCGTCGACGATCTGCGGCACCGGCGGATGGAACGCCGGATACGCGTCGCTCGCCGCGCCGAAGTCCACGTCCGGCGCCGCGTCGGCGACCGCGACGTCGTCGCTCGCGTCCGGCGCGATCGTCACGTCGGCGCTGGCATCCGCAGGCGTCGACGGCGGCGGGTTGTCCGAGCTCCCGCACGCGACCGCGACGGCGATCGAAGCAGCGATCGTGGCCATCAAGAAGAAGCGCGCCATCGTTCGAGGAGGATAGCCGACGAAGGCCTGGTAGCGTACGCGACCGCATGTCCGACGCCACGCCCGCGCCCAAGAAGCCGTGGTACCGCGCCTCGACGCTGTGGATTTTCGTCGGGCTCGCGGCGGGCGTCGTGCTCGGCGGGTTCCTCCCTCAGGACGCGCACCCGCAGGCGTACGCCGCGTTCTCGTTCCTCGCGAAGGCGTTCATCGGGCTCATCAAGGGGCTCATCGTCCCGCTCCTCTTCTCGACGATCGTCGTCGGCATCGCGCAGACCGGCGACATGAAGTCGGTCGGGCGGATGGGCGCAAAGTCGCTCCTCTACTTCGAGATCGTCACGACGCTCGCGCTCGTCATCGGCCTCGTCATCGCGAACACGCTGCGGCCCGGCGATCACTTGCCACTGGATCTCGGCGCGCACCCGGTCGTGCCGGTCGCGAAGCAGCAGAGCGGCTGGGACATCGCCCTCCACGCGCTGCCGACGAACCTGATCCGCCACGCCGCCGAGGGCGACATCCTCCCGATCGTCATCTTCGCGACGATCTTCGGCCTCGCGCTCACGCGCATCGGCGAGCGCGGAAAGCCGGTGCTCGCGTTCTTCGACGGCGTCGCGCAGACGATGTTCAAGTACACCGACTTCGTCATGACGATCACGCCCCTCGGCGTGTTCGGCGCGATTGCGTACAACGTCAGCCACATGGCGTCGGGCCAGACGATCGACGGCGTCGTCGTCAAAGGCTGGCCGTCGGTCATGCACCTGCTTCGTCAGTACGCGCTCCTCGTCGGGAGCCTGTACTTGTCGCTCGGCGTGCTGGCGCTGCTCGTCTTCTTTCCGATCCTGCTTTTATTCCGCGTGCGCATCGTCGCGTTCGTGAAAGCGATTCGCGATCCGGTGCTCACGGCGTTCTCGACGGCCAGCAGCGAAGCGGCGCTTCCGAAGCTGCTGGAGCAGCTCGTCGAGTTCGGCGTGCCGAGGCGCGTCGCGGGGTTCGTCGTGCCGGCGGGCTACTCGTTCAATCTCGACGGGTCGACGCTGTACCTCGTGCTCGCGTCGCTCACGATCGCACAAGCCGCGCACATCGAGCTGTCGATCGGGGCGCAGATCACGATGATGCTGTCGCTGATGCTGACGTCGAAGGGGGTCGCGGGCGTGCCGCGCGCGACACTCGTCATCATCGCGGCGACGTGCGACGGATTCTCGCTGCCGGGCGACGCGGGGATCGCGATGCTCCTCGCGGTCGACAGCGTGATGGACATGGCGCGCTCCGCGGTCAACGTGACCGGGAACGCGATCGCGTCGGTGGTGATCGCGAAGTGGGAAGGCGTGTTCGGGAGCGAAGGCGAAGCCGCATGACGGCTCCGCCGATCGAGCTGCTCTTCGTCGACGAGCACGTCGTCGTGGCGAACAAACCGTCGGGGCTCCTCGTCCATCGCGGCTGGGACGACGACGACGACGTCGCGATGTTCCGCGTGCGCGACGCGATCGGGCAGCACGTGCACCCGCTCCATCGTCTGGATCGCGGCACGAGCGGCGCGCTTCTCTTCGCGCGAACGAAGGAGGCTGCAGCGACGCTCGCCAAGGCGTTCGAGGAGGGACGCATCGACAAGCGGTACCTCGCGCTCGTTCGCGGGACGCCGCCCGACTCCGGCGTCATCGACTACGCGATTCAGAAGAAGGAGGGCGGACCGCGTGTGCCCGCCGTCACGCGCTTCCGCCGCGTCGCGAGCTCACGCGTCGACCGCTGCTCGCTCGTCGAGGCGATCCCCGAGACCGGGCGCCTTCATCAGATTCGTCGTCACTTGCGGCACATCGATCACCCCCTGGTCGGCGACGTGAAGCACGGGTCGGGCGAGATCAACCGTCGCTACCGTGCAGAATACAACCTTTGCCGGCTCGCGCTCCACGCGGAGTATCTCGGGTTCGAGCACCCCGTGACGGCGGCGCGCGTCGAGGTCACCGCGACCATGCCGGACGATCTCGCGTCGGCGCTCGCGCGCCTCGAGCTGCCCACGCGCGCAGCCCCGTCGCCGCCGGAGCCTTCGTGAGCCGCCGCGACAACGCGATCTACCGCTGCCGCCGCTGCCGCATGCTGGGCAGCCTGTGCATCTGCGCGCTCCTTCCAGATCCGCCGATCGCGACGCGCACGCGCCTCATGCTCTTCATTCATCGCTACGAGGATCGCAAGCCGACGAACACCGGCCGACTCGCCGCGCAGTGCCTCGCGAACAGCGAGATCGTCGTGCGCGGTCACGAGTCGTCGCCGACGCCACCGTTCACGTGCGATCCGGCCATGCGCCCGCTGTTTCTCTTTCCGTACGAAGGCGCGACGCCGCTGAACGAGATCACGCCGAGCGAGAAGCCGACGCTGCTCATCGTTCCGGACGGCAACTGGCGTCAGGCGTCGAAGGTTCGTAACCGCGTCGCGGGGCTGGCCGATGTGCCGTGCGTCTCGCTGCCACCGGGCGCGCTGTCCGTGTATCGGCTTCGCGCGGAGGCGCACGATACAGGGCTCGCGACGATCGAGGCGATCGCGCGCGCGATGGCGATCTTGGAGGGCGACGCTGTGCGACGCGCGCTCGAGGTCGTGTTTCGCGCGATGGTCGAGCAGACGCTGCGATCGCGTCGCGGTCTTCACGTGCTCGTTCGGCGGGCCGAGGAGATCGGGTCCAGCTGATTCAAAGTGCGGTCTGTCCGGCTCAGAGTGCGGGTAGGACGCCGCAACCGGCGCTCGTAACCTCGCGATAACGCGTCGCACGGACTGGCACCGGGCGTGCCCTTACGTCGACTCGAACAGGAGACTGCCATGGAAGCTCGTCCCATTGCCCAGAGATGCGTCGCGCGTTCGTTCGTCAGGCTCGCCGTCGTCGGCGTTCTTGCGTTGGCGTGCGTTGGCTTCACCGAGCAGGCCGCATGGTCGGCCCCGCCGCGTCCGGCGCGCGTGCCAGCGAGCACGACGCGCGCGACTGCGCCGCGTGCGGCGACGAAGGGGACGTACGTCGTGCGCGCAGGCGATGGCTGGTTCCATATCGCGAAGAAGCACAACGTCGCGATGCAAAAGGTTCTGGCCGCGAACCACGCGACCACCGCGACGAAGCTGAGTGTTGGTCAGGTGGTTCACGTACCACCGAGCGGTGCGCAACCGAGCGGAGCGCGCGCGAAGCTTGCGGTGCGAGCGCCCGCGCGGCCCGCGAAGTAGGCGCGCGAGGGCTCTTCTACTTCTTCGGCGTCGGCGGCGGCCCGCCGTACACATCACCGCCGCGATTCGGATCGACCCCCGCGTCCGGCGTGCTCGGGGGCGGCGCGCTCGCCGCGTCGCGCGGATCGCCTGGCACGATCGGGACGCCGTACGGCGCGGCGACTTTTCGCTGCGTGTTCGGTTCTTTCTGCGTGTTGTCGCAGCCGATCGCCGCGGTCGCCGTCGCAATCGCCATCGCGAGCGCGACGCCGCGCTTCGGCCACGCGAGCTCCGCAGCGCAGAACGCGCACGCCTTTTCCGAGTCGTCCCCTCTCGAACCTTCCGATCTTCCGACCTTCCTGTTCAATCCCTCCGGGACGTGACGCTGCTACAAGTGATCGATGAGCCCCGCGCGCCTCGCCATG
>JAYVXB010000768.1:0-10361 GCA_043785585.1 Deltaproteobacteria bacterium | reverse complement strand
TCGGCGATCAGCGCTACCTCGGGCTCGCGCTCATGAACCTGGCGATCCTCGACGAAGAGCGCGGCCGCCTCGACGATGCGCGCAAACGCTTCGAACGCGCGCTCGCGTGCCTCGAAGCGGTGCGCGATCGGCGGCTCGTGGGGATCGCGCTGTCCAACCTCGGGACGCTCGATCTCGAACGCGGCGACTACGCGGCGGCGCTCGATTCGCAGGAACGAGCGCGCGCGCGGCTCGCGGACGTCGGCGACGCGCGCTCCGAAGCGCTGTGTCTCGGCAGGCTCGGCGCCGCGCTCGCGTGCGCGGGGCGCGTCGAGGAGGCGACGATCGCGCTGGCAAAGGGCGAACGAATCGCGGCACGACGCGACGGCACCGCGCGCGACACCGTGAAGGTGCAGCGTGCGTTCCTCGACGTCGCGCGCGCGCGTATCGCGCTCGCGTCGGGCGACACGCACGCAGCCGACGCTCTCGTCGACTCCGCGGGCGTACGCGTGCGCGAGGCGCTCGCACCGCGCGTGGACGCGACCGAAGAGGGATCGCTCGCCGATCGATCCGACGACGTACGCGCCGCGCTGCGCGTCCTCTTGCCGATGATCGAAGAGCTTCGCGCCCGCGTCGCTTCGTGACCCGTTCAGAAGACCGCAATCTTCGGCGAGACGTTGAAGAGCGCTCCGTAGTGGTCGCCCCCCGCGAGATATCCCACGAGCCCGCTCACGCTGAGGTCGAGCCACGACGCCGCCGCCCAGACGATCCCCGCCGTCGAGTTGAGCTGGTTCTTCTGCGGGCTGACGAAGAAGACGCCGCCGAGATCCGCGGCGATCGACCACGTCCCCTTCGCGTCGAGATCGAACGTCGCGTCGACGCCGAAGAGCATCGCCGTCGGTCGCCCGCTCGACACCTCGGCGCCCGGCTCGACGAGCCCGCCGAGGTTGAGCACGAAGTGCGTCCGCCGCATCGTCCTTCCGAGGAGCGCGAGCGCTTGAAATCCCGCGCCACGCGCGCCCGGTGCCACCGCCACGCGCGGTCCGAGCTGCGCGCCGAACGCCCACGCCGTCCGCGCCGCCGTGTCGCGCGACGCCCAGAGCCCCATCTTCGACGAGAGCCACAGGTTGTCGGGCGCGGTGTGATCGAACGAAAAGGGTCGCTCGGGCGTCCCCTCCATCGCCCACGCGCCGTCGATGCCGAGCTCGACGTTCGACGTCAGGCCGACGTCGATGTCGAAATCCGGAACGAGCCAACGCCCGGCGATCTCGCCGCGAACGACCCCGAGCGCGACGTCCGCGTGCACGACGCCGGGCTCTTCGAGCTTCAAATCCTCGGGATCGAAGCGCCTACGGACGCGCTGCGCGGAGGCATCGACGGACGCCGCGAACACCGTCAGGAAGACCGCGGTCGCGACGACGCCTTGCCTCACACTCGGAGCGTAACTCCGAATCCGCGCTAGGGTTGCCGCGCCTCACCATGCTCAGCACGTCTCAGCTCGCGAAATCGTACGGCGGTCGCACGCTCTTCGAGAAGGTCTCGCTCCAGCTCAACGCCGGCTCGCGCTACGGCCTCGTCGGCGCGAACGGCTCCGGCAAGACGACGTTCCTCAAGGTCGTCGCCGGCGACGAGCCCGCCACCGAAGGCAGCGTCGCGATCCCGAGCCGCGCGCGCGTCGGCGTCCTCCGTCAGGATCTCTCGCTCGACGACGCGCAGATCATCTTGGACCTCGCGATGATGGGCGACGGCACGGTGTGGGACGCGCTCGTCGAACGAAACAAGATCGTCGATCACGGCGAAGGCGACGCGAGCCGCCTCGCCGATCTCGAAGACGTCCTCGCCCACTCCGACGGCTACACGCTCGAAGCGCGCGCGACCGCCGTCCTCGAAGGTCTCGGCATCCCGATCGCGTCGCACCGTCGCCCACTCTCGACGTTGTCCGGCGGCTTCAAGCTGCGCGTGCTCCTCGCGCAAGTGCTCATCGGCGGTCCGGACGTTCTCTTGCTCGACGAGCCCACCAACCACCTCGACATCTTGTCGATTCGTTGGCTCGAGAAGTTTCTCGCCGCGTACCGAGGCGCGGCGCTCGTCATCTCGCACGACCAGCGATTCCTCGACAACGTCACGACGCACATCCTCGACGTCGACTACGAGACGATCACGCCGTACACGGGAAATTACTCGGCGTTCGTCATCGAAAAAGCGGCGACGCGCGAGCGCAAAGAGGGCGAGATCGCGCGCGCCGAGAAGATCATCGCCGAGAAGCGCGCGTTCGTAGAGCGCTTCGGCGCGAAGGCGACGAAGGCGAAGCAGGCGCAGAGCCGGCTGAAGCAAATCGAGCGCATCGAGGTCGAGGAGCTCGCGTCGAGCTCGCGCCGCACGCCGCTGTTTCGATTCACGCCGGAGCGCGCGAGCGGCAAGGACGTGCTCGAGGTGGCGTCGGTGTCGAAGGCGTACGGCAAGAACGAGGTGCTTCGCGACGTGTCGCTGACGATTCGTCGCGGCGAGAAGGTCGCGGTCATCGGACCGAACGGCCTCGGCAAGTCGACGCTCCTCAAGATCGTGATGGGCGTGCTCGACGCCGACAACGGCACCGTGCGCTTCGGGCACGAGGTGCGCGCCGGATACTTCGCGCAGGATCACCACGACCTCTTGAGGAACGAATCGGTCACGCCGCTCGACTACATCTGGGAGGCGTGTCCGACCGAAGCGACGACGTACGTGCGCGGGCAGCTCGGTCGCGTTCTCTTCTCGGGCGAGGACGTCACCAAATCGATCGGTGCGCTCTCCGGCGGCGAAGCGGCGCGCCTCATCTTTGGACGCATCATCGTCGAGAAGCCCAACGTTCTCGTCCTCGACGAGCCGACCAACCACTTGGACATCGAGGCGATCGGCGCGCTCATCGAAGGGCTCAAAGCGTTCGAGGGCACGGTGCTCTTCGTTTCGCACGATCGCTTCTTCGTCTCGGCGCTCGCGACGCGCATCCTCGAAGTGACGCCGCAAGGCCCGCGCGATTTCCCCGGGACGTACACCGAATACCTCGAGCGCTGCGGCGACGATCACCTCGACGCGGACGCGGTCGTCCTCAAGACGAAGACGGCGAAGGTGAAAGAGCAGGGCGCCGACGCGCCGCAAACGAACGGCGTGTCATGGGAAGAGCAGAAGCGTCGGCGCAATCGGCTCGCCGCGTTGCCCGCGCGTCGCGACAAAGTGATGGCGGCGATCGAGGCGGCCGAGGCGCGAAAACAAGCGATCGCGCATCAATACGCCGAGCCCGGCTTCTACGAGAAGACGCCGCCCGACGCGCTGAAGAAGCTCGAACGCGAGGACGCCGAGCTCGGCGCGAAGATCGACGGATGGATGACGGAGTGGGAAGAGATCGAGAGCGAGCTCGCTTCGGCGGTGGAGGTTTGACCGCCAAGACGCGAAGATGCCAAGAGAGATCGGATTCAACCCAAAATCTTCTCTCTCTTGGCGTCCTGGCGCCTTGGCGGTCTAAAAAATCACGGCACCAAGATGACTTTGCCGACCGTGCCGCGCGACGCGACCTTCGCCATCGCAGCGGGCGCCTCCGTGAGCGGAACGCGCTCGGAGACGAGCGGCGCGATCTTCTTTGCCTCGTACATCGCGTAGAGCTCTCGCTGCGCGGCGTGCACCGCGGGTGCGTCGACCAAGTTGTACATTCCCCAGTGGAGGCCGAGCACGCCGTAGTTCTTCACGAGGATGTGGCTCGCGCGCGCCTCGGGCATGCGCCCGGACGTGAACCCGATGACGACGATGCGCCCCTCGAACGCGATGCATTTGGTCGATCGATCGAAGACGTCGCCGCCGACCGGATCGAAGATGACGTCGGCGCCACGCCCTTGCGTCGCACCTTTGACCGCGGCGACGAAGTCGTCCTTCGTGTAGTCGACGGCGACTTCGGCCCCGAGCTTGATGCAGACGTCGCGCTTCATCGTTCCGCCCGCGGTCGCGATGACGTGCGCGCCTGCCGCCTTGCCGAGCTGAATCGCCGCGCTGCCGACGCCGCCCGCGCCTGCGTGCACGAGCAGCCACTCGCCGGGTTGAATCCGCGCGCGCCGATGAAGGGCGAACCACCCGGTCTGGTACGTCACGGTGATCGCGGCGGCGTCGTCGAACGTCATCGCGTCGGGGATCACGTACGTGTTGTACGGGAACGCGATGGCGTGCGTCGCGTACCCGCCGGAGCCGTCGAGCGTCGACGCGACGCGCGTGCCGACGGGGAGCTCGGGCGCGCGGCTCTCGACGACGACGCCGGAGATCTCGAAGCCCGGCGTGAACGGCGGCGTTGGTTTGTTTTGGTAGGTGCCTGCCGTGAAGAGCACGTCGGGAAAATTGACGGCGCTCGCCTTCACCTCGATGCGCACTTGCCCGTCGTGCACCTCGGGATCGGGGAGCTCTTCCCACTTCAGCGACTCGGGAGGACCGAATGCGTGACCGCGCCATGCGTGCATGCGCGAGAGGATGCCACGAAATCTTCTGCTAGCGTCGTCTCCATGAGCGAAGAGGTGCGCGTCGCGGTCGAGAACGGCGCTGTCGTCGGCGAGGTCGCGATCGTCGTCGCGCCGGGCACCAAGGCGAAGAAGCGCGACGCGGTGCTCGACGTTCTCCTCGCGGCGCCGCTCTTCGACGCGGCGAGCGAGCTTCACGTGGTGCTCGCTGCGGCGCCCAGCTCGTTTGCGTTTCCGCTACCCGGCAAAGACGAGGCGGGGCGAACGCGCTTCGCCGTGCGCGGTCGCGTCGAAGGCGATCGCCTCGTCCCGCAGCGCCAACCGACGTAGCGGGCTCGCGCAGATTACGGGGTCGCGCTCGGGTCGCGGAGGAGCGCACCCGTGAACGACGTCCGCAGATAGAAGCCGCGCGGCACCGTCGCGATCCGCTCGCCGTCCGGTCCGTACGCGAGCGTGCGCGCGTTGCCGTCGCGCGCCTTCGGGCGCACTTGGAGCCATCGGCCCGCGCGCGCGGTGAGCCCTTCGACGCCACCGATTCCGATCGCGCCGACGACTTCGTCGAAGTCGGCCGCGAGCTGCGCTTCTTGATCGCGCGTCGGACGCCAGAGGAGCGGCGTGCCGATGCGCGGCTCGGTGTCGTCGCGTGGCGTGACGATCGGGATCCACAGAACGTGCGCGAGCTTTGCCCGCACCCACGACGTCGACCACTCGGCGGCGTCGGCCTCGGTCAGAACGAGCGTGCAGACGTACGTCGACTCGCGCGGCACGCCGCGTTCGTCGATCGGGATCGTCTTCAGCTCGATGCCGAGCTCCGGGAAATCGTGAACGGCCGCGGAGCCGCCGGATGCGCCGAGCGCGCGCTCGAGGAGCTCGCCCGCTTTGCCCTTCGTGCGGACGCGATCGCCCTTCACGACGAAGCCGAGCCCCCACGCGAGCTCGGCCAACGTGCGGCCCACGATCCCGTCGGCGCGCGCGCGCAGATCGTCGGCGTCGCGCGGCGGCGATCGACGCGCGGGGGCAGATGCGGGCATGCCGGACGAGTAGCACGACGCGCAGCGAACTTGGCCGCATGCGCGCGCCTCCGGTACCGAGATTCACATGATGACCCGACGCCTTCTCCCCATTGCGGCGATCCTCGCGGTCGCCTCCGGATGCATGCACTCCACCACCAGCAACGCGCCTCCGCTCGTCGTTGCTCGACCCGCGCCTGGCGCGCAGGCTGCCACGATGCCGTCGGTCGACGCGCTCGCCGCCGAGGTGACGCCCGCGTCGCCGAAGCAGCTCACGCAGAAGTCGGGCGACTTCGTCGTCTACAAGTTCAGCGGCAGCTACCGCAAGCAGCCGCTCACGCTCACCCAGCGCGTCGTCGACGTGAAGGGTTGGACGCTGGTCGTCGACTACACGCTGAAGGACGGCGCGCGAAAGCGCACCGCGCGCGTCACGTTCGACAAGGCGCCCGGCGCCAAGCGCGAGATGGTCTCCATCGTGCGCGTGGACGGCGCGAAAGAGACGCCGATGACGTCGGCCGATCTCGATCTCCTGATGGCCGAGACCGTGCTCGCCGCGGACGAAAACGAATCGACGCTCGGCACCGAGAGCCTCACGCTCGCCGTCGGCGGGAAGAAGCTCGACTGCACGAAGACGAGCTACCGCGTCGTCGTCGGCAAGAAGAAGGCGACGATGAGCACCGTGACGAGCGCCGCGTTTACCTGGGGCGACGTCGGCGGGGAGATCCGCGGCGACGACGGCAAGGTCCTCTATCGCGTCGAAGTCCTCGACGCCGGCAACGACGTCGCGAAGAACGGCGCTCTCGCCGAAGCGCCTTGAAAAAGAGCGTATTTCGTCTCCGCGCATCTGGCGAAGGCCTCTAGTTCTGGTACGACGACGACGCGCACCACCATGTCGTCGTCTGCCTTTTCCCCATCACGCCTTTCGCGTTACGCGCTCCCACTCACGATCGCCGTCACCGCCGCGCTGGGCTTCGCCGCGCTTCCGGCGAACGCGGACATCACGCACACGATTGGCCGCGGCCACACGATCGAGCAGATCGCGAACCGCTACCACGTGTCCGTGAAGTCGATCATGGACGCGAATCATCTCAAGGACGCGAAGCACCTGAAGCCCGGCGACACGCTGATCATTCCCGGCGTCACCGGACCGGACAAGAAGCACCCGCCCGGCAAAGGCGATCCCAAGAAGGACGACGGGAAGAAGCCGCCGGGCAAAGGCGGCGATCACAAAGGCGAGACGCCGAACGCCGTCGCGCCGGGACCGCGCGCGCACGGGCCGACCTTCGCGGAGAATCCGAAGGAGCCGGACGTCGTGCACTTCGTTCGGTTCGGCGAAGAGCTGAGCGTGCGCGTGAAGGACAAGCGCGGAAAGATTCCGCCGCCGGCGCTGAAGACGTTCTCCAAGGCGCTTCGATCGGGCAACGCGGTGCACGCGATCGATCCGCGTCTCGTCGCGCTCGTCGGGATGGTGTCGAATCACTTTGGCGGGCGCAAGCTCGAGATCATCAGCGGCTTTCGTCCGTTCACGCCGACGCAGTCGAACAAGCACTCGAACCACAACTTGGGTAAGGCGCTCGATTTTCGCGTGCAGGGCGTGCCCAACGAGACGCTCCGCGATTTCTGCAAAGGGCTGCGCAACGTCGGCGTCGGGTACTACCCGAACAGCTACTTCGTTCACCTCGACGTGCGCGACGCGCCGGCGTTCTGGATCGACTACTCGAAGGCGGGCGAAGCGCCGAAATACGACAAGCCGAGCCCGCAAGCGGACGAGGCGACGAACGACGTTCCCGAGGAGACGAAGCAGGCGGACCCTCCCGCGGCGCCCGCGGGATCGGCGAGCGCTGCACCTCCTTCGCCCGCTCCGCCTCCGTCGTCGAGCGCGCCCGCGCCGCCGGCGAGCGCGAAGCCCTGACTCCTCACCTCGGATCGACGACGACGTTGTCGTAGCGAACGAGCCACGGGCCTGCCGTGCTCGTCACGTACGTCACGCCCAAGTTGATCTGCACCGAGCCCGACGTCGGCCAGCTCGGATCGAGCGCGACGCCGTCGAGCGTCGTCGTTCCGTCGACCTTCACCGTCAGCGTCGGCGGCGAGAGCGCCATATCGACCTCTACGCGCGACCACGTCTTCACGACGGGAAAGCGCGAGAGCACCTTGTCCTTGTATTGCGTGACGCCGCCCGCAACGAACGACTCCTCCGTCTGGGCATCGACTCCGGACAAGATGAGCGCGAGCGCGTGTCGCGTCGGCATGCCGTCGTTGACGACGATCCCTGCCACGACGGACGACTCTCCGCTGACGACGTCGACCAGCATGATGTCGAACGCGAACGAGACGCGTGCCACGGGCGCGGCGAACGTCTTGAACATGTAGGCGTACGCGCGACCCGGGTTGGAGCCCGCGTTGATGTGCGCGAAGAAGGAGCGCGGCGGCGACTTGGACAACGTGTTGTCGGCGCCGATCGTGTTCGGAGAGCCGACCAGGTCCTGAGAGAACTGCGCGTCGAACGAGCTCGTTCCGTCGAAGTCCTCGCAGAGCGCGGGCGCCGGCGACAACGTCGAGCAGAACGCCGGCGGTAGTGCATCCACTGCTCCTTCCGGCGACGCTTCGGACGAGGGCGCGTCGGTGACGGCTTGGTCGACGCTGGCGTCGCTGCCGCCCGTCAGATCGTCGGTCGAAGTGAGGATCGAGCACGCGACGCCGTTCGTCACGGCGAGAGCGACGAGCGCCGACGACACGCCGGCGCGAAGGCGAAGGCGAAGAGTGGTGATGGAGAGGACGATGGCG
Source organism: Deltaproteobacteria bacterium (assembly GCA_043785585.1). Classification (GTDB taxonomy): domain Bacteria; phylum Myxococcota_A; class Polyangia; order Polyangiales; family Polyangiaceae; genus JBBQXV01. The sequence continues at coordinate 2,113 of JAYVXB010000768.1, read as the reverse complement.
ATCCCAATCATCGCATCGGGCATCCGCGGAGCAAGGGCGACGTACGTGCGTCACGTGGTATCTTGGTAAGCTGTGGGAGAATCGACCCGAGCACCGATGCGCATCGTGGGGCGCTATGCGCTCTACGGCGAGATCGCGTCCGGGGGAATGGCCACCGTTCACTACGGTCGGCTCGTCGGACCGGTCGGGTTCTCGCGCACGGTCGCGATCAAGCGCCTGCATCCTCAGTTCGCGAAGGATCCGGAGTTCGTCTCGATGTTCCTCGACGAAGCGCGCCTCGCCGCGCGCATTCGCCACCCGAACGTCGTGCCGACGCTCGACGTCGTCGCGACGCAGGGCGAGATCTTTCTCGTCATGGAGTACGTGCAGGGAGAATCGCTCTCGCGCATGGCGCGGACGATGCGCGAGCGCGATGTTCGGATTCCGCCGCGGATCGTCGCGTCGATCATGTCGGGCGTCCTCCATGGTCTCCACGCGGCGCACGAAGCGCGCGACGAGCGCGGCGAGGCGCTCGGGATCGTCCATCGCGACGTCTCACCGCACAACGTGCTCGTCGGCGGCGACGGCATCGCGCGCGTCCTCGACTTCGGCGTCGCGAAGGCCGCGGGGCGCACGCAGACGACGCGCGAAGGTCAGCTGAAGGGCAAGCTGAGCTACATGGCGCCCGAGCAGATCACCGGCGAGGTGACGCGTCAGACCGACGTCTACGCCGCGGCGATCGTCCTCTGGGAGCTGCTCACGGGCGATCGTCTTTTCTCCGCCGACAACCAAGCGGCCGTGATGGCCAAGGTCCTCGGCGGCGTCGTCGAGGCGCCGAGCAAGATCATGATCGAGGGGGGCTTCACGCCCGACACGGTGACGCTGCGCGGGCTCGAGGCGCTCGACGCCGTCGTGTTGCGCGCGCTCGATCGCGATCCATCGAAGCGATTCGAGACGGCGCGCGACATGGCGATCGCGCTCGAACGATGCGTCGGTCTCGCGTCTCCGAACGAGGTCGGCGAGTGGGTGGAGAGCGTGGCCAACGACGTCTTGGCGAAGCGCGCGACGAATATCGCGGCGATCGAAAGCTCGTCGTCCTCCGGCGACGTCGCGCGCCATGACACTGCGAGCGACGAGCCCGAGCGGCGCCATCCCGACTCGCTGACGATCACGGCGCCCGCACCGAGCGGGCCGAAGGTGCCGGAGGAAGTCGCGTCGCAGATGTCGAGCATCTCGGTCGCGCGTTCGGGCGAGGAGCTCGCTCCTGCTCCGTCGCGAAGGCGCGCCGCGGTCGCCCTCGCGGCGTTGCTCGTCGGCGTCGTGGGCGTCGTCGCGATCGTCGCCGTCGGTGCGAGCCGAGACGCGCCGAGCTCCAGTGGCGCGTCGATCGCGTCGTCGGGCGCCGCTTCGATCGCAGCGTCCGCCGCGCTCTCGTCGACGTCCGAGCCCGCCGACATCGACGCCGGCGCGGCCCCGTCGGCCGTCGCGAGCGCGCGACCGTCCGCCGCCCCGATGGCGGCACCGAACAAGCCGCCGCGCGCCGCGCCCGCCGCTCCGCGAAAGCCGAGCTGCGATCCGCCGTACACCTTGGATTCCGCGGGCCGCAAGCATTACAGGGCGGAGTGCCTCTGATACGCTCGACGCGATGGTGACGCGACCAAGAGCGCTCGCGTGGGCCGCGCTCTCCGCGCTGGCGCTCCTCTCGACGAGCGTCGCCGCGCTCGCGGACGACGACGGCAACAAGCAGGCGTGCATCACCGCCGCCGACGAGGCGCAGCGACTCCGTGACGAGCACAGGTTCGTGAAGGCGCGCGAGCAGATGGTCGCGTGCGCGCGCGACGTCTGCCCCGGCCCGATTCGCAAGGACTGCGCGAAGTGGCTCACCGACGTCGAAGCGAGCATGTCGACCGTGACGCTCGCGGCGCGCGACAGCCGAGGTCGCGACTTCGTCGACGTCCGCGTGTCGGTCGACGGCGCGCTGTTGACCGAGAAGCTCGATGGCGCTGCGTTGTTCGTCGATCCGGGACCGCACACGTTCCGGTTCGAGATCGTCGGGAAGCCGCCGATCGACGAGCATGTGGTCGTGCGCGAGGGCGAGCGCAACCGCGCCGTCACGGTGATTGTCGACGTCGGG
>JAYVXB010000767.1:0-29086 GCA_043785585.1 Deltaproteobacteria bacterium | reverse complement strand
CACCCGAACGCTCTCGGAACAATTGCACCGCCGTGCTCGCAAGGACCTCCTCGAGGCTCGCGTCCGGCCCGACCACGGACAGCGGAGCGAGTCTGTAGGTCACCTCGCCGTCGATCCACAGAGGCTCTCGACTCGTCGCGAGTACCCGAAGTCGCGGAAGACGCGCGGTCAGCCCGTCCACGAGATCGGCGACGGCGGATACCACGTGCTCGCAGTTGTCGATCAGGAGCAAAACATCCCGGTCGGTCAACCAGTGGGTGAGCGCATCCTCGTACGACTGCCCACCGGACCTCGGCAAACCGAGCTGCGCGGCGACTTCGGCGGCGACGAGCTCCGCGGACCGCAACGAGCCGAGCCAAACGACGGTCACGCCGCCGGGAAACTCCCGTGAACAAGCCGCCGCGACCGTGATCGCGAGCGCGGTCTTGCCGACGCCTCCAGGTCCAAGCAGCGTCGTGATCGGAGCCGATGCAATGCTCTCGCTGACGTCGCGGATCTCGTTGTCCCGCCCGACCAACCGACGCGGGCGCAACACGGTCGGGCGCGCGTTCGGTGCATTCGCGGGCTCCACGTCGAGGTTGTTCACGCATCGTTTATCGCCGATGCGACGGCGCGTTGGCAACGGCGGCTGGCAACGTCGAGAGGACGCCATGGCGGCGACAGGCGCGCGCGATCGATCTCACCTTGCATGCGGCGAATCGGTGCGTTAGAAACTGAACCATATGGTTCACCATTCGAGTGCCCGCCTCGACGCCTCGTTCGCCGCTCTCTCGGACGCAACGAGGCGCGGCGTCTTGGAGCAGCTCGGACGCGCAGACGCTTCGATCACGGAGCTTGCCGAGAAGTTCCACATGACCCTCACCGGCATGAAGAAGCACGTCGGCGTCTTGGAGCGAGCCGGGCTCGTCGCCACGGAGAAGGTTGGGCGCGTGCGCACCTGCAAGATCGGCCCGGGTCGACTGGAGGCAGAGACGGCATGGATCGACGGGTACCGCCAGCTCTGGGGCGCACGCTTCGACGAGTTGGACAAAGTCATCGAGGAACTGAAACGGAAGGAGAACGTTTATGGACGCAAGAAAAGACAGTGAGCCCACGAAGGACCGCACGACGGTCGAACCGGTGTCCGAGCGCGAGGTCGTCGTCACGCGAACCTTCGACGCTCCGGCACGGATCGTCTTTCAGGCATGGACCACGCCCGCGCTCTTCAAGCGTTGGTGGGTACCGAAGTCGATGCCGCTGACCCTGCTCTCGTACGAGGCGGATATCCGTGTTGGAGGCGGCTACCGTCTCGTATTCGACGTCGATGGCACGAAGACGATGGCGTTCTTCGGCAAGTACATCGAGGTGACACCGCACTCGCGGATCGTCTGGACGAATGAGGAGAGCGGCGAGGATGGCGCCGTCACGACGGTGACCCTCGAAGAGAAAGGCGACAAGACGCTGCTCGTGCTGCACGAGCTCTATCGCTCGAAGGAAGCTCGCGATGCTGCCCTGGCCTCCGGGGCGTACGACGGGATGGGCGAGACGTTCGGGCAACTGGACGAGGTGCTCGTCACGCTGGGCGCAAAGGGGGAAGCGTCGTGAGGTCTTGCCGCGCAGAGGCCGAAGTGCCGGCGAGCAGGGAGTCGATGGTCCGCACCGGGTGAGCGCGCTCTCCCATGCTCGTGATCGTCGACAAAGGCTGAGCGTCGCCGTCACGCCGTCAGCTTCCTGGCGAGGATCCCGAAGATGCGGTGCTCGATGACCATCGGCTCGGGGAAACGCTCCGCCAGGACGCGCGCGAGCTCTGCGTCGAAGGCGGCGATCGTGCCGGGCGGCAGCGTGAGCACGCCGTTGCAGGCCCGGATGCGCCCGCGCCATGCGGCGTGCGTGAACGTGATCGGCAGCACGAACTCGAACGTGGTCGGCTGCGAGAAGTCCGCGTCCAGAAGATCGCGGATGAACTCGGGGTGGCGGCCGTCGTGACCCGCCCACTTCCACGTCGGATGGTACCGGAGCACGATCTCCTCGGTCGCGGCCCCCACGCTGTCGGGAAGCGGCAGATAGCTGAAATACGCGAGGAGGACGTGACCCCCGGGGCAGAGAAGGCGGTTCGCCTCCGCCGCCGCACGCGGTCGATCGAACCAGTGCCAGCACTGGCCCGCGCACACGATGTCGAACGCGCTGTCGGCGAGCCCGGTCGTCTCGGCCCATGCGCAAACCCAACGCACCGACAGGCCGGCGTCGGCGGCCATCCTCGCGCCCTCGGCGAGCATCTCCGGCGAAGGGTCGAGGCCTACGACCTCGCAGCCACGTTGACCGAATCCGCACGCGAGGGTCCCGGTGCCGGTCCCCGTGTCGAGGATTCGCTGGCCGACAAGGCCGATCCCTAGACCCCTCACGTGCTCGAAGAACTCTGGAGGGAAGCCAGGTCGGTGGCGCGCGTAGTCTGCCGCCGCGAGCCCGAAGTCGACTTCGAGGTGTCCCATCGCAGTCACGCACGAAGCGTAGGTGCGCGGTCATTGCTCGCCAAGGGTTCGTCGACAATACGCGCGAGCTCCTAGCTCCGAGGCTCTCTGGGGAGAACGCGGCGGGTTGTCGTCCCGCGATGGACTCCGCTAACGTCCACGACGATGTCTGCGAGAGTAACGGGCCAAGTGTTCGGGATCGACGGCGGGCTCGGCACACCGCGGCCGCGCTGACGTGGGACTTCCGAGAGCAGCACTCCTCCTGCAGCTGGGAACGACACTCCCGCTCGTCGGCCTCATCTGGTTCGTGCAGGTGGTCGCCTACCCGCTTTTCGCGCGCGTAGCCGCGGCCGACTTTCTCGCTTATCACGCGTCGCACTCGCGCCTCATCACGTACGTCGTCGCGCCGCTCATGGTGGGCGAGTTGGCCAGCTCGGTGGTGTGGCTGATCTGGCCGCTCGATGGCCTTCCGCGACAGGTCGCGTGGGTGGGCGCTGCACTCGCGGTGACCACGTGGATCGTGACGATGTTCGTGTCCGTGCCGCAGCACACCATCCTTGCCCGGGGCTTCGACGCGCGCGCGCACGATCTCCTGGTCGTCACCAACTGGCTCCGCACCGCCTCGTGGACGGCGCGGGGCGCCATGCTCCTGTGGCTCGTCGCCGTGATGACGAAGACGCGATGACGATCGCCCTACGGGCAGTCTCCGCGCAAGACACCAAGCAGTCGCTCACGTAGCGCGGCAAGCTCGTCTGGTCCTTCGACATCGCCACGCCCGGCACGGACGACATCACCGAGGTGCTGGTCGACGCGGTCACCGGCGAGGTCGTCTCGGTCGAGAAGGAGACGCCCGCGCAGCAGCAGGTGGAGAAGAGGCAGGACGAGAAGAAGTAGCGATCTCGAACGGAGCATAAACCGGTGCAACCTCGACCAGCGCTCTTCCTGGAAGCGATCACGGCGACCCGCGGTCCGGCGATCACAGTGAGCGCGGCGGCGTCGAGGGCGTCGCGGGCCTGGTGACGTCGTCCGGCGGACACTGCGATGGCGTCGTGCGCGATCGTTTCGCGCGCTTCATCACGATCGTCTCCAAGCGGGATCCCTCACTCACCGCGAAGAATCCCCTCGAGCTCGTACCAGACCTCGTCGACGTGGTCGAAGAGCACGACGTCGCGCACGTCGGCGATTCGTGCTCGACTGCGGCGCACGCCAGTGCGAACCACATCGGCTCGGTCGCGAATGGGACTCGCGCTCTTGCTCGGGACGTCGAGCGCTTTCCACGTCATCGCGTGCGGAGGTGCCGTCGACCTCTCTAGCGCCACGACCGACGGCGGAGCCAACGACGGGACGTTCACGGGCGACGATGCGGCATGGGATGACGCCGCGTCCCATGGTCTTTCCGACGCCGGCAAAGCAGATGCTTTCCATCTCGATGGCGGAGGCGCGCCCGTGGACGCGGGTACCGTCTGCTCGACGCCGTGCCCCGGCGGATGCCTGATCGGCGGTCGATGCCTTGCGACCCTCGCATCGGGCCAGGCGAGACCGGGGAGGATCGCAGTAAACGGCCGGCGTTTACTGGGCCAATGCAGGCGTTCCAGATGACTCCTACGCCCAGAGCGCGGTCATGTTCGTCGGACTCGACGGAGGCGTCGCGACGACCATCGCCGGCAAGACCAACGCGCGCTACTCGGGGGAGGGATCGATCGACTTCATCGCCGTCGACGACCGCAGAGTCTATTGGTGGGACGGTGGCTACGTGCGGGCTGCGAGCGCGGGCAGCGCCCCGGTTGCGATTGGCTCCTGGTCCTACCTCGCGTTCGGGATCGCCGTCGACTCGAAGAGCGTTTACCTGACGACGGAGACCGCGACGAACGATCTGTGGAAGATGGACCTCGACGGCGGAGCGACCGCCAAGATCGGCTCCGGCGTCGACTACCCTTCGGGGCCTGTCGTCGGGGGCGGCTTCGCTTACTGGCTCGGCTACGACGGCAATGGTCCAACCTCGACGCTGTACAGAGTCAGCGTGGACGGCGGGCTTACGCTCTCGCGTCGCGATACCATGTCGGCGGTTTCGCGATCGATGATCGGAACCTGTACTTCACACAGTTCCCGATTCCGAACACCGGGACCGCGGTGCTGAAGGTCCCGATCGACGGCGGCGCGCCGACTACGCTCGCGTCGGGTCTGCGGAGCGCGTACGAGATCGCGGTGGACGACACCAGCGTCTACTGGACGGACCTCGGCTACTGCGACGGCGGTATCTGCGATGGGACGGTGATGAAGCTCAGTCCGAAGTGAGGTGAGCTCGTCAAGCGGCTTCCTATTCGCCGCGCGCGAGCGCGGAGAATCCGTCCAGGGTCACGGAGCGATCTTGCGACGGCGACGGCGGCGTGTCGGGAGTCGGGCGCGTCATGGAATCGTGGAGTCGAGATCTGTGCTCAAGAGCCGCGATGAGGTTTTCGGGAGGGACAGGCCGCGTGATCATGCCCGAGCGGGATATGCACCCAGTAGTGCTACTCTTCCCAGTTCCCCTCCGCGACGTAGAGATCGACGTCGAGCGACGCGCCGAAGCGGCTCATCTTCTCAAGCGCCGACCGCGAAAAATGAATGGCAGGCACCCGGGAAGCGTAGACGACGCACGTGAGCTGCACGTGATCGCATCCCAGCCCGCGAATCTTCTCGGCGATCGGATCTAGGCGGCGCAAAAGAACGTCGGCTTGGTCTTCGAACGACATGTCCTCTAGCGGGTCGGCTCGAAATTCGTAGCCGTTCTCCTGTTCGATCAGGGCCGTTTTCTCCCGGCGATCGCCTTTGCGCCAACTCTTTTCCGCGGGGACCCCGAGCTCTGCGAATAGCTGCTCGGGCGATTTGTTGTCGCTGGTCAATCGTAGACTTACGTGCGTCTTTTGCATCGTCGCTCTCGCGCGGCTAGAGGTCGTTGATATTGATTCCGGTCGGATCGCCAGGGCCCGTACCACCCTTTGGCTTGACTACGATGTCCCCTTCGGGGGTCTCATAGAGATCGAACTTCGATCCATTGATCTTGGGCTTGAGATCATGAGGGTCGTGTCCGGCTTTACGCGCGATCGCCGAGCTGCTCGAGCAAGACGCGAAGCCGGTGCGCCTGCCGAGCCCGGAGGAGACCGCGAAGAAGGCGCTCGACTTTGAGGCGGTCCTGCTCAAGGACCCAGCACGAGGGCGGGAGGAGCTCCGCCGGCTGTTCGAGGGCGAGCGCGTGCTCGTCCGTCCACAGCCCGAAGGCTTCTACATCGCCGAAGGGACGCTCTATCCCCTCGCCCTCTTCTCTCTGCGGATGCCGCCAGAAACGCCGAAGGCCCGAGACTCCGAAGAGTCAGCGGGCCTTCTTGCGTCGCTGGAGCGTGAACCAGACTTCACGTGCTCCAGCAGTGGTTGCGCGGGTAGGATTTGAACCTACGACCTTCGGGTTATGAGCCCGACGAGCTACCAGGCTGCTCCACCGCGCGCCATTGCGACAAAACTTCTGCGACTCCGCCTTCGCCTCACCGCGTCGGCCTGAATTGCGAGGCGGAACTTACTCTCGGTGTCCGTCGTGTCAAGCACGACCGCGTGTTGTTATGATCGCGCCCGCGAATGAGCAACGACACCAAGCCCCCGCCGCCGCCGGTCCCTCCGTCGGCACAGCCCGCGCGACCGCGCCCGCCGCCGCCTCCCCTCCCCTCGCGCGCGAAGCCCAACGTCGCCGTGCCGCCGCCCCCGATGCGCGCGCCGCTGCCGTCCGACGAAGGGATCATGTCGACGCGCGCGAAGATGTCGCTCGCGGACATCGCGATGAAGCTTCGCGACGAGCAACTCGACGCGCGCATCGTCCACTACAAAGCCGACCTCGAGACGAACAGCGAGCTCGACGCGATCACCGCCGGCGTCGTCGCCGAGCTCCAAGCATTGAAGCAGGCGCGCAGCGCCGAGGTGCCGAGCGTCGCGCCCGCGGCGATGGACAAGTCGCAGCTCGAGATCGAGCTGATCCAGAGCTTCAAGGTCCTGCTCGGCCGCCTCTTCCAGGCCGACAAGCTCTCGCCGATCCTCGAGCGCAAGATGGGCGAGGTGTCCAAGCGCTTCGCGCGTCTCTTCTTCGAGAGCGTGCTCCACGAAAAGATCCGCGGGTCGGCGACCGAGCTGAAGCAGATGCAGTTCGTCGAGCAGGCGATGTACCACGTGTTCGCGCGCAACGAGGAGTACCTCCAGCGGCAGCTCGAGTCGTTCGACTTTCCGGATCCCGAGGTGCTGTCGGATGCGAAGGCGAAGCTCGAAGGGATGCTCAAGGAGCTTCGCAACGGGTACTTGTCGCGCACGACGCCCGAGCTCAACGCGCTCGTCAAAGTCCTCAACGAAGTGCTCGTGCGCTTCTTCACCGCCGAGCTTCCGCCGTCGACGGGCGAGATCGCTTGGGAGGTCGTAAAGGAAGCGCGCCTCGCCGACGCCAAGGTGCGCGCGGGGTACAAGATCTCCGCGGACGCCTTCCCGCGCTTTCGCCAAGCGTTCGAGCGCCGCTTCCTCCAGCGCCTCGTCGGGTTTGCCGAAGACGAGATGCTGAAGCGCGTGCGCGAGCGCGAGGACAAGTTTCGGATCGACACGATCCACTTCGTCGCCGATCCGCAGATCTTCACCGACGTCTGCGAGCTCGTCTGCGACGCGGTCTACGACTTTCTCTACAACGACGGCTTCCTCGATCTGCCCGGCGACTGGCGCGCGCGGCTTGCACGCAACTGAGCACGAAACTGAGCAGCGAGGAGCTGAGGTTCAGCCCTTGTTCGGCGCCCACTGCACCGTGCGGCCGTGGCCCTGCGCGCGCGAGTGCACGCCGTCGCACGCCTGCTGCGCCGCATCGCGGAGCTCTTCGTCGATCGCACCCTGCGCGTAATCGCCCGGGAGGTCCGGCTTGATGAGGACGTCCGCCTTGAGCACGGTGAACGTGTCGGTCACCGACTCGAGCGTCCAGACGACGTTCGCGTCCTTGACGTTGCCGCTGACGAACTTGCCTTCGATGATCTCGACGCCGGCGCCGGCGGGGCGCGGCGCGGCGAACTTCTCGACGAACTGGAGCTTGAGCATGCCGTGAAGGACGCTGAACTCCATCTTCACGTTGGTGCCGCCGCCGGTGCCGGGGACGACCTTGGAGAGCGTGAAGCGCTTGGGCGCGAAGTCTTTGTACTGCCCGAAGTTTTGAACCTGCTTGCGGACGTCGGCGAGGGGCGCGTTGATGAGCACCTCGGCGTGGCCGTAGCGATCGCTCTTGCCGGGGGGCGTCCAGGTCCACTTGAGGGTGCGCTGCCCCGACGTCGAAATGCGGACCGCGTCAGCCTCGGCCTGCGTCGCGTTGGCGGTCGCCGGAGCGAGCGCACAAAGGGCCAGCGTAGAGACCGTGAGAAACGCGCGAACTGTCCGGGCAATCGACATGGGTCCTAACCTCGTTGGACGTGTACTCGGTTTACGCCCGAGTGGTGCAGCAGGCCCCCTTTGTAGCGAAACAATCTTGGGAGGCTACCCACTGAGCATCTAAGCACGTCGCGTACCCGGCACGGTGGAGTCCGGCTGCGCGGCGTTTCAAGGGGTTTGACGGCGGCCCGGGGGGAACGATGCACCCGCAGATTGTGCCTACCGGGACCGTTCGGCCGCCTCCCTGTAAGCCCTCGGATCGCCTAGCGCCTTCGGAACCGACCACGCCCCTCCGTAACCCACCAGTCACGGTACCGCTGTTGAGCGCGTTCTCGCTCCCGCGGTGGGAGATCGTCCGAGAAGCCGAAGTACTCCTTGGTCAGCGCCTTGAGCTCTTCTCCGGCAGCGCGTCGGATGTCCGACACGTCGTGGTTGAGGGCGTCGATGAGCCATTCGATCCTGTGGCGCGTCGCGTTGGCGGTCCACCAGCTGCCCCACTTGCGCGCGTCGTCGCCGAAGTCTTGGCGCGCGATCGTGACGAGGGCGCGGTTGGTGACGTCGTGGTGCGTGTCGTCGCGCTCCTCGAGGATCGACACGAGCACCGGGATCGCGAGCGGCTCGCGGAGCTCGCCGAGGACGGCGATGGCCCCGCCGCGTCGCGCGTCGACTGCGTCGAGCGCAATCTTCGCGACCTCGTCGACGACGGGTTGCGCGCCGGCCTTGGCGATCGCGGAGAGCGCCAAGCGCGCGGCGCGGCGCGTCCGCGCTTCTTCGTCGAAGAGGAGCGGGACGACGGGCGCCGCGGCTTCGGCGTACGGGAGCTCGGTGAGAAGGAACGTCGCCCAATAGCGAGCCTCGGGATCCGCGTCGGCGAGGCGCTCGAGGACGAACGGAAGCGCGACCTTTCGCTGACCCGCGATGAGGCGAAGGATCGGTCCGCACTCGCTCACGCGCGCCGGCGCGTCGTTGAAGCGTCCGCGTTCGACGGAGACCGGTCCGGGGAAGCGCGCCATGATCGCCGGCATCGCGGCTTGCCCTTGACGGAGCAGCTCGGCCTCCGCGTCTTCGTCGCCGACCGCCGCGAGAACGCGATCGACGAGCACGCCGAGCTCGGACGCGGTGTCGAAGATCACGGACGGCAGCTCGTCGACCTCGATGGCGGCGCGTGACAACGGGGGGCGATGCGGCGGAACGGCGATCGCTTGCGAGTCGTACCCGGCCGGCGGCGGTTGGTCCGACACCGGCTGACGCTCGATCTCGTCCAAGAGCGCGCGCGCGGTCTCGTCGTCCATCGCGTTCTCCGCGACCTCGGGCGCCCGATCGGTGTCGTCCGCGAGCGCGGGTTCGGGCGTGGGCGTGGGCGGAGGAGGCACGGGCGAGCTGCGCGCTCGGCGCGTCGAGTCGGGCTCTTCGCGCGGGATCGGGCGGCCGGAGTGCTTGCGAACGACGGTGACGTTGGCGGGCGGCGGTGGAGGCGCGGGTCGCGGCGAGAGGCTTTCGGGCACGCGCGCGCGCGACATCGGCGGCGATACGACGGGGTTCGAGATCGGCGCGCTGGGGATCGCTTCTACGAGCGGAGGCACGGGCGATCGCGCAGGAGGCGGCGCGGGCGCGAGCCCGAGATCGTCCGCGAGCTCGAGGCCGGGCTCCGGCGGCAACGACGCGGGCGGCGGCGTCGAATGCGCGAGCGGCGACGCATCGAAGCGCGGCGGAGGCGTGTAGCGCGGGATGGCGGTCGGAGATGGAGTGACGCGTCTCGCGATCGCCGGAGGTGCTTTGGACCCGACGAGCCGAGGATCGATCCGACCGGCGCTCGTCGCGGAGCTGCCGGCGATGAAGCCCTGCAGCTTGCGCCGCACGATGATCTTCTCGAACGCATGCCCGACGGTGACCGCGAACGACGCGACCTCCCCCGCCGTCGCAGCGTCGACGCCGAGCTCGCCGCAGTCGCCGAGGAACAACGCGACCGCGCGCGTGCGCACGACGATCGGAACGACGAGCACGGACGCGCGCGTCGAGCGCTGGAGATCCGCAATGAGGACGGGGTCGAGGCCGTCGGTCGACGGCGGCGCAGTGAGCGGCGCGCGCCGTTCCTTCGCGGCCGAGAGCAAGCTCGGCATGTCGAGCGGCACGCCGATGCCGACGACGCGCTCGCGCGACGCGCCCGCGCCCCAGGCGTCGCGCCCTTCGGCGATGTCGCCGTGGACGATGAAGATGACGGAGTAGTCGAAGAACTGCCGCGAGAAGTCGAAGAACAAATCGAGGAGCGCGTCGCGATCCGCGGCCTCCTCGACCTCGCGCTTCGCGTCGTCGAACGTCACGGGGCCGCGACGACGCCGTGGCGGTCGCGACGCTTGCACGACGTCGCGCTGAAGCAGCGCGGGTCGCCCCGACGGCGAGACGGACGGCGGCCGCGATGGACCCGTGACGACGGGCGTCCGCGGTCCGTCGACCGAAGGCGGCGCGGGCGTCGTCGATTTCGCCGCCGGCGGCACGGTGACCGGCGGCGCGGGGGTGTCGGGCGAGATCTGCGCCGAGACCGCGGGGAAGCCCGCCGACGTGATCCGATGGGAGGGCAACGCCGCCGCAGGGATGCCGCGTGACGGACTGTGCTTGAACGGCGGCGCGCTCCGCATCTTCGGCGGCTCGACGACCTCGGGCGGCCGGCTGAGGAGCGGCGGCATCGATCCACCGACCGACGACGGCGCGCCGCTGAGACGCGCGATGAGGCGCTCGAAGCGGCGCTCGAGCGGAAACCCGAAGGCCGCGGTGAGCGCTTGCCGGATGCGGACCATCGGTGACGCTCGTTGATCGATCGGCAAGCCGAGCGCGAACTCGAGCTGCTCCTCGACGTGCGGCGGCAGTCGCTCCGCGACGGCGAGCACGAGCCGCTCGCTCTCCACCGACAACGGCACGAGCGCGCGCTCGGCCGCCATCTCGGGCGGCACCATCGCGCGTGCGCGATCCGTCGGAAGCGGCAGCTCACCCGCAGGCGCCGGCGGAAGGCCGAGCGACTCCGCCAAGAGCTCGGTGACCGTGGCCTCGTCGACGCGCGCGACCTCGAGCAGGTTGGTCACGAGATCGCCGCCGTAGACGACCTGACGCGCGAGCGCCTCCTCGACCTGGCGGATCGTGGCGATCTCGCGCTGGACGATGAGGGAGCTCAAGGACATGGCGGGGTCGCGTACGGAGGTACATCGTAACGCGCTGCCGGCGAGGATCGCTGCCTGGCGCTGGCCTTGTCAATTAAACGTTCGACGGAGAGAACGAGGCTTCGAGCGCCTCGACGAGGGCGGCCACGGTCGGCTCGGGCGCCGACACGTCGACGCGAACGCCGCGGCGAGCGGCGGCTTCGGACGTGATCGGCCCAATGCTCGCGACCTTCGCGTGCGCGAGGAGCTCGGCGGCGGGCGCCCCGAGGCAGTCGCAGAGGTTGTCGACGGTGCTGCCCGAGGTGAGCATGACGGCGTCGATTTCGTCGCGCGCGAGCGCTTGGGCGAGGTGGGCGACGGTCGCGGCGTCAGGCGCGCGGGTCGTGTAGACGGCGACGACGTCGACCTCGCACCCGGCGGCGCGAAGCGCGTCGGGCAACACGTCGCGGGCGACCTCGGCACGCGCGACGAGCACGCACGGCCGCGCATCGCCGAACGCGCGGAGCAGCTCCGCCGCGAGCCCCTCCCCGCGAAGCTCCTTCGCGACCACATCGACGCGCACGCCGCGCGCCTCGAGCGCCCGCGCCGTCCCCGGCCCGATCGCCGCGACCTTCGCCGCACCGAGCCCCGCCGCCGCGCGCCCCTGCCGATCGATCTCGCGCCACGTGTGCTCGACGCCGTTCGCGCTCGTGAACGCGATCCACGCGTAGCGCGCGAGATCCGCCACTGCGCGCCGCATCGGCTCCGGATCGCCCGGCTCGCCGATCGCGATCGTCGGCACGATCACCGGCACCGCGCCGCGCGCTCGAAGCAGATCCGCGGTCGATCCCGCCTGCTCCTTCGCGCGCGTCACGAGAACGCGCTTGCCGGAGAGTGCGCCCGCGTCCACCGCAACGCTCAATTCTGCGGAGCGCACGTCGAGACGCCCGCGCCGACGATCACGTTTCGGATCGACGTGAGCGGCGTGATCGTCCCGTCGCTCGGACGAAAGCGCGTCACCTCGGACAGCCCCGGCACAGGCGACGTGAACATGTAGAAATCGCCGCCCCAGAACGCGAACGCCCAGCCGTTGCCTTGGCTGACGGCCGTCATGCGCGTCTCGCCGATGACGCGCGCGGTCTGCTTGTCGATCTGCCCGATGAAGGAGTCGGGATCGGTGTTCTTGTCGCTGTAGAATGCGTAGAGATCGCCGCTTCCCGTCCCGGTGAGCTCGGCTTGCTTGATCGCCGGGACGAACTGCCCGAGCGGATGAAGGACGTAATTCTTGTCGATGCTCGCGAGCCCCGTCGCGCCGCCGCCGTTGTTGTCGCCGGCGACGTAGAGTGTCTCGCTCGGGCCGTTGGTGTCGCTCGCGTAGCCCATCCCGAACGTCGAGAAGCCCGACTGCCCGGGTCGGTACGTCGTCCCCTGGCACGCCGCGGTCGCCGTGCTCACGCGAAAGAGCTCGCCGTCGTTGAAGACGATGCTCGCGATCCCTTTGCGATCGACGGCCATCGAGAACGGCGTCGCGCTGGGCTGTGTCGACGGGCAGGCGATCTTCCCGATCTGCTTGAAATCCGCGGTCGGGGGATAAAAGCTGTAGAGTACAAACTCCTCCGTGATGAGGTAGACGAGCGTCGCGTCGGCGTCGGGGCAGTCCTTCTTGTCGACGTCCGGGCGGATCGCGACGTCGATCATCGGCAAGCCGTCGTGATGCACGTCGGCAAACGCGTCGCGCCCCGCGTCGCGCAGACCGGAGTCCTCGGCCACGTACGTGTCGTCGACGACGAGCCCGGTGCGGTCGCCGCAGGCGAGACCCACCGCGAGAGACAGGACCGCACCCGCAAGACAAGCACGCTTGAGCATTCGTAGAAGCAAGATGGCGCGCGCACGCTCCGCGGACAAATGCTATTTCGCCCGCATGGGGTTTCCGACGATTCGGCCGCGACGACTCCGCGTCAGCCCCGGCATCCGCGCGCTGGTTCGCGAGACGACGCTCGCGCCGAGCGACCTCGTCTACCCGATGTTCTTTCACGCGGGGATCGACGCGCCGAAGCCAATCGCGACGATGCCCGGCATCTCGCAGCTCCCGGTGAAGGCCGCTGCCGAGCAGGCGAAGGAGCTCGTCAAGCGCGGGATCGGCGGCGCGCTCCTCTTCGGTCTGCCGAAAACGAAGGATGCGCGCGGGTCGAGTGGGCTCGATCCCGACGGTCCGGTGCCGCGCGCCGTCGCCGAGATGAAGGCCGCCGCGCCCAGCCTCGTCATCATCACGGACGTGTGCGTCGACGAGTACACCGACCACGGGCACTGCGGCATTCTGCGCGCACGTGCGAACGGCGAGATGGAAGTCGACAACGACGCGACGCTCGAGATCCTCGCCGCGATGGCGACGATGCACGCGCGCGCCGGCGCCGACATCGTCGCGCCGAGCGACATGATGGACGGGCGCGTGGGGAAGATCCGCGCGGAGCTCGACGCGGCATCGTTTCAGACGACGGCGATCATGAGCTACGCGGTCAAGTACGCGAGCTGCTTCTACGGACCGTTCCGCGACGCCGCCGACTGCGCGCCGAAGTTCGGCGATCGCGCGGGCTACCAGATGGATCCCGCGAACGCGCGCGAGGCGCTCCGCGAGGCCGCGCTCGACGAAGCCGAGGGCGCGGACATGCTGATGGTGAAGCCCGCGCTCCCCTACCTCGACATCGTCCGCGAGGTGCGACGCGCGACGAACCTCCCGCTCGCGGCGTACAACGTGTCGGGCGAGTACTCGATGATCCACGCGGCGGCGGCGGCGGGCATGCTCGATTTGAATCGCGCGGTGCTCGAGGTGCTCACGTCGATCCGCCGCGCGGGCGCCGACGTGATCCTCACGTACCACGCGCTGCACGCGGCGGAGCTGCTCGGTGGGTGAACGACGCGCGTTCGCGCTCGTCGTCGCGACGGCGATCGCGGGGAGCGCCGCTGCGGTGGCGGCGACGACGCCGGCGTGCACGACGCACAAGTGCGACGATCCTCCGCTCGACGTCATCGGCGTCGATCCGAAGCACGTCATCAATTTCATCGATCCGAACACGTGGGAGTCGAGCCCGATCGACGGCACGTGGATCGACTACGGGCACCGGCAAAACATCTTTCTCTATCTTGGTGGGGTCGACGACGCGGGCCTTCCGACCCACCCGCCCATCGAAGAGGTCCTCGTCTACATCAGCAGCGACAAGAACCCCGTCAGCGCGCACACCAACTTCGGCCTCGTCGGCGGCAACGGCGCAGAGCTCACGTACGACGAGGGCGGAGGCGGCGTGCACATCCTCAACAACACGTGCGCGGAGTACTACGCGCGCATCGTCGTGCGGTTCGCGCCGATGACGCCCGCTCCGCTCGACGCCGCGGCCGATGCAGTTCAGGATGCTCCCTCGACGCAGTAACGGAGTGACCGATGGCCCATCCCTGGCACGACATCAAGCTCGCCGAACCGATCGAAGAGGGCTTCCCCGCGTTCATCGAGATCCCGAAAGGATCGAAGGTGAAGTACGAGCTCGACAAGGAGACGGGTCTCCTCAAGGTCGATCGCGTCCTCTTCTCGGCGGTGCATTACCCCGCGAACTACGGCTTCATCCCGCAGACGTACTGCGGCGACGGCGATCCGCTCGACGTGCTCGTCCTCGGGCAAGAGAGCGTCGTCCCAATGTGCATCATGAACGCGCGCGCCATCGGCATGATGGAGATGCGTGACGACAAAGGGATGGACGACAAGATCATCGCGGTTCACATGGATGATCCTGCGGTGCGCGACTACAGCCACATTCGCGAGCTGCCGAAGCACGTGCTCATCGAGCTGAAGCGATTCTTCGAGGACTACAAGACGCTCGAGAACAAACGCGTGAAGGTCGAAGACTTCGATGGGCCGTTCGAGGCGAACAAGGTGATCCGCGACGCGATCGAGGGCTACAAGAAGCTGCGCGCCGCGCCGAAGACCGAGCGCACGCTGCCGTCGACCTGAGGCACGCGCGCCGTCATCCCGCGCTCTCCGGGGCGAAGCGAACGACTCCCGCGCTGCTTCGCTACTTCTTCGGAACGGCGCGCGGCGGTGGCGGAAGCACCGCCTTGTCGCCGTAGCAAACGCGCGCGCACGTCCTGTGGCCAGAGTCGCAGAGATCGCACGCCTTGCCGGTGCATGCGTCTTTGCACGCGACCCAGTCCTTCGCGCACAGGTCCATGCACGCGGCGCCAGGCGTGCGAGCCTGCACCAGACCCGTGCTCTTCGCGGCCGCGTCGACCGCCGCGCCCGCGTCGACCTCTTGCATCGTGGCGGGCGGTGGTGCGTTCGCGCTGCTCGGCATCGGTGCGCTGATGACGTTCTTTCGGACGCCGCCGCCCGGCGCGGCCTCCATCAACGCTTCGTCGCTCGGGTTCATCGGCGCGACCGTGAGCGCGTATTGCCGAGCGGCGGCATACTCGATGCGGTCGCGGGTCTGGCCGTACGTGTAGCTCTTCATCCAGTCGCGCCAGCAGTCCGCTTTGTCTTTCATCGGCGTCGTCGCGCTCTCGTCGACCGCGTAGCAGTGCTCGAAGCGAACGTCGCCTTCGTAGATGATCTGGAAGCTCGGACCGCAGCTCGCGACAGCGACGCCGAGGAGCGCGGCGAGGATCACCGAGAGCGACGCGAGCGTGATGCGCACGGACGGAGTCTACTACACGCGACACGCGCACGTGCACGCCCGCGCCCGCGCGCAGCCACGCCCACGCAGCTCCCCCCAGCCGCGACGCGATGCCCCGCGCGCCCTCCCCCGCGCGCACGCTTCCGCAGCGAAACCCGCGTGGTCCTAGGTTTGCAAAACCCCACCCATGCGCGCGACCTCCCGCGCGCGGCTTGCCGCGCTCGTTCTCTTCGCCTCTTTCTCGTTCGGTTGCGACGCGACCACCATCTACTCGTCCGCGCCTCCGACGACGCCGCGTCTCGTCGCCGGCGTTCGCTCCGACTTCAAAGCGCACTGGAGCGAGCTTCTCGCCGATCCCTCCCCCGCCGCCGCACGCACGCGCGCCGAGGTGATCGCGTGGGCGCTCCGCGACGATCCCGAGCTCCTCGCGATGCTCGAAGCGCGCGAGTCGGTCTCGGCGATCGTCGCACGCGGGACCGCCGACGCGACGAAGGCGACCGAGGCGTTCCCCGATGCGGCCGACGCATGGATGTCGCTCGCGAAGATTCGAGTCTACGCAGGCGATCCGAAGACCGCGCACAACGCCTCGTGCCGCGCCTACGAGCTCGACTCGACGAACATGGACGCTTGGTACATGTGCAAGGCCGACTCGTCCAAGTCGGGCGCAAGCACGTGGGCGGCCGCGGACAGAGCCGCGGCGAAGACGCTCGCGGAGAACGATCTGCACGTGGCGCTGCGATCGGCGGAGCGGCGCGTCGGCACCGTATGCGGGCGATCGCCGCGCGAGCTCAGCTGGGCCGAGCTCGTCGTATGCGGCGACGACGACGTTCGGCACGGACGACGTGCCAACGCGCGACTTCGGTACCGCGCCGCCGTGCTGACGACGACGAACGACGAGGCGCAGTTCCTGGCGCTTCAACGGATCGAGGAGATCGACGGAAGCTGCCAAGAGGTCCTGCAGCTCCTCCCGGCGGCGCGCACGGCGGAGTACGAGCGCTGGAAGACGACGCTCAACGCCAAGCTCCGCCCGCCGCTACGCTGAGCTGGCGCACGTGCGCGCGATCGGCGCGACGTCGACGTCGACCGTCGGCGGGCACGGCCGACAGCACGGGGGCGCGACGCCTCCGCCGACGAACGCGACGAAGCCGAGGTGGAGATCGCTGAGGTAACGCCGCAAGGCGAGCGCCGCCGCGCGCGCACGCAGGCGGCCGCCACGCCAATCCGCGACCACGTCGCCGACGTAGGCCTCGATCTCCTCCGTGCGGCCAGTGAGCCACAGCTCGGCGTCGGTTCGATCGTCGACGGCCCGCGGACCGGCCGCGCGAGACAGAGAGAGCATGCTCGCCGATCGCGCAACCGCGCGCGCGAACCGTTCGGCGTGGTTCACCATCCGCTGGAGATCGGCGGGGTAGAAAGGGCCGTAGATGTTCATGCCCTTCTTCATCGGAGCACGCCGCGCGTGGTTGCGAAAAAAGCGCCGGCGCCGACTCGCGACGCGAGTCACACGTTCTTCACCGCCTCGCGCTTGCTGAGCCCGCTGAGATCCGCGTCGTGCGCGCGCAACGGATCAGCGTCAACGGCGACGTTCGCATCGCCGCGCAGCATACCGTCGGCCGCGCTACGGGTGGACGTTGAGGAGCGGCGCGAGTCCGATGTCCTGAATCCACGGGAACGGGAGGACGGTCGTGGCGCAGACCATCGGCTCGGCGACGGGCTCGAGCGTCACGGTGATCGTCGAGAACGCGATCTTCTCGCTGAGGCGCTTCAGCTTCGACTCCATGCGATCGATCTCGCCGAGGATCCGCCCCAGCTCGACCTCGACCTCGAGCTGATCGTGGACGGTCTTCGCCTCGGCGCGCAGGACGATGAGCCGCTCGCGGAGGGCGCGCGCGTTCGTCAGGCGCACCTCGAGATCGACGAACTCGTCGGTGACGTCGAGCGCGGCTATCGAACGCTTTCGCACGTCGCCGAGCTTCGTGATGCGCTCGATCGTCTCGATGAAGCGCTCACGCGGGACGAGGATCGTGATCTCGCGATCGGCGCGCTGCGAGAGGAAGCCCCCCGAGTCGCGTGCGATCGATTCGATCGCGTCGAGCCCCTTGCCGATGTGTCGCACCGCGAGCCCGACGTCGGCGGTGTAGACCATGAGCGACGTGTCGTGAGGCGCGTCTGTGGTGAGAACCGACGCCGGCGCCTGCTTCGGGGGAGGCGGAGGCGGAAGCGTGTTCCTCGTGGGCGGGGCGGGCGACGGCACGGGCGCACGCGGCGCGGCTTGCGCGGGAGGCCGGCCGCCCTGTCCAGCCGCAGCGCCGCCGCGCGCCGAGACGCCGGGCTTTTTCGGCGCGCGCATCTCGCGCGACGAGCCGGAGATCTGCGTCGTCGCGATCGTCTCGGACGCAAACGCGATCTCCTCGCCGACGCACTGGTTCGCCTCCGACGACAGTTGCTCCACGCGCTGGTTCAACAGCGTGAGCGCCGTGAACTCGTGCGTGCTGACCGCCGCGTCTCCGCGCCCCGCCGCTTCGCCGAGTGTCACCTTTCGCTCGACCGCGGATCTCAACGCGACGTCGATCTGCGCGAGCTTGTCGTTCATGCACAGCGTCTTGACGACGTCCTTCTGCGCCCTCGCTTGCTCGAGCATCCTCCCGACCGTCGCGCCTGCTTGCGCGATCCGCGCGATCATCTGCGACGCGCGCGCGTGTTGCTGCCACGGCTCGAGCGCGACGCTCGGCGATTGCGCACCGTGCGGACGCGCCGACGACGGATTCCACGGCGGCGTCGGAGGCGGCGCGGGCCGCATGTCCGCGATGCCGCATTGCGGGGCAGCGCCGCCGTAGCTCGGCTCGTAGAGGCCCTGATTTCCCGCGCCGCACCCGACGGCGAGCGCGGCCATCGACGCCATCATCGCCCGCGCCCGCAAAAGGCCCATCGCACCCATCCTCGCGCGCTTTGAACTCGGATGCCCCACGCGTCCTTTGCAGTCATACGCGGAGCGGCGCGAGAATTCGCCTTTACCTGCGCAGGCGCTCGCAGCGCGGCTCGTCGACGACGACCGTGACGCCCTTGTTGCTCGGTACGACGCGGTTCAAACGCGCGGTGCTCGACTCGTCGCCCGTGAAGACGTCGATGTGCTGGCCGACGATCCGCACGCCGCGATCCTCGACGACGAAGCAGCCGTCGTGCGTCGCGCCTGCGTCATCGCGCGCGACGCCGTCGAACTCGGGGACGTAGATTGGCGTGCCCAGCGGGAGGACGCGCGTGTCGGCGGCGACGGTGACGAGCGGCGTGATCGCGCGACCGGCGGCGCCGCGTCCCCACGGGAAGCGCGATGCGTCGAGCGCGTCGAAGCAGATGCGATGACCGGTGCGCGGACAGACCTCGGCGCAGTCGCAATCGCGGCGCGCGAACGAGACGGTCTTCCCTTTGCGAAGCGTGCCGCTGCCTTGGACGCAGACGGCGTCGTAGAAGGCGCGCGGGACGGTGGCGATCGGGTGGCACGCGCCGCTCATGAGGGCGAGCGTCGGGCCGGCGTAGTCCGATTCGCGGGGGAAGTCGTAGTACGTGTTGCGGAAGACGCCGAGGACGTGGGTGGGATCGGGCGAAGGCGCGGGCGTGGGCGTGGGCGTGGGCGTGGGCGTGGGCGTGGGCGTGGGCGTGGGCGTGGGCGTGAGCGTGGGCGTGGGCGTGAACGCGAGCGCGCGCGTGGGCGCGTGCGTTTCCGCGGGCGCGAGGGGCTCGGCCATCCACGCGCTGCCGCTCCCCGCCATGCAGCCGGCGCTCGAGAGGACAAAGACGAAGGGAGCGTGGCGCGTCACGAGCCTCCATTGTCCCAAGTCGATGCGCGCGGGGCCAAGAGTCATGAGGAGCACGGCAGGGTACGCTCGGCCAGAGCGTTTCACTCCGCATGCGTCGACCGATCCTCTTCTTGCTCCTCGCGCCGCTCGCGTGCGCCCCCGCCGCGCCGACGCCCACGAGCGTTTCGCGGACAAAGACGCGCGACGCAAGCGTCCCTCGCCTCCTCGACGCGGGCTCCGACGCATCCCCCTCCGCGATCGCCGACGCCGACGCGCCTGACGCGCCGTCGGATGCGTCCGATCCGCTCGCCGCGATCGACGACGATCCGATGAACCTCCACCGCGACTCGCGCGAAGCCCTCCTCGCGCTCTTCGACGATCCGGGCCGTTTCGCTTCCATGGATTTCGCGATCGGACCCGTGCACATCAACCAGGGGAACAAAGCCGTCGCGCACCACGCGATCGGCAGGCGCACCTGCCTCGAGCGCTTGCGCGGCGTCGTCTTGCAGACGCCCGAGCAGCGCGATCGATGCGGAGGCGAACCGAACATGGTGCCGATCTGGGACAAAGGCGATCCCGCGAACGCGAGCTTCTGCATCGACGTCTTCGAGTTTCCGAACCAAGCGTGCGAGCTCCCGCTCGTGTGGATGTCGCCGGTCCAGGCGTCGCAGATGTGCAAAGCGCAAGGGAAGCGCCTCTGCGAGCAACGCGAATGGAACCTGAGCTGCCGCGCGGATCCCGCGGGCGGCGCCGACCGCGTCTACGCTTACGGCAACGATCTCGACATCACGATCTGCAACACGAACAAATCGCGGCTTGGTCGCGCGACGAAGTGCGCGCTGCAGACGATGAACGATCTCTGGACCACGTGCACGACGGACACCGAGCCTTCGGGTGCATTCCCGCAGTGCAAATCGCGCTTCGGCGTCTTCGATCAGCACGGCAACGTCGCCGAGATCATGACGCGCGCGCACTGGGATGGGTTCACGTACGACCAACTCAAGGGGAGCGCGTTTCACTACGTCGACGTGCAGAAGAAGCCGACCGATCCGGGCGGCTATTGGACGCGCTACCCCGACCACTGCAACTTCGAGCCGCTCTGGCACGTCGAGCGGATCGAGACGGCGGCGCACGTGAACTACCACCTCGGGTTTCGGTGCTGCAAAACGATCGCGCGCACGGGCGACGCGGGGACGCGTTGAGATCGCGCAGCGCGTGCGACATCGCGGGCGGCTCGAAGTAGCATGCGCGCGTGCTGAAGTTTCTGATGAACCCGCGCCGTTGGTCGCTCCCCGTGATCGCGTGCGCGATCGTGCTGGCGTTCGTCGTCGGTGGGATCGTCGCGGAGCGCGTGATGCGCGCGCGGCAGCCGCTCGACGAACGCGCGCACGCGCTCTCGATGCGCGGCGATCCTGTGGGTGCAGAGGCGCTCTACTGGACGATGATCGATCGCGGTCCGGTGACGGTGCCGCTCCTCGTCGCGTTCCTCGACAACCACGCGCATCTGTCGTCGCCGCAGCTCGAGATGAGCGAAGACGGCCAAGAGTTGAAGCTCCGCGCGCCCGCGGTGACGCCCGACGACGCGCGCGTGGACGCGCTCCTCGCGAGCCCGCGCGTCCCCGCGGATGTCGCGGTGCTCGCGCGTTACTGGCGCAAGGTGACCACGTTCTCGACGAAGGACGAAGACCGCGCGCCGATCCTCGACCTCGCCGACGCGGAGCCTCCGACGCCGTGGGCGAACCACCTGATCGCGCAAGACGCGATGCGCTCGGGGAAGATCACCGACGCAGCCGCCCGCTACGAGCGCGAGGCGCTCGCGTTCGGCGGCGTGCACGACGAGCGCGCCGACGACGGAGAGCGCGCGGTCGATCTGCTGATGGCCTCGGCGGAGTGGGACAGAGTCGGCGAGAAGCTGAAGGACCCTCGCTACGACGGCCTCATCCACGCATCGACGCGTCTCCGGTACGCGTTCCACGTTCGCGACTGGAGCGGCGCATTGCGCTGGTTTTTCCCGGCGAACATGCCGCACGCGACGTTTGGCATCTACGCGCTCGCCGGCACCGCCGGCCTCCTCTGGTTCTGGTTTTGCGCACGCATCGGCCAGATGGGCGAGCGAAAGCGGTTCCGTGTTCCGCTCTACCTCGCCGCGTTCGCCCTCGGCGTCGCCAGCGTCTACCTCACGCTCGCGATCCTCTTCGTCGAGGAAGACATCTTCCACTTCGTCGAAAAGAAGAACGCGATCGCCGACGTCATCTGGTGGGTCCTCGGCGTCGGCCTCCGCGAAGAGATCTCGAAGCTCGTCTTCTTCCTGCCGCTCTTGCCGTTCATCCGGAAATACGGCGGACGCCGCGAAGTGGTCGCGTGCGGTGCGATCGTCGGCCTCGGCTTCGCCGCAGAAGAGAACCTCGGCTACTTCACGTCGCACGACGTCTCCGTCGCGCTCGGTCGCTTCCTCCTGGCAAACCTCTTTCACATGTCGCTCGCGGCGATCTCGGCGACCGCGCTCTACGACTACGTCTGCGATCGCGAGAAGCACACGCAGACTCTGTCGCGCGCGTTCCTGACGGTCGTCGTCGCGCACGGGCTCTACGATTTCTTCATCGGGCAGAAGAACCTCTCGTTCTTGAGCATCGTCGCGTTCGTCTTCATCGCGCGGATGTTCTTCGGCCTCGTGCGCGATCTCCGCGGCCGCGAGCGCGGAGGTCCGTCGCTCCTCGTGCGCTTCGTCTTGTCGCTCGCGATCCTCACCGGCGCGAGCTTCGTCTACGGCACGATGGTCGCCGGCCCCGCGCTCGCCGCGCGCGCGCTTTCGGCGGGTTTGTTGGCCGAGGCGATCATCATCTACTTCTTCGTGCAAGAGCTGGAACGGATGTAGGGCCGCATGTCGGGAAGAGAGAGACGGACCGACACTTTACGATTGATGTCGATCTCTTCCCGTTATGCCCAGGGACGTTTACTCTTTGGGTTCGAATGGGGGTCGATGTCACCGAACGCAAATTGGTCGGTGGCCGCTACACGCTCGAGTCGTTACTCGGAGCAGGCGGCATGGGCGAGGTGTGGCGTGCGCGTCACGTAGCACTCAACTCGCAAGTCGCGATCAAGTTCCTCGCGGGCAACTCGGCGCAGAAGCAGTCGACACGAAAACGATTCCTCACCGAAGCGCAGGTGACGGCGCAACTCAAGACGCGCCACGCCGTGCAGGTCTTCGATTTCGGGATCACCGACGAGGGGCAGCCGTACCTCGTGATGGAGATGCTCGACGGCGAGACGCTCGGACACCGCCTCGCTCGCTTGAAACGATTGCCGATCGACAGCACCGTGCGCTTCCTCGAGCAGGCGGCGCGCGCGCTCGATCGTGCGCACGCGCTCGGCATCGTCCACCGCGACTTCAAGCCCGACAACATCGTCATCATCAACGACGAAGAGGGGCGCGAGAGCATCAAGGTCCTCGACTTCGGGATCGCGAAGCTCTTGAACGAGCTCGACTCGCCCGACGTCGAAGAGTCGGAGCCGTTCGAAGCGACGAAGGCGTTCGCGACATTCACGCGCACCGGGACGGTGCTCGGGACGCCGCTCTACATGGCACCCGAGCAGGTGCGAAACTCGGCGGACCTCGATCTGCGCGCGGACATCTGGGCGTTCGGCGTCGTCGCGTACCAGTGCGTGACGGGCATCCCGCCGTTCGAGGGGAAATCGCTGCTGGATCTTTTCGAACGAATCGCGGCGGCCGATCATCCGTTGGCGCGCTCGGTGAACCGCGATCTCCCGCAAGCGTTCGACGACTGGTTCAACATCGCGTGCGCCCCGGATCCGAACAAGCGCTTCTCGAGCGCGAAGATGGCGGCGACGCAGCTCGCGATCGCGCTCGAGGGCGGTGTGTCGGTGTCGGGGAGCCTTCGCACGAGCGACTCGGGGAGCGGGCGCGACGTGAGTCGGACCAGCTTCAGCGCGCTGCCGGGCACGTCGCCGTCGGCGAACGATTCGGGGCCGGCGAAGTCGCTGCCACCGGACGCGTTGTCCCGCACGCTCGAGGCGCCGAGCAGTCCGTCGCGCCCTGCGGGCCGCGTGAAGACGAGCGATCGCCCGCCGCCGGGCTCGGATCAGGGGTCGCAGATTCGTTTCGGACGCATCCCTTCGGCGCCGCCGCCTGCGCAGACGACGACGTCGCAATCGCCGTCGGATCACGCCGTGACGCGTCCGAGCATGCGCTCGAAGCGCGGGAGGAAACGCGTCGCGCTGTGGGCGGTGCTCGTCGCCGCGCCGCTCGTCGCGCTCGCGACGTACAAGGCGGGGCTGCTCGTGCCGACGCCGGCGCAGACGTCGGCGCCGAGCGCGACGACGAGCGCGACGACGTCCGCGTTGCCCAGCGCGACGGCGATCACCGCGCCGAGCGCGACGGTCGCTGCGGCCGCCAACGATGCAGGCGCGAACCCCGCGACGTCCGCGTCGACGACGCCGGTCGCGGCTCGCCCGATCCAGAGCGGTCTCCGTCCGTTCGTGATCGCGCCCGCCACCAACACGTCGACCGCTGCTCTTCCCACCGCGACCGCCGCACCCACCACGCCACCTCCGACTCCTCCGCCGACGCCGCCCCCGGCGTCCGGCGCTTCGCCGTTCAAGCTTCCACCCCTCGGGATCTAGACCCATGCACGCGCGTCGAACCGTCGCGGCCGTTGCAGTCTTAGCGTCTTCCTTCGTAGTTCTGAGCGGGACTCGCGATGCGCGCGCCGACGCCGCGATCGACGCTGCGCGCGCGGAAGCGCGTGTGTTCGCCGCGCAAGGCGACGAGGCGTTCTCCGCGGGACGGTGCGACCGCGCCGTGCCGTTCTGGAAGCAGGCCGAGGCGAAGTTTCACGCGCCGACGCTCTTGTTTCGGATCGCGCGGTGCCAGGTCTTGCTCGGGCGCGTCGTCGAAGCCACAAAGACGCTGGAGACGATCGTCGCGGAGAAGCTCAGCGCAGAGGCACCGGACGCGTGGAAGGACGCGCAGCGCGACGCGAGCAACGAGCTCCCCGCGGTGCGCGCGAGGATCGCGACGCTCGAGATCGTGATCGACGCGCGCGGGATCGCCGTGACACCGACGATCTTGATCGACGAAGCGGGGATGCCGATGGGGCGGACGACGTTCCCGGTGGATCCCGGGAGCCATCGCGTCCGCGTCACCGCGAAAGATGGGCGCTGGGAGCAAGCAGTACAGCTCGCCGACGGCGAGAAGAAGACGGTGCGCGTCGCGATGGGGCTCGAGCAGCGCACGCCGCCGGTGACGACGCAGCGGCTCGTTGGGTACGTTCTTGGTGGGGCGGGGCTTCTGTCGATGGCGGTGGGCGGGATTTTTGGGGCGAAGGCGCTCGGCGATTCGCATGATCTCGACGCGGCGTGTCTCGGGACGGGTGCGAACGCGCGGAAGTTTTGTCCCGACTCGACGCGGCCTACGATCGATCGACTGAAGACCGAGTCGCTCATCGCGGATCTGACACTCGGAGGAGGCGCGGCGCTCTTCGTTGCGGGCGCCGTCGTCATCCTCACGGCCCCCGCGCCGAAGAAGGAAGAGCCGCGCCTCTACTTCGCACCGATGGGGCTCGGCGCGCAGATCGGCGGGAAGTTCTGAGATGCGACGCACCCTTGCGACGGCGTGCGCGTGTGCGGTGATCGCGGCGACGGCGATAGCCTGCGAGAAGATCACGCACGTAGCGGACTTCGAGCCGGGGCCCGTCCCGGAGCCGGACGCTGGCCCGGACACCGGCCCATCGCAAGACACGCCCGCTGACGAAATCTGCCGTCGTTGCCCGGGCGGTGACACGAACCTTCGCCACCCGCCGTGTCCGACGGAAGGGAGCGGCGACGACGGGCAGGTCTACGTCTACGCATGGAAGAGTCTGCAGCTCGGCTTCCAAGCGGATCCGATGAAGACGCTCGATCCGAATTTTTACAACGACCGCGTCGGCTACGACTTCGACTGCTCGAGCCGCGCGCCGGACGGTTTGCCAGCGACGTGCGCTGCGATCATTCCGGACGCTGGGCCCGAGGCCGAGACTCCGTGGAAGGTGTATCCGCGCGGAATCGACAACGCGCTGTCACAGCGCTTTCTCGCTCCGCTCTACCTCGGTGCGCTGAAGGCCGACCCGAATACGCTACCTCTCGATCGAACCTTCTCCGAGCAGCTCGTGAAGGGCCACGGCTCGATCCTCACGATCGTCTACGGCTGGAACGGGACACCGGACGACAAGAAGGTGTCCGTCCGGATCGTGTCGGCGAAGCGACTCGTCGGAGCCGAGGTCGATACGAACAAAATCCCCGCGTGGGACGGGAATGACAAGTGGATCGCAGCGACTGCGCAGTCCGATCCCGACCTTCGCAGCGATCAGATCCCGCTCGTCAACTCGAAGACCGACGACGCGTACGTTGCGGGCGGCGTACTCGTCGTCGACTACTCGTTCCTCAAACCCCTCAAGAATCGCATCGTGAATGCCGGCGTCGCGCTCGAGGTGCCGCTCTACGACATGCACATGGTCGCCAACATCACGAAAGAGAAGCTCGAGTACGAGCAGTTCTTCGGCCGTTGGCCACTCGCCGAGCTGCAGGCGAAGAGCGACGACGTCGCCCAGTTCCTCGCGGCGTGTGACCAGGCAAAGCTGTTCGCTTTGAAGCGTGCGCTGCCCGGTCTGTCGAGCTCCGCGGCCGACGTGTTCTACGACACCAACCCGACCGGACCGGCGTGCGATGCGCTCAGCGTGACGTGGGCCGCCGATGCGTTTCGCGCGTCCATCGGTGGCTACGAGGCATTCTCGAACGTCGTCACCCCCTGTCCTTGACGGTCGCGCGCGACGACGCGAAGGAGTGATAAGTTCGCCGAGGTGGGGAAGCTCGGCGCGATCGTTCGAAGCCTCGTGCTCTGCGGCGCCGGGCTCGCCGTCGCGTGCAGCCTCGTGACGCACGCCTATGACTACCAAGCCGGCGACTTGCCCATCGCGTGTGGCGCTTGCGCCGGGCATCCCGCGTACGCGCGCGCGCCGTGCGGTGCAGACGGCGGCACCGGCAGCGAGGACGCAATGACCCCGACGATCTATTTTCGCGTCGACTCGGTCTCGTTCGGCGCCGACGCGGGCTATGCGGTCGGGCTCAGTCAGGACTGCGCGGAACGCGACGGAGCGCCGTCGTGCATACCCACGAAGCCGCCGGTCGTCCCGTTTCCGTCGCCAGCCAACGGCGTCGAGAACGCGTTCGGCTCGAACGTGCTCGGACCGATGCTGCGCTACTTTCCGGCGGCCAGCGACGTCGAGACCGAGGTCAACGCTTGGATCAAAGCCGAACTCGGCGGCTTCGTCGTCGTCATCGACGGCTGGAACGGTCTTGCGGACGACACCGCCGTGCGCGTTCGTCTCGCGTCCGTCTTGCGCGGCGGGAGCGCTCCGGTTTTCGACAACGTCAACCCTTCGTCCATCGCGGCGTCCGTCACGGCGAACAAGCTCGTTGCGCGGTTCGATCCAGGTCAGCTCGTGCTCCTGCCACTCGGCAACACCACCGGAGCGCTCGTGTCGGTGAACGCGTTCGGGCTGGTGATTACGGGCGAGCTGGCAGACGACGGGAAGACCATCGATCCGCTCGTGATCGCGGCCTACCTCGAATCGGGCGGGCAGCTCGGCACGGATTTCGAACACCACGTCGCGGAGCTCGTGCTCGGATGCGTCGATGGCGGCGTCCAAGCCGGCACGGCGCGCGTCAGCGAGCTCGTTCCCGCGGCCTTCGACCTGGCGGCACCGCCGAGCAGGACGTGCAATCTCATGTCGTTCGGCCTCGCGGCACGCGCGTCGCGCGTCGACATCCAGCCGACGCTGAGCAGGGACGGCCGCGGCTCGTGCGCTGCTTCGTTGCCCGACGCATCCACGCCGGACGCCGACGCGACGACGGGTGACGCGATGAGCGGCGACGCGCCGCTCGACTGAGACAGCGTCCGCTCTTCCGCAACTGCGACGTCGCTCATCGCGACCTTCTTCCGTACGCCGCGGCTCCCAAACCGATCCGCTTCGATTTCCCCGAACACGATCCCGAACGTCTCCGGATCCCCCCGCCACGCCACCCTCGCGATGTGCTTCACGTCCGAGTACGCCGCGACGAACGCGTCGAACGCCGTCTCGCGCGCGCCCCGCGCCATGCGGCACTCGACGCGCTTTGCGCCGAGCGCCGCGTACGCCTCCGTGACCGCGCCGCAATGGCGCGCGCAGACCGCCAGCTTCTGCTTCACGAGCGGCGGCGGATCCGTCTCGCGGATCGCGACGACCAGCGCTCCGATCTCCTTCGCCACGCGCACGCGCGAGCCGCGCGTGTAGTACGACACCGCCTTCCCACCGAACGCCGCGAAAGGCGCGCGCAGCGGCGCGAGCCCCGCGACGACGAGCGCCCCCGCGAGCTGCTCGACGCTCCCGCCGAGCGCCGCGTCCGCCTCCGCGATCGCGATCGACCCCGCCGCGCGCGCCGTCCGCGCGACGCCCGCGCGACGCGCTTCCTTCGCGAGCGCCGCGTGGGCCTTCGCGAGCGCCGCGAGGTGCGGGCGGAGCAGCGCGGGGATCGCGAAGTGGTCCAAGCGCTCGAAGGTGACCGTGCCGATGACGAGCAGACGATTGAAATTCGCGGAGGCCATGAGACGTTCCTTTTCGCCGCGCGGCGGTTCGACGGGCGGCGAAAAGCAGCGTGCACCCGATCGCGTCGGAATCCCCGGAACCCAACCGGAACCCAAACCGCCGAAAGCGACCCTTCGGTTCCGGGGGAATTCCGGGTGGGGTTCCAAGTGCGCCAGATCAGGCTCCGATCCGGTGAGCGCGCGGACGCCGGGCGCAGAAGGAAAGCGTGATCGCCGACGAGATCCCCTCGCGCACGTCGGATCAAACTCTGATCGCACGTGCGCGCCGCCCGCGCACGCCGCGGGCATCTCGGGTCTCATGAGAGTCCCCCCCTCCCCGCTCGCCACGGCCTTTGCTCTCGCTCGTGCGAGTGTTCCCCACTGCAATGCGGGAAGCTGTCGTCCTGGGGGTGGGCATGACGCGGTTCGGGCGGTTCGCGAAGCGGACCCTCCGTGCGCTCGGTCGCGAGGCGATCGACGCCGCGCTCGCCGATGCGGGCGTCGCGGCGCGCGAGCTCCAGGTCGCGTTCGGCACGTCCGCGGTCGGGTCGTTCGGCGGCCCGACGACGTTCGACGTGCGCGGCGGGACCACGAGCGCTGCGACGGCGTTTCATCTCGCGTGGCTCGCGGTCGCTTCCGGAGAGTACGACTGCGTCCTCGCGTTCGGCGTCGAGAAGCTCGCGCACGCCGACAAGCGCCGCGCGCCCTCGACGAACGACGACGCCGACACCGATCGCCACGCGCGCGCCGCACGCGCGTACATGCAGCGCCACGGCGTGACCGCGCGGCACCTCGCCGGGATCGCGTCGAAGAACCACGCGCACGCAAGCTTGAACCCGCTCGCGGAGCGACGCACGCGCATGTCGGTCGACGAAGTCCTCGGCGACGCGATGGTCTCCGCGCCTCTCACGCGCGCGATGTGCTCGGCGTCCGTCGAAGGCGCCGCCGCCGCGGTCATCGTATCGCCGGAGCTAGGTCGTCGTCGCGCGAGCGCTCCCATCCGCGTCGGCGCGAGCGTCCTCCGATC
>JAYVXB010000766.1:0-10362 GCA_043785585.1 Deltaproteobacteria bacterium | reverse complement strand
CTTCGCCCCGATGGTAGTCGCCAGGTTCGCGTCCGCGTAGACGCCGACATTGGCCCCCTGCACGAAAGTCGCCTTTTCGCCAACGCAGATGTCGTTGGTCGTTCCTTCCGTCATCGTCCAGAACATGCCGCGCTTGTAGTGCTTCAGGTTGCCGTCGATCTGCTCGTGGCGATCGCCGGTCACGCGCACATGCCAGTCCCCGTCGATCCGATCGGTGCGCGTCGTGCTGGAAACCGACAGTTCCTTCACCGTTTCCTTCCTGTTGGCGTGGTACTCCTGTTCGACGTCCTTCTCGACGATTTCCTTCTTTGTGCTTTTGTAGGTCTCCCAGACAGCGCCTTCGACCGTCTCGATCTTCTGGTTGCCGTAGACCTCACGAACAGCGCCGAGCACTTCCTCTCGCTTCTCGCCCTTAGTCACAATCTGGAGCCCGGCTGCCTTGTCGGTGACGCCCGCGCCGCCCGGGGCTCCGAGCGAAATCGTGGTGGGCGGATTTCGCGCCGTCAGGTGCACGTGGTTGTCCGTCGCCATGCGAATCCCCGGCGTCTTGCCTGCTCCGAGGTCCAGCTCGGTGTTCTCCGATGGCACGTAGAGCTGCATCAAGTTCGGGTGGTTCGTCGGCGCGCCCGGGGTCGGCGGCGTCGTGAGCTGAAGGGCGTCCTCTCCATCGACCTTGGTGTTGTAGTAATCCGCGGGGATCTTCGTGGGCATGGCAGGCGTTCCTGGTGGGTGCGGCATTGCGTGAGTGAAAGTCGTCTCGATCAAGCTGCGCGGGACGACGGGGGCGGAGCGTGGAAGTCGTCCATCGAGAACTGAATTCCCGACGCCGAGCGGATCACCGACTGCGTCGCGTTCTTGCTCGCCGTCGGGCTCGGCGTGTGGGCGTTCGGCACGGCGCCGACGATGATAGGGCGATCGGGGTCGCCGTCTACGAACGCGACGAGGACCTCGGCGCCCTTGTGCAGCGGGAAGTGCGAGCCGTAGCCGGAGCCCGCGTAGGACTGGCACATGCGCACCCAGCACGACGCGCCGTCGCCGGCGTTGCCCGTGCTGTCGAACGGCAGGCGAACGCGGTAGCGCCCCTGCGCGTTGATCGTCGAAAACGTGCCCGACGAGTCCGAGTCCACGTGCGCGTGCATGACGCCGTCGATGCGGGGCCACGGGGTGATGCACGCCGGGCGGAACTGCACGTCCGTCGGGAGCACCTGGATCGTCGCGCGGTAGCCGTAGAAGTCCGGCTCGCCGGGTGCCGAGACGAGGCCGGCGTGGTGCTGGATCGCGGTGAGGAGGTACTTGCGATTGTTCTCCGCGCGGAAGTGCTCGGTGAGCGTGAAGGCGTAGCCGACGCGCATGCGCGTGGAGTCCGTCTGCCCGCGGACGGACATGTGCTCGACGCGGCAGCGCTCGGCGCGCTTCGTCGCGAGGCGCTTGCCCGCGTCGCCGCTCTCGAAGTGCTCGCCGTAGGCGAAGAGGACGCCGAAGCCGCCGGCCACGCCGACGTCCGCCTTGCCGACCATCGGCAGCGCGGGGTTCTGCTCGTTGTAGTCCTTCAGCACCACGCGGCGCGGGGTGCGGCGGCGCGAATGCGTCCACGCGAAGACGGACTCCGTCGCGCGGCCCGTCCCCGCGAGCTCGCGGTAGGCGAGCTCCGCGCCGCCGGGCAGGGCCGGCGAGGCGTGGTTCACGTCGGCGACCACGAGGCGCGTGCCGTGCGCGGTGTGCTCGAACCAGTAGTAGTAGCCCTCGTGCTCGAACCAGCGCATGAGGAAGTCCCAGTCGCTCTCCTCGTATTGGACACAGAACTCGCGCTTGTCGCCTTTGCTCTGGAGGTGGAGCGCGTAGTCCTCCTCGCCGAAGCCCGCGCGCATGAGGACGTCCCTCGCCATCTCGGCGACCGTCATGTTCTGGAAGACGCGGCTCACGCGCGAGAGGGTCAGCAGCCAGAACGACGGGACCACCGTGGCGACGTACACTTCGCGGAGCCCCTCGCGCGCGTCGACCAGCTCGACGTCGCGCACGATTCCGTGAATCGCGTCGTACGCGCCGCTTCCGAGCGTGAACGTGCACGGCGACTCCAGGAGCTGCTCGAGCGTCGCGTCGGGGAGCGAGTCCGTACCGACCGAGAACCGAACGTGGAACTCGAAGAGCTGACCGAGCTGCTCGCGGCCCGTGATCTCGTGCACGCGCACCTGCTCACCTTCGACCGGTGACGACCTGAAGGTGATGCCGAGTCGCGAGAGATCGTCGTAGCCCATCGTCGAAGTCCTCCGCGGGGTGCGCGCGCCTGCCGATGACCCATCGGCGCGATGCGCGAGAAAGTTGCGGCGAATCTTTTCGGCCGCGCGAGTGAGGTCATCGCAAGGCTCGAGCCAGCCAATCCATCGGAGCTCCGTCGCGGCGTGCCCATTGATTTTGCTTCACTTTTTGAACACACCGACTACGACTGCGCTCCCGCCGCGCAAAGGACGAGCTGGGGTTGTGCGCGGGCCTCGCAGCTTGCTCGGTTCGCGAGCAAGCGACACGACGGTGGCCGGGTATTCTCTCGGCGAATGGTCCCGATGGATCGAACTACTGTTGGCCGCTTCCGGGTGCAGATCGTTGGGGGAACGCTCGTCCACGGAGCTTCGGGCCGATCGATCACCATCGACGACGAGAGCACCCGCGTCGTCGGGCGCGGCGAGGCGTGCCACCTGCGCCTCGCCGACGACCGGCTCGTCAGCACGGCGCACTGCGAGCTCGTCGGCACGGATCGCGGCGTCCTCATCCGCGACCTCGCGTCGACCAACGGGACCCGCGTCAACGACGTCATTCTCGGCTCGGGTCAGCACGCGCTCCTGCGGAGGCCCGCGAAGATTCGGCTCGGGGACACCGAGCTCGAGTTCAACCCGACGGGCAGCGAGCGCGAGCTCGTCGGCAAGTTCGGCGCGTCCGAGACGCGCTCCGCGAAGATGCGCTTCGTGCTCGATCGGCTCCAGCGCGTCGCGGCGCTCTCCACGAGCGTCCATCTCACCGGCGAGATCGGCACCGGCAAGACCTTCTTCGCGCGGGCGATCCACAACCAGAGCGCCCGCGCCGCGAAGCCGTTCATCGTCATCGACTGCGCCGCGATCCCTCCGACGCTCGCCGAGGCCGAGCTATTCGGCTACGAAAAGGGCGCGTACACGGGCGCCACGAGCGCGAAGGAGTCGCCCTTCGTCGAGGCCAACGGAGGCACGGTCTTCCTCGACGAGATCGGCGACCTGTCGCTCGACGTCCAGGCCCGCCTCCTGCGTGTCGTCGACGAGCAAGAGGTGAAGTCCGTCGGGCAGAACAAGTACCGCAAGGTGGATGTCCGCATCCTCTCGGCGACGAAGCACAACCTCGCGGCCCGCGTGAACGGAGGCCAGTTCCGCGATGACCTCTACTCGCGCTTGACCGCGGTTCATATCGAGATCCCTCCGCTTCGCGACCGACGCGAGGACATCGAGGCGTTGATCGCGCAGCTCCTCGCGGACTTTGGGCACGCCGAGCTCGTCGACGACATTCCGGCCGAGAAGATGGCGTGGCTGAAGGAGCGCCCGTGGACCGGGAACGTGCGGCAGCTACGACACGTCGTGCGGAACTTCGTCGATCTCACGCTCTCGCGCGCGGACGACGCCAATCCGGCGCAGGCCATCGACCTCGCGTACGGCCTCGGCCCCGCGGAGCGCGCGATCGTGAACGCGTCCCCCATCGCGCCTTCCGCCGCGGCGGCGCGCGGCGAAGCGCCCTCGCTCTTCGGGAGCCTCACGGCGAGCGGGCGAACGCTCGCCGCGGTTCGAGAGCAGGCAGAGCGGGCGCTGCTCGAGGGGCTCTTCCGCGAGACCGGCGGCGACTTGATGGAGCTCACGAGGATCACCGACGCCTCGCGCAACCATGTCTCCGATCTGCTCGAAAAGTACGGGCTTCGAAAGCGGCAGAGCCGAGATTTTCAAGGGAAGCGGAAGGGGAAGGTCGGCGATGCATGACGAGTCGGCGATCGGGAAGGTCCTCGGCGGCTGCTACCGGCTCGTCCGCTTCGTCGCGCAAGGCGGAATGGGCGAGGTCTACGAGGCGGTCGATCAGGAGTCCGGCGCCCGCGTCGCCGCGAAGCTTCTGCACCCACAGTTCAACGGCGACGCCGAGCTTCTGGAGCGGCTCAAGCGCGAGGCGTGGTCGGCGGAGCGCATTCGCTCTCCGCACGTCGCGCGCGTCATCGCCGCGGGCACGGACCGAGACTCACGCGGCTGGATCATCTTCGAGTTCCTCGAAGGCGAGTCGCTCGACGCGCGCCTGCGCCGCGACAAGACCGTCCCCTTCCTCGACGTCGCGTGGATGATCGCGCACACGCTCCTCGGCCTCGAGGCGGCCCACAACATCGGCATCGCGCATCGCGACATCAAACCGGCGAACCTGTTCCTCGAGCGCGCACCGAAGCGCCTGCGAGTGCTCGACTTCGGCGTCGCCAAGCGCGTCCAGACTGGCGCAGGCGGCGCGGCGTCTGCCCTGACGCAGCCGTCGCCGTTGACGCGCCTCGGAGACGTCGTCGGTACGCCTTCGTACATGAGCCCGGAGCAGCTCGAGAACTCGGTGGACGTCGACTGCCGAACCGACATCTACAGCGTCGGGCTCGTCGTCTACCGGATGATCACGGGAAACCTCCTCTACGAGAGGCAGGACCTCCGCAGCCTCTTCGAGCTGAAGCAGCGAGGCGCGCTGCCGACGCTGACGCACGCGAGCGGCGTCGTCTGGCACGAGGCGCTCGAGTCTTGGGTGGGCAAAGCGGCCGCACGGAAACGCGACGATCGCTACGAGTCGGCGGGGGCTGCGCTCGCGTCGTGGTACGTCGTCGTCGACGCGATGAAGAACTACGCGCCGCTGCCCGCGGTCCCCGATCGCACGCACGCGGACACCGACTTGGCGCCCATCACGGTCATTGGGAAATCTTCGTCTTGATCGCGTAGTCGCTGTCCGGCTTCGCCGCAGCAGGGGCGGTGGCCGGAGGGGATGACGACGTCGGCGCGACCGGTGCGGCGACTCCAGCGTCGGCCACAGCTTCACGTGCGGCGCCGGCGCTGAGGGTCAGCTGCGTGCGAGGCGTCGTCTTCGGTGCGGGACTCGATGCGGCGACGGGCGGAGTCGGCGAAGCTGCTGCCGTCGCCGCGATGGGAAGGAGGGGCAGCGACCCGGGCGCGCTCGGCGACGGCATCGCCGGGTTCGCAGGAGCTCTTGCCACCACGACCTCGGGTGTCGTCAGCGCGACGCGGCTCGGCCGACGAAAGACGCCTCGATACGTGGCGACCCCTGCGACAGTGAGAACGGCCACGAGCGCCGCGACGATCCATGCGGTCAGGACCGCGAAGCGGCGCTTTCGCTCCCGACCGATGAGCGCACCTTCCACCGTCTCCACGTTGGCGTGCGCGCGCACCGCCGGGGCGGCCACGACGACCGGCATCGGCGCCGTGTGCGTCACCGCTAGCCGCTGCGCTGCCGGCGCCGCCGGGGCGATGACGACCTTTGGCGGATTCACCTCCACCATCGCAGCCTTCGCCGGAGCGTGCGTCGCGGCGCGTACGGGCATCCGTTCGGTTGCGGCGATGGGCGGTATGGGGGAAGCCGCGGGCGCCGCGTGAACCACGGGCTCGAACGGAGACGGCTGGTACTCCGTCTCGATCGCCTCGATCTCCTTGAAGACGTCGGCCATCGAGCGAAATTCGGGGAGCCCCTTGTCCTCGTCGATGACCGCGAACGCTTCGCCGGGATCCGTACTGCTGAAGGGCACCTGCTCGTCCGCGAACGGGAGCTTGGCGTCGTAGGCCGTGTCGTGCGCGAAGACCGGAGTGTCGCCCGTCGACGTGGGAAGCGGCGCAGGGGCGGCCTCGGTCGCGGGTGGGTCGCCGAGGATGTCGGCGAGCTGCGCCGGATCGAGCTCCTCGGTCTTCGAGGGCAGCGCCTGCGGCGTCGCCCCGCTCGGCTTGAAGAACACCTCCGACTTCGCGCCGCCCTTCGCCTTGACCTCGGTGGGCTCGCCCGCCTTGCGCCGGCGCACGGAGCTCTCGCCCTTCATCGACGCGAGGAGTTCCAGGAGCGGCGCGTTCACGTCGCGGTAGCCCTCGCGCGCTGCGAGCGCGTCGAGGCGCTTGGCGACATCGGCGGCCGACGGTCGCTCCGCCGGGTTCTTGGATAGCATCGCCGTGAGCAGGTCCTCGAGGCCTGCCGGCGCGTCGGGTCGGCGCGCGTGCAGCGGCGTCGGCGACTCGTGGAGGTGCGCGTAGACGAAGTCAGCGCGGTGCTCGAAGAACGCGTGGTAGAGCGTGATGAGCTCGTAACAGGTCAGGCCGAGCGAGAAGATGTCGCTCTGAACGTCCTCCAAGTCGCCGGCGTCCGCGCTGGTGCTTCTCCGCATGAGGAGCTCGGGCGCGCCGTACCGGTCCGTGCCTGAACCCAAGACGCCGGGCGTCCCGTGCTTCGCGGCGACGCCCCAGTCGATGAACTTCACGGCGACGCGGTTTCCGCGATCGCAGAGGTAGATGTTGTTGGGCTTCACGTCCTTGTGCACGAAGCCTTGCGCGTGAGCGATGCTCAACGCGAACGCCGCTTGCGCGCAGAGGGCGATCGCGAGCGCCCACGGAAGGAAGGTCGTCTCCTTCTTCAGGTGCTTGATGATGTCCTCGAGGTTGTCCCCGGACAGGTACTCCATCACGTAGTACGGCAGGTCCAGCTCGACGACCGTTGCGCGTCTGCCCGCCCGCGGGCGCCTCGACGTACGCAGGGATCGCGACGTTCGCGGTTCCCCAGTCGATGATCGTCACGAAGTGATCGCTGCGCGAGTCCGCGAGCTTGCTCTGGATGCGCACCTCGTTGATGAGCATTTGGCGAGCGTCGTGGCTCGGGAGCTGGCTAGGGTGCAGCTTGGGCTGGAGCATCTTGAGCGCGCAGACGTGCTCGCCGAAGAGCTTCTCGTCGCGCACGAGAAAGACGACGCCCATGCCCCCCGTGCCGATGCGGTTCATCACGCGGAAGCGTTCGCCGATGAGCGTCTCGCCATCGACGAACGGATAGGAAACGACGTTGCGGGTCATCGCGTGCGTCCTCGGGCTCGGCCAGTGTATCGCCAGGGCGCCTGAGCAAGTTGAGGGCCAAGGCGCCGGACCGCGAGAATCGACGCGGCGCGCTCCGCCTTGCGCGCGCGACGAACAGCGGCTGCGCGCGGCGCGAGCAGCGTTGTGCGTCCGGCGAGCAACCTCTCGGAACGGCCGCTGCGACGGGTCTGCCGCGACAGGGATGACGAGCCGCGAAAGATCGAGCGAACCCCGCGGCGGGGGGCCAGGGCGCGACGGCGGCCCGCGCGTTGCAAAGCCTTCCCCGCGTGGAACACTCCCTCGAAATTGAGATCTGGTACGACGGGAAGATCGAGAAGCGCGTCTTCTCGGACTTCCCGGTTCGAATCGGCCGCGATGCGCCGTGCGAGCTCTTCCTCCCGCACGCGTTCATCTCCCGGAGGCACGCGCGGATCGAGCGGGGCGCCAACGGGCGCTTCCTCCTTGTCGACGACGGCGGTCGAAACGGCGTGTCGATCGGGGGAACCAGGCTCGCGCCGCAGCAGGCGGTCGAGCTCGTCGACGGCGCGGAGTTCACGATCGAGGGTCTCGCGGCGTGCGTGCGGTACGCCGCGCCGAACGAGCTGGCGACTTCGCTCTACGCCGATCGGCGCGTCGTCCCCGAAATGCTCGCGCGCGCCGCCGCCGCGATGGACTCCTACCGGGCGGCGCGCGTGGAGGCGCTGGCCGTCCTGACGAACTCGCTCGCCGCGATCCCGGAGCAGGACCGCGCCGCGATGGCGACGCAGCTCGTCGTCGCGCACGGGGAGCTCGTCTCGGACCCGGAGTTTCGCAAGGCGGTGAACGTGACCCGAGCCGCGGGCGAACCGCAGCCCACGACCGCGGCTGACGAGGCCTTCCGCGGGCTCTACCTGCTCGCGGCCTTCTACGCCCCTTCGGCGCCGGCGCTGCGCTCGAAGGAGTCCGTGCGTGCGTTCTTGCGCAACATCGATTGGGCGCTGCGCACGTTCCTCGTCTCGAAGGGTCAGGTCGACGCGATCGTTCAAGGCGGCTCGGGGCCGTCGGAGCGCGCGCGGGAGCTCGGTCAGGCCTTGCTGGACTGGCGGAACGACGCGGCGCCCGTCGCGGCGGCGATCGAGGGCGCGTTCGCGGCGCTCGCGACGCGAAACCGGAAGCTCACGGCGCAGGCGGAGGTCGGCGCCCGCGCCGTGCTTGCGGAGCTGGCACCTTCGACCATCCAGGCCGCGAGGCCGGCAACGTGGCAGCTGTTCGGCGTGCGCGCGCGGTGGGACGAGTTCGCGCGTCGTCACGCGGCCCTTTGCGCGGCGCTCGAGCGGCGCCGCCTCACGCCCGTGCACGGCCCTCCCCCGCACATGCCGAATGTTACCATGCGTCTTCGGCGGCCAGCGGCCGGCTGCGCCCCGGCGGTCGTCTAGGTTCCCTTGCGGCCGGTTTACAGGCAGGATCGCCCTACGAGAGCGGACATGTCGACGAAGAACGAAAAGCCGCCCGTTCTCATCCTCGACGAAGGCGACGAGCCCTCCGCGACGAACAGGCCTGGCTTCCTCTACGGGAGCATGACCGATCTCCGGGGGTTCAAGATCGGTCCGAACGGGACCGCCGTCACGTCCGCGCGGGCGGAGCACGACACGACGGAGGATCCGCTCCCTCGGGAGAATCGCACCGCGCCCGTCGTGCCCTCGGACGACGCGACGTCCGCTACCGAGCGCGAGCCTCGAGGCGGCACTCCCGAAGTGGGCTCGATCTCGCGGCTCCCTGCGGCGCCGCTCTCCGCAGACACCGTGCCGGACGCACGGCGTACGAAGCGCACCCTCGCGGCGATCGCCGGCGTAGCGTTCGGGACGTTCCTCGTGCTCGCCCTCGTACGAGGGCTCCACGGGGGAGCGCCGACTTCGGCGCAGGTTCCCGCGAAG
Source organism: Deltaproteobacteria bacterium (assembly GCA_043785585.1). Lineage (GTDB taxonomy): Bacteria > Myxococcota_A > Polyangia > Polyangiales > Polyangiaceae > JBBQXV01. Next base: position 1,370 of record JAYVXB010000766.1, on the reverse strand, counting down.
GTGGCCGACGCGCCGCTCCCCGTCCCGACCTCGCCGCCGCCCGCTGAACCTGTCGCCTCGTCCCCGTCGCCGCAGCAGATTGCGGCGACGGCGCAACAACCTGCGCCGACGGCGCCCTCGGCGGCACCGACGCCCCCTGCGTCGCGAACTGTGACGGCGCTCCCTTCGACGGCGACGGCGGCGGCGCGAGAGCGTCCTGCACCGGCAGCCCCCCCCGCTGGTGACCGCAGCGCCGAGGGCGCCGACGACGGCCGAGCCGCGTAGTCCTAACGCGCTCCCGCAGCCCAAGAACGACGTCAAGCGAGACCTCCCGGAATGAACCTACGGCGCGCCCCTTCCGTTTTTCTCGTCGCCCTCGCGGTCGCGTGGTCGTCGCCCGCGCGCGCGGACGAGTTCGCCAAGCGCGAGGCGCAGGCGCGGTTTCGCGAAGGCCTCGCGCTCCACGACGCGGGGCGCGACGAGGAAGCGCTCCCGAAGTTCGTGCAGGCGTATTCGGTCCTGCATCACGCGAACGTTCTCTTCAACCTCGCGCGCTGCGAGCAGCTCACCAAGCACGAGACGGACGCGCTCGCGCACTATCGGCTCTACCTCCGTGAGAACCCCGAAATCGCGGCGAGCGAGCGCACGACGATCGAGGGGTACGTCCGCGATCTCTCGGGACGCGTCGGCCACGTCCGCATCACCGCGCCGCCGAACACCTCGATCGCGCTGGACGGCGCTCCGGTGTTGGACTGGAAGGATGCCTTCGACGTGGCGGCCGGAGCGCACGCGCTGCTCGCCTCGTACGGGTCCCAGCGGAAGAGCGCGTCCTTGACCGCGCGCGTCGGCGAGACCGAGACGGTCACGTTCGAGTTCGAAGGAGTCGCGCCGGAGGCGAAGGGCGACACGACCCCGCGGCAAACGGTCACGGTGAACTGGCCTCCCCCCACGCCGTCGATCATCTTGGGCGCGGTCGGCGTGGTGGGCCTTGGTGTTGGAGTCGCCTTCGCGGTCGACGCCAGCAGCAAGTCGGAAACGTACAACTCACAGCCCGCGGGCGTGTGCGCGATCCCCTCGAGCGCGGAGTGTCACAGCCGGCAGGACACGCTCGATTCGCTCCATACGAGCAGGACGCTCGCGTGGGTTTCCGGCGCGACGGGCGGCGTCGCGCTCGGCGCCGCGATCACGTGGTGGCTCGTGGCGCCGAGGACGGAGGAGCGCCGAGCCCAGCGAGGGAGCTTCGTTCCGTGGTTTGGCCCACGCGCGGCGGGTGCAGCTTGGACTCTTGGTTTCTAGGAGGGATGACATGAAGCGCGTTCTCGTTCCGGCGGTGATGCTCTTGGGAGGTTCGCTCGGTATTGCCGCGTGCGGCAGCGAGCAGCTCTGCGACA